>CAMEKM010000001.1 GCA_945921355.1 uncultured Bacteroidales bacterium
ACCCTATCTTTTCCTTGTCTATTACGTAGGATATACGTAACATATACGTAGGATATACGTAGGATAACGCTGTTAATAAGCAGAAAACACCGAGTCTCTCACAACGCGGTATCCATTATCCAATAGCCTATAGGGCGTCCTTTATCCATTATCCAATGGCGTCTTAACTGTGGCTCATCGCCCATAGGGTGTCCCTCGCTCTATAGCGCAGCGTCCTAATAGTTGGCAAAAAAAAATAAAAAATAATTTTTTTTTCGAAAACGTTTGCATAAATGAAAAAATAATAGTACCTTTGTCGCCGATTTATGGATGTAAGTCAAGATACAATTTTTTATATTAACTCTAAAATCTAATAAACATGAAAAGAATTTTTATCTCTCTCCTCGCTGTTATAGCGATGGTAGGTGTGGCAAATGCACAACGCACATGGGCGTACGATCTCAATTCAACACAAGTGGGAGATGCTTATACCTTCGAGTTTAAGGCAACCACTGCTGCTACAACTGCAAACTTGGTGCTTGTTGATGTAAATGGCAATGCGGTGGCAAAACTGCCTTTGGAAAATGTAGTGGCAGGTGCTAACTCAGTGACTCTTGAACTAGCAAAGCTTCATAAAGATGCTGTAAATTGGGCTGTAGAACTTACAGGCGAAGCAATTGCTGAATTAACTGAGGTTACCGATGTTAATCGCGGTATCTACAATTTCTATCTGCCACAAGATGTTGCTGTAGATAATAATCCAGAGTCTGACTATTTTGGTCAAATCTACGTGGCTGAGGCTACTGATGGTGCTTCCGATGGTGGTTCTGAACGTGCAGATACTCAAAAACGTGGTATCTTTGTTTATGACCAAGAGTTGAATGAACTTAATCCTACTACCAATGTAGGTATTCTGCCAAGTAACGTTACTTTGACTGATCAGTCACGCCAAGCTTTACACCGTATGGCTGTTAATCCTGTGGATAATCACATTGCTTTTGCTTATAATGTATCTGGATCGTCTGCTGTGTGGTGTATGGATCCAGCTAATCTCGCAGGAGAGGCTACAGACTTGATTGCAGGTTTGAAAATTACGGCTGCAAATGCTATTTGTTTTGACGAAGAAGGTACTCTATATGTAATGGATAACTCTAATACAGCTACTGGAGGTACGATAGTAAAAGTGAAGGGTGGTAAAATGGATACTGTTGCACAAAATGCTATTTGGGGAGTGCCAGATATTTCGCTCGTTTCTGATGGCCGTGGTGGTCTTTGGCTGGCACAAAACCGTTGGCAGGTAGATGCTTACGCTGTTCTTTCTCATGTGAATGCTGCAGGTGACGTGGATTATAAGGTTACAACTTCTTCTGAAGATGCAACAATGTTCCCAAATGATTTTAATGCATCATACCGCGGTCAATGTGCATACAATGCAGCAGAAGATGTATTGGCATTTGGTGGAAACAAGGTGGTAGCTCTCTTTAAGGTGACTTATGACGCTGAGACAGGTGTTCCTACATTGGAGAAACTGCACACCACTCCAGCATTGGGTAACAATATTGATGGTGTAGCATTTGACTATGCTGGTGACTTGTATGTTGTTTCTGCATCTGTTGAACGTTTTTATAAATTTGCTATGCCTACTGCAGAAAACACATGCACCACTCCTGCTAAGTCTTCTTTGGTAATCACTGGCGGTACAGCTACTTCTATCGACAATGTGGCTATCTCTGTAGATGCTCAAAAGATTATTCGCAATGGGCAAGTGCTTATCATTCGCGATGGTAAGACCTTCAATATGTTAGGACAAGAAGTGAAGTAATCGACTTGTAAATGTCGGCAATGACAAAATAATACATACCAACAAACTGCTTGAAATCCTCGGGTGGTTTGTTGGTATTCCTTCAAGGAAATATACACCTTAATAATATAACACGTTACAAACCATGAAAAGATTATCTGTGTTATTCATTTTTGCTTTGTTTGCAATGTGGGCAATAGGGCAAGAACCCTATCCTAAACGTGAAATGCGTGCTACGTGGCTGACTACGGTAGCAAATATCGACTGGCCTTTGTCATATACGGTCGGAGAAGAAGCACAGAAGAATGAACTGAATGCGCTCCTGGATGCTTGTGTGAAGTTCAATATGAATACTGTTTTGTTCCATATCCGTCCAGCGTGTGATGCTCTTTATAAATCTAACTATGAACCATGGTCAAGTTATCTTAATAATGGACGTGGAGTGGACCCTGGTTGGGATCCTCTGCAATATTGTATTGATGAATGTCATAAACGCGGATTGACCTGTCACGGATGGATTAATCCTTATCGTTATGGCAAGCGTGGTGGGTATGATTGGACGGGAAATGATGATACTACGCAATTAAATTACAAACATACGCATCCAGAGTGGTTGCTGTATTACAAAAACGATATTTACCTTGACCCTGGACAACCTGAAGTGCTACAGCAAATTAAAAAGGTTGTGGGGGATATTATCAATAATTATGATGTTGATGGTATCTTGATGGATGACTACTTCTATCCATATGGAGGTACTTCGAATCAAGATGCAGCAAGTGTCGCAAAATACAAACCCGATGATATGAACGTCGGTGATTGGCGTCGCCAAAACGTCAATAAGATGGTTAAAGCAGTCTATGATACGATTCAGGCAGTAAAGCCGTGGGTAACTTTTGGTGTGTCGCCCTTTGGCATTTGGACTACTGATAGTAGTGTGGCATCCAAACGTGGCATCACGCTGCCATATAATATCACAGGCGGTAATATGTATGCCGAAATTTACTGTGACCCTGTAGCGTGGCTGGAGGAAGGTACTGTCGATTACCTATCTCCGCAATTATACTGGAAGATTGGAGGTGGACAAGACTATAAGAAACTTAGCAAATGGTGGGGAGATATCTGCAACCGATTTGGAAAACATTTCTACTCTAGTATGGCGTTGTATAGATACGAGAGTGGGGAATTTAGTGCTACAGAAATCCGCAATCAATTAGTGTACAACCGCACCGTGAAAGATGGCGCACCAGGTGCTGTGTTTTACAACACCCGCGCATGGAGCAATAGTTCAAAGCTGCGCGTAAATCTCACGAAGGAAACAGCAGAATTCTACAAGTTGGCACTGCCTCCTGCTATCAACTGGAAACCTACTCAAGAGCGAGTAATGGTCGAGAATCTTGCAATCAACGCAAATACGCTAACATGGACGCATGCGGATAGTGACGTGCATTTTGCTGTTTATGCTATACCGAACGATTCAATCAACCTACCACATATCTATTCGCGTGGAGATATGTTAGTAGGTGTCTCTTATATAAATACATTTACTTTACCCTCTGAAATAACTCCAACCACGCATCAAATAGCAGTTAGTGTATTAGATAAATACAACAACGAATACGCTCTGCGCATTTTAGATAAAGCACTAAGCACACCCAAAGCCACTTCTGCATTAACACCTACCAACGGAGGCATAAAAAAACTACCATTCACTTTCCGTTGGAATGCCGTAGAAGGTGCTGATAGCTACATCATCCAGTTTGCTAAAGATGAGGCAATGACCCAAATCGTATTCGCACAGGAATTGACAGAAACTTCTTTTGAAACAAAACTGCGCAAGAATTTAGAATATCTTCCTTTGGGTAACTACTATTGGCGAGTGAAAACGCGTATCCCCAATGCGGGTGATACTTGGAGTGCGATACAAAAGGTAACGATTTCGCTAGAAGATGCTGTAGAAGATATAAATGCTGAAACTCCGAAAGCAGAAAAATGGATTGAAAATGGACAAGTCTATATCATGCGTCAAGGCACTACCTACGATATGTTGGGTAATACAATAAGCAAATAAGAAACACAAATCATCAAATACTAAATAATATGCGTAAACTTACTTTATTTCTAAGCTTGCTGCTGGCTACTATGCTTGTAGCGCAGCCTACCGTTAGTATCCAAGATCAAAAGATGTTGGTAACCAATGGAGAACACAATTATGTATTAGCTCCCAACGGGGATGATGCCAGTTATTTCTGGGCAAGTGTTTCGCCTGATGGCAAACACCTTGTTTATGTTACCGCCAAATATGGCACATTCGTGTGCGGAATCAACGGCGAAAACGTCCGCTCTATGGGACGTATGAATGCACCTAAATGGTTGGATAACAATCATGTGGCAGGTATGCAAGAGTTTTACAAAGATCATGACGAGATTGACTATATTCGTTATATATCTCGCTCTATTGATGGCAAAGTAACTCGCGACCTAACGCAAAAAGAGCAAACCAACTTCATCAAGGCTGAAGAGGCGCGTCTTGCTAAGGAAAAACAACGTCAAGCAGCGCGATTGGCAGCGCGCAAATATGCTGCTGAAGCACGCACTGATTTGAGTGGCTTGAAGATTTATGTCAATGCAGGACATGGGGGCTACGATGCAAACGACCGTAGTTGTTGGACGATCCCTGTTCCAGAGACATGGAGCAATCCTGAAGGTTATTGGGAGAGTAAATCCAACCTTGTAAAGGCTCTGGCACTTGAAGAAATGCTCAAGAAAGCAGGTGCTACTGTCATCATGTCACGTCATACCAACAACTCTGGTATTCGTGACCTCGAATATTATCCAGGGGCTACTGAAGCAGAAAAAGCTGAGTTGCGCAATGGTGATGACCGCGATCTAAGTGCAATTGCAGAAGAGGCAAATGCCAATAATGTGGATCATTTCATATCTATCCATTCTAATGCTTTGAATGGTCGAACCAACTATCTTTTGATGCTTTATCATGGATACAATGACCAACCTACAGTTGCTCAAAGTGATAAGATGGCAGAGAGTAGTGGTAACATCCAAATCCAAAACCCTCTGACCGTTTGGACCAGCCCAAAACCATTGTTGCGTGGTGATTTTACGTTCTATGGTGACGATATGGGACTTGGTGTCCTTCGCCCTCTTACTGTTCCTGGTTTCCTTAGCGAAGGTAGTTTCCACGACTATGCACCAGAAACACACCGCCTAATGAATGATGACTACTGCAAACTCGAGGCTTTACGTATGTTCCAACACTTCCACAAATGGTTCAATGCTCCCCTTCCACAAACAGCTACCATTAGTGGTTGGGTGAAATCAAGCAATGAGTTGGTGGATGTATTGGGTGAACCTAAATTTGTATATGTTAAGAACAGTGATGACCAATGGTTGCCAATCAATGGTGCTAAAGTAGAGTTGTATAAAGGAACCACTAAGGTTGCTGAAAAAACAACGGATAATTGGTACAATGGAGTGTTTGCATTCTACGATTTGACACCGGGTACATATAAACTAGTTGTTACCAAAGATAAATATGCTACTGTTACCACAGAGGTTACTGTAAAAGCAGAAGAGATTGCTGGTGTAAAAGTGCGTATGAAGAATATTCGCATGCATGTGGAGGATTATCCTCAAGTGGATAATGATGCTGTAGCATTGAATAAATACGAATTTGAATTAGTAAACGAAGTAAAGACCACACCTAATAATATCACGCGCGCGTTGCATCGCAATGGCAAGTGCTATTTGTTAGTAGATGGCAAGATTACAGAGTACTCACTCGATTTCGCAACCAGCAATGCATTGCCAATGCCTGCGGGAGTGGAAATTTGTGATATGAACTTTACTGCGGATGGTTATCTTATTGCAAAAGTAAAAGACCAAGGTACTTTCTACACATGGGATGATAACTTGCAAAATCCTACCCAACTCTTCAGTGTTAGTGATGTGAAAGGTAATTCATTTGCAGTCAGTGGTGCACGCTGGGAAAGCAAGTATTATCTTGGTGAGGGTACCACCCTTTATACTGTATCATACGATGAAGATGCCAAGAAAGCAACTGTTGCCACTTCTACCGCTAAGGAAGACCTTACGGGTAAACAACTCACCATCTCTCCACTCGGTACTGTTTATGCTGCATCAGGTGTTTCATTCTTCCGCTATGCAGACCACGCGTATATGGTAGATCCTACCCATCATGCAAATCAATTCCAACTCTTTGATGTTACTAACGGTCTTGATAACGCAAAAGTGGCAAGCGATCTCTATCCTGCTACAGTGCCTACCGATGCGCCTAATACACATACAATGGCATGGGTGGATGGTTATACTATCCATATCATGACAATTGCTGAAGGTTATGGCATGCAACGCTACCAAACTCTCTCTTCTGCAGTAGCTAACATCTATGCAGGCGAGGTGGATTATGATGGCAAGAATTTCATCTTCCGCCTCAATGAAGATGCTACTGATGTGACTATCTCTATTGAGAAAAACAACGAGATTGTTGCTACACAATCTATTGGTGCTCTCAAGAAAGGTCCTAATAAAGTGGCAAACCCATTCGTCAAAACTGCTTTTGACCATTATAGCATTACTGCTACAGCACGTCCTATTGCTTTCCCTGTGAAGATTAGTAACGATGATGAGATATTCCAATTCTATGCACCACGTGGTGTAGCGGTAGATAAAACTCCTGCCAGCCCATACTTCGGTCGCGTTTATGTAACCAACTCAGTGGCTGGACAATGTACCGAAGGTACTGCTGATTCGTTCCGTAATTCTACAATGGGCGTCTTCGTGCTCAGTAGCGACTTCCAAGATATCACTAAGCAAGGGGCTAATGCTTGGCATGGTAATATCGAGTGGGGAGAAAATAATACAGGTACCAACTATCAATGGGCACTTACTCGTCCTGCAGTAGCACCTAATGGTGACGTATTTGTACCTAGTTCATCTTATACTTCAGCAGGTATTTATATCATGGAAGCTGCTAAGCCAGATGGTACATTCATCACGCTGTTTGGAGGTAAACGTAGCAAATCTACAGGACAATTGAAATCTGGAAAAACAGTAGTCACCAATCCTATTATGCACTGCTATGTGACTGGCTTGGGCAAAGACGAAGTACTTTATACCTACGACCGTGATAACTCAATGGGTACTGTATATACCAATATCATGCAATACAATATCGGACAAGTAGATAGCTTACCTTGGAAACAAGCACCTACAGCTACTATCTACAAGGATATGACAAATGTCTTTATGGAGAATGGTAGTGGACAATTGGCTTACGACCAACACGGAGGCTTCTTCATGAGCCAATATCGCTACAACTCAAGCTATGCAAAACCAGGACTACTGCACGTTAATGCAAAAGGCGAAGTGGATTTCAATATCTCCAACAATGGTGTAGATGCTGTACAACAAGGTGGTATGGCTGTCAATGCTGATGGCTCTTTGGTGGCTTTAGGTACAGAATATGGTACTGTAAAGATTTGGGAGGTTGAATATGATGCTGCTGGAGCTCCAACTCTTACCGAGAAATATATCATCAAATGGAGCGATGCTGATGTAGTGACCATGGGTATGGACTTCGATGCTGCTGGCAACTTATACATTGTGTCAAATACCAATGAACGATTGATGGTATATGCATTGCCTAATACAAATAATACATACACTACCCGCGTGCCTCTCAATCGTGAGAAATATCCACGTGTAACGGGAACTGAAGAAGAAAAACCAGATCCTGGAGTAGATACTGGTGTTCGTACTGAGGGATTAAATGCATATACTTCCAATATGTCTTCTGCTGCATTGGAAACAGATAATAAAGTGATTATTACATACACACTCAATGCACCAGCTGCAGGCTTATCATTGCAAGTATTGGACGAAAATAAGAATGTGATAGCTACCGTTCCTATGAATCTCGCTGAAAACCGAACCAAAGGTTCACATCGTGTTGAGGTTAGTTTGAATGGTATAACACCAGGTACCTATAATTGGGCACTGCAGGCCATCAGCTTGCCGTTGCCAGAAGAGGGTGAAGCATTCTGCGCAATAGATAACTTACCTGATAAGATGATGGCATCTAAAGGTCTTGCTATTGACAATGATTACAACTCTCCATACTTCGGACAACTCTATGTGGCAGAGTCAAGTGGCGACAAAGTACTTGAAAATAAAGCAATTTATATCTACGATGCTACAATGGATATGGTTGAGAAAGTCACTTCCGACAAGTGGGCTGCTGCTGTTAGTGCTCCATGTCGTGTTACAGTAGGTCCTGACCATCAACTTTATATTTGCGAGTGGGCAGACGTATATCCTAATAATGCCTACATCATGGATCCTGCTAACCCATCTGAACTTACGCCAATCTTCGGTGGTACACCAGCAGAAAATGGTATTTATACCGCTGCGAATGGTAAAGACATTCACGGCTCTATCAGCCATATTTGGGTAGAGGGAACAGGTGCTGATCGCGTACTCTATACTTTCGATGAGGATATCAATATGGAGGGATTGATTCACCCTATGGGCTTGTATCAATACAATATTGGCGAACTCGCTACACCATGGGAACAAGCACCTAGCAAACTAGTATTTGATAATGCAGACTTCCTCCAACAAAATGGTAATAGCTTTATCCAACCTGACCAATATGGTTGGTGGATTAGCCAAGACCGTGCAACAGATAATGCAGAAATTCCTGCCCTCATTCACATCAACAAAGAGGGCAAAGTGGACTTCAATTCTGCAGGTACTCTTGGTGGTCGTACACGTGGTGCACTCGGATTTAATAAAGATATGACTATGATGGCTACTGCTATTACAGGTGGTATCCTCCTTTGGAATGTGAAATACGATGCGCAGGGCGTGCCTTCTTTAGAGTCTGCAGGACGTATTGAAACCAGTTTCGCACAATCATGTTGGAATGTAGTATTCGATGTGGCAGGTAATATCTATGCTTCTGGAGCAGGTAGTGTAAGTGCTTGGGCATTGCCTTCTACCGACTACACATGCGCAGTATCTGCACCTGATGAAGACAAACTAACAATCGTTTCTACAGGGATTGAAAACGTAGAAGTTGATGCTTCTATTTTTAGAAGTGGTGTGTACACTGTTACTGGTCAATATCTCGGTACAGACGATAGCAACCTACCTCAAGGATTGTATATTATTAACGGAAAGAAAGTTATAAAATGAAACGATTAGCATTTTTATTCATTGCATTGGCTACTGTATTAGTAGCCAATGCTGCTGTCGTTACAGGTCAAGTAACGGACGCTCAAGGTGAACCTTTGATAGGTGTGAGTGTAGTTGTAATAGGTACATCTAATGGTACTATCACTGACATTGATGGCTTCTATACCATTGATGTGGCACCTAATGCACAATTACAATTCTCCTATATGGGTTATACTACTATCAATGAAATAGTCAATAATCGTGCTACAATTAACGTGGTCCTCAAAGAGGATACCCGTTTGTTAGACGAAGTGGTTGTTGTAGGTTATGATACGCAACGTAAAGCTAACCTGACCGGTGCAGTAGGTTCAATCAGCGTAGAAGATCAATTAGAAGGTCGTCCTATTGCCAATGTGGGTACGGGTATGCAAGGTGCTGTAGCAGGTCTTACTGTCACCAACTCTTCTGGTCGCTTGGGCGATACACCTAAGTTTCGTATTCGTGGTGCAGTAGGTACATTGCTCAACGAGGGCGGTAGCCAACCACTCATCCTTGTGGACGGTGTGGAAATCAGCGACATCTCTATGATTAACGCAGATGATATCAAAGAAATTTCTGTTTTGAAAGATGCTGCTTCATCTAGTATTTATGGTACACGTGCTGCCTTTGGTGTAATCCTTATTACCACCAAGTCGGGAAGCGGCGTAGAATCCAAATTTTCTGTCAACTATTCCAACAACTTCTCATGGGCTACACCTACAGCTCTGCCTGAAATAGCCAAATCGTATATCGGTGCAGAGATGGCATTAGAAGCTCGTAATCGTCGTACTCCTGGTACAAGCGTATTTACCAATGCATGCGGATTGATTTGGGATGCAGATGATATTGAAGCTATGTACGAATGGGACAGAATGTTCGGTTCACAAGATCTCGGACCTGAAATGGTAGAAGGTCGTGACTTCGTACTTAAATCGGGTATACCTCACTTCTATCGCAGTTGGAATGCGGCTGATGAATATGTAAAAGACTTTTCTTTTAGCCAACAACATAACATGAGTTTCTCTGGTACAGCGGGCAAAACCAATTACTATATGGGACTCAGCTATATGGGACAAGGGGGTGTAGTAAAAGTAAATCCTGATTCATATAATCGTTTCTCGGTTAACTATTCTACCGATACCGAAATCAAACCTTGGCTCAAAGTACGCAGCAAGGCACTCTATACACGCACCAACTTGGAGACATCATTCAATTTTGGTACTTCATCTTATGATGCCTTGTATTATCTCTATCGTTGGCCATCAATCATGCCATATGGTACTTACGAGGGTATTCCTTTCCGCAACTCTGTTACCGAAACAGCAGCGGCTAGCATGGATAGTGATGTCAAAGACTATATGCGTTTCTCTGTAGGTGCTACATTCGTGTTGGGTATTCCTGACTTGACATTGGATATCGACTATACCTACAATCTTGACAACCAACACATCACCCAACGTGGTGGTACAGTAGGTGGTTGGGATTTCTGGAGTGGCAGTATGGCACTTGTGGACAACTGGGCGGCTTCTTCACGCAACAAAATTGACAAATATCAATACAACCGCAACTACCATGCTGGCAATGCCGTTCTCCGTTATAAGCACACATGGAACGATGCACATAGTCTCAATGTCTTTGCTGGTATGAATATCGAATACAAAGAGGTAGATTACATGAATGCTGAAGTTCGCGATTTGCTTGATCAAAGCAAACCAGAAATTCCATTGGCTATTGGCGACAAATTCGTATATGGTAGTCATACCTCTTGGGCTATCATGGGCTTCTTTGCTCGTGCTAACTATGCATACAAAAACCGCTACTTGATTGAGTTGAACGGTCGCTTTGATGGTTCGTCTCGTTTCCCAACCGACCAACAATGGGGATTCTTCCCTTCAGGTTCGCTCGGATGGGTAGCTAGCGAAGAAAACTTCTGGGAGGTTCTTAATCCATATTG
Organism: uncultured Bacteroidales bacterium; assembly: GCA_945921355.1. Lineage (GTDB taxonomy): Bacteria > Bacteroidota > Bacteroidia > Bacteroidales > Paludibacteraceae > Colicola. The sequence goes on from CAMEKM010000001.1 coordinate 10,992, forward strand.
GAGCTTCCTCAAAATCCGTGCTTCTTATGGTTCTATTGGTAACCAAGATATTGGTGACAACCGTTTCCGTGCTATCATGGCTTCGTCTAATAGCGGCTGGATTATAGGTGAAACCAACAAACTCACATTCGGTCTTCCTACTGCATTGGCTGAAGGATTTACTTGGGAAACTATCAAGACTATCAATGGAGGTATTGATACACGCTTCTTCAACGACGAATTAGGGGTAAGCTTTGATATCTATCGTCGTATCAACGACGGCATGGTAGTAGGTGGTAGCGAAGTGCCTAGCACATTCGGTGCTACTGCTCCTTACGAGAATGCGGCACAATTGACCACCAACGGATGGGAACTCGGCATTGATTACCACCACCGTTTTGCCAATGGACTTCGCCTCAATGTATCTGCTAATGTATCTGATGCGTTAACTATAGTCACCAAGCACCCTCGCAAAACTTCATCTGTCATCGATGGTAGCAACTATGAGGGTAAGATCTATGGTGAGATCTGGGGCTTTACTACCGACCGCCTCTTCCAAGAGAGTGATTTCAATGCTGATGGAACATTGGTAGATGGTATTGCTTCACAAGCATATTTTGAAAACAGCAGTGGCTATGGATATAAATATGGTCCTGGTGATGTGAAGTACAAAGACTTGGACGGTAATGGTGAGATCACATGGGGTGATAAAACCGTAGATAATCATGGCGACTGGAGCCGTATTGGTAATACAACACCACGCTATGAATACAACTTCAAGATTGGAGCCGATTGGTATGGAGTTGATCTCAATATCTTCTTCCAAGGCGTAGGTTCACGCCAATATTGGGCTACTGGTACGATGATGATTCCTGGTTGGAACTTCTCAGAGGGTACTTACTATGCACACCAAACGGATTATTGGACTCCTGAAAACACCGACGCATATTATCCTCGCTTGACAGAGACCAACCAACCTGGACAGTATTCTGCTGCTGGTTTCAATTTCCTTTGCCAATCACGCTACCTTCTGGATATGAGTTATCTTCGCTTGAAGAATATCACCGTAGGTTATAGTTTGCCTGACAAAGTACTCAAGAAAATGCACTTCAACAAGTTCCGTGTATATTTCAGTGCTGAAAATGTATGCGAAATAGATCATCTTGGTGATTTGCCAATTGATCCTGAAACAGCTACTTCTGCTGGTGATGGTGGTGCAATGGGATTCGGTCGTATCTATCCATTCACTCGCCAACTCAGTTGCGGTTTGCAAATATCATTGTAATGAAACTCTGAAATATTGAAACTTTGTAATAGTATGAATATGAAAACAAAATATATTTTTCTATCCGTTTGGGCTATTGTATTAGCCTTTACGATGACTAGTTGCGATAGTTTCCTCAATCAACCTCCTTATGATGATTTCACCGATGAGGAGTATTGGCAAAACGAGGACCAAGCACGTACCTATATGTATGGTTTCTATACTTCCATTTTCTCTGGATATGGTACAGGCACTTCGCATGGTCCATTCCTAATGGGACAAACATTAAATGATGATTTCGCTTCTGATGTGGAGCAAAAAGATTTGACACCGTTGGTAGTACCTGAGTCCGATGGTTCTTGGAGTTTTAGCAATATTCGCAAGACTAACTATGCATTAGCGAGCATTGATCGCATTGATGCTACTCCTGCTGTCAAAAACCATTGGCGCGGCGTAGCACGATTCTTCCGTGCTTGTTATTATAGTAACCTCGTATTCCGTTATGGCGATGTGCCTTGGTATGACCGAGTACCTAAACTCAGTAACAACAAAGAGGACATGGACTATCTCTATAAGGACCGTGATCCACGTGCGTTTGTGGACTCATGCATCATGGCTGACTTTCAATACGCTATGGATAGTGTACGTGAAAACGATGGACCTCTACAGATCAACCGTTATGTGGTAGCAGCTATGGCATCACGATTCATGCTTCGCGAGGGTACATTCCTTAAATACCACAATATTGATACGGAACTGGCTACACAATGCCTTACTATGGCAAAATCTGCGGCAGAAGTGGTGATGAATTCCAATAAATATGCTATTGCGCCTTCCTATAACGCGCTCTTTACCAGCGATGACCTTGGCAGTAATCCAGAAATTATCATGCATCGCCACTATGTAGATGGCGTCCTAGCTCACTCTACACTCACCTACTCGTTCACCGAGGCACAAGCTGGATTGAGTCGCTCACTGGCGGAGGCGTTTGTGACAAGCGATGGATTACCTCTCTATAGCAAAGATGCTAATTTCGTAGCTCCAACGGCGGACGACTTTTTTGCTAACCGTGATGCACGTTTGACCATGTGTATTCGCCCAAAGTATTATGTAAAAGGGTGCGATACCAAACCGTTCAACTACGCACTATCTGGCTATTCTTGGAACAAGTTTATGGATGATAGCAAAGCTGACAAACCAGATCCTACTTGGACAGGTCAAAAGAACGTTACCGACGCTCCATGCTTACGTTATGCAGAGGTCTTGCTCAACTATGCAGAAGCAACATACGAGTTGCATTTGCTCACAGGCGCTGCGTTCACTCAAGCTGATTTGGACAAATCAATCAATAAGATTCGCGCACGCGAAGATGTCAATCTGCCTGCCCTTCAGATAGTAGGTGACCAACCTGCTATCAATGGGGTAGCATTTGATGATCCTAAGCGACTTGAAATCGAGAAAAATGCAGATGGTGGTATCACTCCTGCATTGCTTTGGGAAATCCGTCGTGAACGCCGTGTTGAGCTCTGTATGGAAGGCTTCCGCCTCAACGACCTCAAGCGCTGGTGCAAACTCGATTATCTATGGAATGGTTGCAACCCTGATATCCGCTATGGCGCATATATCCGCTTAAGCGACTATCCTACCAGAGGAACTGAGGTGGTTTTAGAAGACCCTAATGCTACTGAGGGCTATATCCTGCGCAATACACTCGGTCAACGCAACCGTCCAATCAAGCGCAACTATATCAATCCTATCCCTTCTGGACAAATTACATTGTATAAGACAAAAGGCTATACATTGTCTCAAAATACAGAATGGGGATGGTAATTTTATACGATAGTTAATTATTCAAATAACATAAATTAATAATCAATTATGAAAAAGAATCTTTTTTTTCTTAGTATCGCCATGTTGAGCGTACTATTAGTAGGTTGTAAACCAGAACCTCAACCTCAAGACACAATTGAGGCTCTCATCAAATCTATCTCTATCAAAAACACCACGTACAATGGTGAGGTGGATAACACTACTTACACTGTGACATTCAATGATGTAGCGGCTGAAACCAATATTGAAGCCATTCAATTTACCACCAAACTCTCTTTGGGTGCCAAATTAGAGCAAGACACTTATGATTTTACCCAAGGTGCTTCTGAAGATGGCAAACAATTGGTTCAAACCATCAAGGTTATCAATGGTACCAAAGAGCAGGCATACACCGTAATTATCAATCTTTCAGATCCTACATCGGACCCAATGCTTGATAAGTTGGAAATGAAGAAGGCAAGCAATGGCGACAAAGTAACTGCACAAATCATTGATGGTGTGCTCGCTTTGGGTATGCCAGAAGAGAGTGAAGCAACTTTTGTTAGCATCTCCGTCATCCCAGCACGTGCTACCTATAAGTTTACAACGATGCAAGATGACAAATTGACTGCTGCTAATCCTGGTCAGCTCGAACTTGAGTTTATGGGACGTAAAACAGTGATGGATATTACCTTCAAAGCAGCACCTACTCCTGGTGTAGAAATCGCTGCTGCTGTGGTTCACGATTTCTCTGTAGCTACTGGCAAAGCTCCTGCTGAGTTCGCTGCTGAAAATACTCGTGGTACTGACTTTGATGGTGAGCATGTACTCGTGGTATCACGCAATGACGATGGTTCTGCATTCCCACATCTCTACAAAGTATCTGACCTTTTGGCTGACAACGCAGGCAACAAGATTGCTCTCAATACTACCGGTATTGAAGGCGGTACACACGTAGTAAGCTCTGGTAGCTTGAACCACGGTCACATCTATATCTGTAACTTGACCACACAACTCAGCAAGGATATGCCTCTCAAGGTATATCACTATGCGGATGCTAATGCTGCTCCTGAGGTTTGGTCATGGGATGGCGTACTTGGCGTAACCGAAGAGGGTGACACTATTGGTGCTCCTGCTCGTTTGGGTGATAATATCTCTGTTAATATCGATGAGTCTGGTAACGGTTATGCATTCTTCTGCGGCCAAGAGGGTTCTGCTGAGAAAGTTTACCGCGTACAAATCACCAACTTCAATCAGTTCTCTACTCCTACTGAGATTATTCTCGATGTTCCATTCCCATACTATGGCTACATCAACGAGGTTCCAGAGGCTGGTCAATATATCTTCAAGAGCCACTATATGGCTGTTCTCCGCTTGATGGATGCTAATGGTGTATCCCTCATGGAGGATATCGAGTTGGATGCTACAGAGAGCGGTTTGAATCCACGTGGCGGTGTAGATCCTCATGTGATTATGTTCAACCGTGCTCGCTACCTCGTACTCGCTGCTCCTTACAACAATGGTAAGCGTATCGGTAAAGAGCCAAGTGTGTTCATCCAAGACATCACCGATGGTGTGGACACCAAGGCTGCACTCATCAAGTGGTCTGAGCTCTTGTATGACGAGGAATATCTCTGGGAGCCTACATACTTCTATTCACTTGATACAGATGCTGGTATTGATGCTGGCAACAAGACTGTTGCTGCTTGCGCTGCTCAATGTAATGCTGCAGAGGTAGATGGCAAACTCGTTGTCTTTGTTGCTGCTACCAAAGCTGGTTTCGCACTCATCGAATTCCCTAAAGCAAAGTAAATCATATGAATAAATAAGTATAGAGGCTGCCATGCGACAGCCTCTATATTACAATATACAGATAGGCTCTAATGAAGAAAATATCACTTATTTTGTCTCTTTTATTGGCAGGTTTGTGGGCTTCACTTGCTGCACAAGATATTCTTACTATTTGGCGCAACAATGAGGCTATAGAGTTCCCTATATCAGAGATTGATAGTATCACTTTCAAAACGGATGTACCCCAATACATTGGTGAGTTTTCAGTAAAGCATGACAAGAAAGTCGCTTTTGCACCTGGTAACTTGCAGTATATCACAACTACTGGCACATGGCTTTTTGCTGCACAGCAATACGAATATATTGGTACTCGTAATATGGTTGATAATGCTTTTGCTGATACGATTGATCTTTTCGCATGGAGCACGGATACGGATCCCTCCACAGCATGGGGTGTCACTTTATCCGAAGACAATAGCCTCTTCAATGGCAATTTTGTGGATTGGGGAACTGCCATTGATGATGGCAATACATGGCGCACGCTGACATCTAGTGAGTGGGAATACCTTAGGGCATTGCGCAAAAATGCCAAGAATCTTATCGGTATAGGCAGTATAGAAGGATCACATGGGTTACTCTTATTGCCAGACAATTGGGTATGTCCAGATGGTATTACTTTTAAAAGTGGATACAGCGACAAGGAGTACAGTTCTATAGCTTTCGAGGAGTACCAATCCTTTACCATCGAACAGTGGAATACGATGCAAGCTGCGGGTGCAGTCTTCTTGCCTTGTGCTGGTTTCCGCTTAGGCACCTCGTTGGGATATATGCAGATGGCTGGTCTGTACTGGACAGCATCCCCAGATGCAGCCTATGGTCCTCGTTTTGCTAGCTATTTCCTATTTATGTGCGATGGTGCGGGTATTGGCTATGACAACCGAACTGGCGGCAATGCAGTGCGTCTAGTGCGAGACTTATAATCACACCATACCCTTTGCCAATAAAATCAGACCAAATAACATACATATGAAAAAAATCATCACTATCATTGTTTTTCTCTGCGCAGCATTGATTCACATTGAGGCTAAAGATGTGATTCTAGGTGCAGAGCAAACCAAACAATACCTACCTTTGCTCAAGGGCAAGCGCGTTGCTCTACTGAGCAACCATACAGGTGTCGTGATCCAAGGCAAGGACACGATTCACACCCTCGACCTTTTGCTCAAGCATGGCGTAGAGGTTACTGCCATCTTCTCCCCAGAACATGGTTTCCGCGGCACCGCTCGTGAAGGCGAGCATGTGGCTAGCAGCGTAGATGAGAAGACAGGCATACCTATTCTCTCTCTCTACGATGGAAAGAGCTATCGTCCCTCTAAGGAGGCCATGGCCACTTTCGACATCCTTATCACCGACATTCAAGATGTAGGACTCCGCTTCTACACTTACTATATCACGATGTTCCGCCTGATGGACGCTTGCGCACATGATGGCAAGCAGTTCATCGTCTTTGACCGTCCTAACCCTAACGGATGGTATGTGGATGGTCCTATACTAGATATGAAGCACAAATCTGGCGTGGGTGCATTGCCAATACCCGTAGTACATGGTATGACCTTGGGTGAACTGGCATTGATGATCAATGGTGAGAACTGGCTATACGATTCGCTCCAAGTGGACCTGACTGTCATTCCTTGCAAAAATTATACTCACCAAACGTTATATCGTCTGCCTGTAGCGCCTTCGCCTAACCTACGCAACATGCTTTCTATCTACCTTTATCCTGCCGTGTGCTTGTTTGAGGCAACCCCTGTGTCTTTAGGTCGAGGTACGGATAAACCATTCTTGTGCTATGGTCACCCTAACTTCAATGCACCTCGCACCGAGGCGAGTGTGTATGGTCCTGCGATTACCTTTACCCCTAATCAATCCACTCAGAAAGGTCGCATCTGCGATGGTGTGGACCTCAGCGGCATGAGCGAAGAGGAAGCACGCCAAGTGGGATTCTCACTGCGCTATCTATTGGACGCGTATGAGCATCTCCATATGGACAACTATTTCTTCCGTCCTTTCTTTGAGTATTTAGTAGGTGTAGATTATGTTCGCAAGATGATCAATCAGGGCAAGAGCGAGGAAGAAATCGCAGCTCGTTGGCAAGAGGATGTGGCGAAGTTCAAAGAGCAACGCCGTCCTTATCTCCTCTACGAAGAGTAGTTTATAGTTTATAGTTTATAGTTTAAAGGCTCAGATATATGAATCCATTAACAATCTTATTAGTCATCGCATGCTATTTTGCATTGCTGTTTTTCATTTCCTACCTGGCTGGTCGTAAGGCCGACAATGCAGGTTTCTTCTCGGGCAACCGCAGTAGTAATTGGTTACTCGTAGCCATGTCCACTATCGGTGCTGCTATCTCCGGTGTTACCTTTGTCAGCGTACCAGGTATGGTAGCCACTTCGGGTTGGGCATATATGCAGATGGTGCTTGGTTTCACCGTAGGTCAATTCTTGATTGCCTATGTACTTATCCCATTGTACTACAAACTCAACCTTACATCCATCTACCAATACCTCCAACAGCGTTTTGGCATGAACACCTACAAGTCGGGTGCTTGGCTCTTCTTTGTGAGCAAGATGCTTGGTGCTAGTGTGCGCTTGTTCGTAGTGAGCGAAGTGCTACAGTTGCTAGTATTCGACAAATTGGCAGTTCCAGTACCATTCTGGGTAAATGCCATCATCACCGTGCTCATCGTATATCTATGCACCTTCAAGGGTGGTGTGAAATCACTCATCTGGACTGATCTGCTGAAGACCTGCTGCCTTATTCTATCCGTGGCACTCTGTATCTACTTCGTGCTTCGCGCAGGCGTGAATATCGAAGGTTGGGGTAATAGTGATATGACTCGTACTTTCTTCTTTGATAATCCTAAAGAGGGCACCTATTTCTGGAAGCAGTTCCTCGCGGGTGTCTTCCTCGTGATTGCTACCACAGGTCTTGACCAAGACCTCATGCAGCGTACCCTATCATGCAAGAACCCACGCGAGAGTCAGAAGAACCTCATCGTAGGTGCACTGATGCAAATCGTAGTAATTGCTCTCTTCCTCTTCTTGGGTTATCTGCTCTATACCTATGCCGCACAAACGGGTGTAACGGAAGTGGCCAACCTCAAGGGCGACGATGTTTTCCCGTTCTTGGCGACAGGCAACTACTTCCCTGTGATTGTAGGCGTATTATTTATCATCGGTTTTATCGCAGCAGCATATTCCGCAGCGGGCGGAGCATTGACGGCCTTGACCACCTCATTCACGGTGGATATTCTCAACAAGGAGAAGGCCGACAACCTTACCAAAGTACGCACCATAGTGCACATAGGCATGGCTATACTGATGGCCGCTTGTATCTATGTCATCCACCTATTGAATGATGATTCGGTGATTCAAACCGTATATAAAGTTGCTAGTTACACCTATGGTCCATTATTGGGTATGTTCTGTTTTGGTATCTTTACCAAGCAGCAAGTACGCGACCGTTGGATTCCTCTAGTAGTGATATTGGCTCCAGTCATCACATGGATTATTGACGTCAATTCTGCCGTATGGTTCAACGGCTACGTCTTCTCCCACGAGCGTTTAATCTTGAATGCTTTGCTCACGTTTATGGGTATGGTTTGCTTATTGAAGGGTAGTGTGAAGACCAAGCAAGGGTAAGAAATAAGCATTAAGTATAAAGCAATAGGGTGTACCAAGCGGTACACCCTATCTTATTCATTTTTAGTCCTTATCCGAGATACGTGCGGAGGATTTTGCTTCTTGAACTTACCTTGAGTTTGCGTATCGCTTTTTCTTTAATTTGTCTAACGCGCTCTCGTGTGAGGTCCAATTCGATGCCAATTTCTTCTAACGTTTTCTCTGGGACTCCAATTCCGAAGAAACTGCGTAAGATATCCGCTTCACGTGGAGTAAGTTGTTCTAGTGCGCGATCAATCTCTCTTGAAAGCGATTCGTTGATGAGTTTGTAATCGGCATTAGGAGAATCTTCGTTAACCATTACATCAATAAGGCTATTGTCCTCACCCTCTACGAATGGTGCATCCACACTGACTTGACGTCCTGACATCTTGAGTGTGTCAGCAATCTTGTCCACAGGAATGTCTAAGATTTCAGCCAACTCCTCAGCGCTTGGCTTACGCTCGTATTCTTGCTCAAAGCGTTGGTAAGCCTTGTTGATTTTGTTGAGCGAACCTACTTGGTTCAATGGCAGGCGCACGATACGTGCTTGCTCTGCAAGAGCTTGTAAGATGGATTGACGAATCCACCATACGGCGTATGAGATGAACTTGAAGCCACGTGTCTCATCGAATTTTTCTGCTGCTTTGATAAGCCCAAGGTTGCCTTCGTCAATTAGGTCAGGAAGGCTCAATCCTTGATTTTGGTACTGTTTTGCTACAGAGACAACGAAGCGTAGATTAGCGCGGGTCAATTCCTCAAGGGCAGCTCTATCGCCATTGCGGATACGACCAGCCAATTCCACCTCACGATCAACCGAAATCAGTGGCTCGCGACCAATTTCTTGGAGGTACTTGTCAAGCGATGCTGACTCGCGGTTGGTAATGGATTTTGTGATTTTTAACTGACGCATGTAGTACAGTTAACAATTAATAATTAATAGTTAATATTCTAAAAACAATCATAATTCTTAATTCAAAATTAATAATTATCCTTGCTTTGTGATCCGGTCGGGATTCGAACCCGAGACCCACAGCTTAGAAGGCTGTTGCTCTATCCAGCTGAGCTACCAGACCCTCGCGCGTTAGCGCGAAAATAAACTGTGCTTACGCACAAAATCACCTATGTAGGCACACAAAGAAGTGCCTACAAAGGCAATTTGGGTGCAAAAGTACTGCTTTTTTTTGAATTATGCAAATAATTTTGCAAATTTCTTACAAAAGTTCTTCAAAAAGCTTCTGCAAATCTGGCTTGCGCATTGCACCTACACTACGATTTACCAATTCTCCATTCTTGAAAAATAAGATAGTTGGGATGTTCATAATGCCATATGCAGAGCAAGTCTCATCGTTGTCATCTACATTGAGTTTACCTACGGTAATCTTACCTTCATACTCAGCTGCCAACTCTTCTACGATAGGCAACATCATCTTGCAAGGACCACACCAAGGTGCCCAAAAATCTACTACGAGGGGCTTGCCCTCTGCTAACAATTCTTGAAAGTTAGCATCTGTAATCTCTTTTGCCATAGTTGTTATATTTTTATTGTTTTATTTTCTGTCATACCTGATAGCAAGATGTCTGTGATAGGATCTTCTACCAAAGTTTGAATAGCGCGTTTCAGAGGACGCGCACCATACTTGCGGTCGCGCGAACGCTCAAGCAACTGCTCTGTGGTCTTTTTTGTCAGTTGCAATTTGTAGCCCATTGCTTCCAAACGCAGTTTCAGTGGGTGTAATTCAAGCGTCAAAATCTGTGCCAAAGCTTCGTCGTTTAACGGGTGGAAAACGACTACATTGTCCAATCGGTTGACAAACTCGGGTGGGAAAGTGCGATTCAATGCTTTCGTGAGCATATATTCCGACTGTTTCTCGTCAATTTCATCGGCATTGAAGCCTATACCAGCGCCAAATTCATTCAGCTGACGTGTGCCCACATTGCTTGTCATAATAATGATGGTGTTGCGAAAATCTACCACACGCCCCTGACGATCTGTCAGTCTCCCTTCATCCATGACTTGTAGCAAGATGTTAAATATGTCAGCATGCGCCTTCTCGATCTCATCGAATAGCACAATCGAATATGGTTTGCGGCGTACAGCTTCTGTCAGTTTACCTCCCTCTTCATGAGCAACATATCCAGGAGGAGCACCCACGAGCAAACTTACAGTGTGCTTCTCAATATATTCTGACATGTCAAAGCGCACGATTGCATCGCGATTGCCAAACATCTCTTCTGCTAAACATTGTGCCAAGTGTGTCTTACCTACGCCTGTAGGACCGAGCAAGAAGAAGGTGCCAATTGGTTTGTTTGGATTGCGCAATCCCATACGCGAACGTTGTATGGCTTTCACAATGGTGTCAATGGCTTTATCTTGCCCAATTACGCGTTGCTTGATTACCTCACTCATTTGACGCAAGTGTTCGCTTTCAGCCTGCTCTACGCGCTGTACGGGTACACCTGACATTCTGCTCACCACGAATGCTACATCCGCTTCGGTCACTTTGACCATTGTTTCATCGCCTTCTTGCTTTTTCGCCTGACTACCTTTCCACGCTCCAGCCTCATCCATGGCATCAATTGCCTTGTCTGGGAAGAAGCGGTCGGTGATATACCTATCGGTCAATTTGACACATGCGTGTAGTGCCTCTTCAGTATATTGCACATGATGGAAGGCACCATACACCTCGCTAATACGTGTCAGTACGGCATAGGTTTCTTCTGCTGAGGTAGGTTGTACCATCACTTTTTGGAAACGACGTTCCAAAGCCCCATCTTTTTCTATTGATTTGCGGTATTCAGTGATAGTGGTAGCGCCAATGCATTGTACTTCGCCACGAGCCAAGGCGGGCTTGAGGATATTGGCTGCATCCAACGAACCTTGTGCATTTCCTGCTCCCATGATGGTGTGAATTTCATCCACAAAAAGGATGATTTCAGGATGTTTGTGCAGTTCGTTGATAACGGACTTCATGCGCTCTTCAAACTGTCCGCGATAGGTAGTGCCTGCCACCATAGATGCGATATCCAATGACACGATGCGTTTGCCTTCCAATGTAGCTGCTTCGCCACGCTCAATGCGCAATGCCAATCCCTCTACAATGGCCGATTTGCCTACACCTGGTTCGCCGATGAGGATAGGGTTATTCTTCTTCCTGCGCGAGAGAATCTGTATTACCCGCTCTATCTCTGCTTGTCGTCCGACGACGGGATCAAGCTCTCCATTGCGCGCTTGAGCGGTCAAGTCGCGACCATATTTATCCAAAGCGGGTGTGCCTGTTTTGCTAGTCTTGGTTCTTTGTTCTTGGCTCTTGGCTCCCCATTCAAGCGGTTGTTCTCCAGCAAAATCTGAATCAAGATTGCTGCCATCTTGAGGTAATGGTTGTGGCTTAGGATATAGCCCCTCTATGCGCTCATAATCAATACCAAACTGCTGCTCAATAAACATTGCAGGGTAGTTCACGCGCTCGCGTAGTAAACCAAGTAGCAAGTGTACCGAACCGCATTCTTCTGCGTGATAGATTTTAGCTTCGATTTGCATTAATCGCAATATGCGCAGGCTAGCGCGCGACATCTTTTGTGCTTCGTTGGTGCTTGCTTGCATCAATCGTTCATCAATCGCACGTTTGAGTTCTACAGGATTCAGTCCCGCTTGCATCAGCAGTTCGAATGCTTTGCCATTGGCCAATCGCAGAATACCCAACATCAAGTGATCAGGCAGTACCTCGCTATTGCCCAATCGCTGTGCCTCTTGCTGAGCATAAAGGAGAATAGTATTTAAATTATTTGTTTGTAGCATGATTGTCTAACTTCTTATTTGTAAAAATGCCATGCCAATCCCGCTCTGAACATGTCTGGTGCCATCGGATAACCAGGCATCTCGAAGTATTGTTTGTTCATAAATGATGCGTTGAAGTGTTGGTATTGCGCAAACAACTTCAGTCGCAAACTCTTTACATAGAAATTGGCATATACATTCATCACGGGGTAATTGCCTACTTGTTCTTGGTCTTGCACGCAGAATTGTCCTAATGCGGGGTTGAGTATAGGGGCATAATATTTCGTAAAGAATCGCATATCTACACCAATCTGCGTGTCCAAAGCCTTAAACCAACATCCGTGGTAGTAGAGGTTGTGGTATAGGGTGATGGCTGGCAATGGTAGTTTGTCAGAGGATGAGTGTTGATATACTATATGATTATCTAGATTCACCCATGGAGTGGTGATGTTAAGTTGCAAATCTGCTGCTAGCACTTGTATATTACCATCCACTTGCTTAGGGGTGCCATCGGTGGAAAAATAAATATGATTGGTGATATTCTCAAACGACACATTGAGTTTCGGCTTTACCCATGTGGTGGGATAGGTAATCTCTCCACTTACTTGTAATCGTAGAGGTCGCTGAAAGTCATTATCCCAACGGTAGTGATTACTGCGGTAGTGCGTCAAATAGTAGTCAGGAGTTTCATTTCGGAAGAAAGCTTTAGCAGTGATTATCATGGAGTCCTTGCCTATGCGGAAACCTGCGTCCACATGTCCGTTTACTTGAAATTCGCCCAACTTATGCCCTAACAAGCACACGTTACCGTCAAATCCATAGTGAATATATTGACCACGGTGTTTGTATAGTGCACCTCCCACATAGGTATTGTTGGTCCAGCGTGCTCCGAATAAGGTGTCTGGCGTAAGGTGCAATGTGTTTTGCATCACGTCGTTATAAGAGTTGGCTTGTGGAAAGGCGTTGAGGTTTACAATGTTTTCTGTCTGTCCGATAGCAGTGGTGTGACGCTGACATTCGTTCATAGCATATACCATCGCTCCAAAGTGCAGCCACGTATTGAATTCCTCTTCAAAGGTGACAGCCAAGGTGTTCTTGATGGTAAGACATGCTGCGGAGTCGTTTGTTGCGATGGGGTTGCGATATTGATTAGGAAGAATACTTTGTGTGGCAGATTTCTCTACGTACCTTTTTGTGCCGTCGGTTACTTCAAATATATGACGGAAGGTAGTAACAGGTACATACTCAATCTTGATAGAGTCTTTCTTTACCCATTTGCCTTCTTCATCGCGTTCCTTATAGTTTACTTTGCGTTCCCGCTCTACGCAGATACTATAGTAGTGATTTAGATACCCTGACAAATAGCGCAATGCCGACATACCCTGCATTCTTACTGGCATATCCTCAGGTTTGAGTACTCCTTGTAGGTCAGCAGGATTGTGCAGTCCGCCATTCTCGAAGTTGCTCAACGTGTTCCACGTGAAGGATGATTGTAGCGAATAGTGATCGCCGTTGTATGAGCCAAACACCGAACCAAACACCGTCTTGCCTTCTTGATTGGCAAATCGTCCGTACGAGTTGAGGTAGTCAATAGTCATACCCAGATTGGTGCGTCGAGTAACATTGCCAGTGAAGGAGAAACTGATATCATTTTGGTCAAGGTTGGTAACAAAACCTTTCTTATATGCAATGGTGGAGTAGGGAGTGGTGGTGTGGTAGTATTTGACTTGTTGCGGTGTGATAATGTATGGGGTGTAGGCATCAGCAAACAAAAAGTCGGTTGTCTTTTTGCGTGCGAAGTAGATGCGTGACTGACTGGGTGATATGAGATTGGAGTTGCTAACGTTGGAAATAGAATAATCGTTCAATCGATCACGCATAGGGAAATGCATATATGAGGAGTCAATCCCTGCCAACGTATCAGCCACGCCTGTCCATTGGTCAAGTTGCCATGCGCGAATGATGGTAGGCACCGATTTATTATCTTGGGCATACACATCTATCATACTGCATAAAATCAATATGCAGATGCAAATACAATATGATATGTTTCGCGTCCTTTTCACGTGTTAGTTTTTCTCTTACCGAAACTACCCCAATATAAATTGGGGTGCAAAGGTACAACAAAAAATGGATATTTGCAATAAAATTGCGCGAAAGTTTACTTTCAAGTGCGATTTTGTTGCAACTGGGCTGCAAAGTGCAACAATAGTTTGGACGAAACAAAAACTCGCCACTTGCGGGGTGGAAGTGACGAGTGTGGAAATCTCTTAATTATGAATTATGCTTCTAAGGAAGTCTCTTTACGTTTAGCGCAAGACTTTTTTTTAGCGGATTTTTTTGCCTCTTTCAGTTGTTTCTCGAGCTTTTCAATCTCTTTCTCTTGATTTTGAATGGTTTTGAGCAATTCATTCAGCTCCTCGTTCTCAATAGTAGTTGGGTATTGCTCGTCCACACGTTGGAGGAAGTCAGAAAGCACATTCATATAATTAATGAACGCATCGTATGCCGACTCATAGTGGCTTGCGCCAGCGTCGATGTGATTCATATAGTGCAAGTAGTTGACATCTTGCAATAGTAGCCAGTCGTGCTTCAATTGTTTGTCTTTGCACAAGTGCACACGCTCAGCCACAGCAAATAGTTTTTGTGTGGCTTCATTTTGCAGGTCGTTACCGGTATAGACGCTCAAATCTTTAGCCTCACCAGCCCATGTGATAGGATATGGAGCAACTACCACATCCTTAGCAGCGAACTTCTTTGCCGCCTCCGATGGAGTCATGAAGCCAATTCCATATTCCAATGCGAAGTAAGGCAATGCCTTGAGGAAATCAAAGATACCAGTCATCGCATGTTGGCGAATACCAAAAGTGTCAGCGCCTACCCAAATGTTTACCACCTGCTCTTCCTCAGGCAAAGCAGCTAATTGTTGGGTATATTTTTCTGCGTCCATAGGATAGTTGTGCCAATTAGGATCAGCAAAATGGAAGGACAACTCATCGCTTAGGTTGCCATTGCGGAGCAACATCTTCATCTTTGGTGCGGAAGCACTACTATAGACGTAGTTTGGACTCTTCCAACTCAGCACATGCTTAGCACCTTCGGTCATCACGGTCTTGTAGCCTTGTTGGTACAAAAAAATCGCGATTTCATCGCTATAAATGAGCTCTGTGTTGCAGATGGTAGTAGATACCTGTCCAAAGAGTTCCTTCACCATCGCTTGTTGCAATTGCAATTGTTCGGCTGCCTCGGTTTCGCTATAGACAGTCGCCAATGATTGGCTATAAGGAGTAGCCACAAACTCCACACAACCAGTATCCGCCAACTCTTTGAGCAAGTCTATCATCTCTGGAGCAAACTGCTGGAACATCTCCAGCATCACACCACTCACACTCAATGCGCAACGGAAATTCTTCTTCGACAGACGAATCATCTCTTTTATCGTCTGACATAGTGGCATGTAAGAAGTATTGACAAGCCAATTAACATGCTCTTCGGTTTGCATGTCATCATAGTAATAATGATCTTGACCAATCTCAAAAAAACGATAACGCTTCATTCTGTAAGGAGCGTGCATTTGAAAGCAAAAACAAATATTTTTCATGACTTATAGTATTTTCAAATTTATAATTCTTGTTTCTTTATCCCCAACCTAACACCTTATTGTAGATGCGACGCACTTTCAGTCCAGCGTCATACCACTTGATGTTGTTTACTTCGTCGCGACCTAATTCGCGCAGCGACTTATACATAGCAGGATATTTCACAATCGCATAGATGGCATCTGCCATGGCGTCGATATCCCAATAATCGGTTTTGATTGCATGTGACAAGATCTCTGCGCAACCAGATTGGTGAGAAATGATGGATGGACAACCTACTTGCATCGCTTCCAATGGCGATATACCAAATGGCTCACTCACACTAGGCATGATATATACATCGGAGTCTGCCAGCACCTCTTGTACTTGACGACCGCGCATGAATCCAGGGAAGTGGAATTTGTCTGCGATGCCGCGCTGTGCTACGAGGTCAATCATCTTATTCATCATATCACCGCTACCTGCCATAACGAAGCGGACTCCGTCTGTCTTCGCCAATACTCGAGCTGCAGCCTCCACAAAGTATTCAGGACCTTTCTGCATCGTGATACGACCAAGAAAAGTCACTAACTTGTCTTTGCGGTCATGTTTCACGAATTCATCGGGGTTAGCTAATGGCTCTACTGCATTATGTACAGTGCTCACTTTGCTTGGATCTTGCCCATATTTCTCAATCACCGTGCGACGAGTGAGTTCGCTTACGCACATGATATGATCTGCCTCGTCCATACCTCTGCGCTCAATGGCATATACCGTAGGGTTGACATTACCACGACTGCGATCAAAGTCAGTAGCGTGCACGTGAATTACAAGAGGTTTGCCTGATATTTGCTTAGCAAACACACCTGCAGGGTAGGTTAGCCAGTCATGACTGTGGATTATATCAAACTGCAATGCGGAAGCCAGCACACTCGCTACCGCTTCATAGTTGCCTATTTCTTCAAGCAGATTGTCAGGATAACGACCAGAAAAACCTACACAACCCAAATCATCGGTGCCGATCCGTGAATAATCATAGTGAATATTATTGCGCAGATGGTAGTATTCCTCAGGCGACATTTTGCCTTCCATGCGTTGGCGTACATAATCGTAGTTATTTTCTTTCCACACGATAGGTACACTGTTTGCGCCAATGATACGCAAGAATGATTGATCCTCATCGCCCCATGGTTTGGGAATTACAAAAGTGATTTCCATATCCTCTTGTTGCGCCATTCCGCGCGTGAGACCAAAACTTGCAGTTCCCAATCCACCTAAAATATGAGGCGGGAACTCCCAACCGAACATCAATGCTTTCATTTTGCTTCGTATTGTTTTAAGGTGTTACATACTTCTATTACCGACGCCACACTTGGAGCGTAACTCATGCCTCCATGCCCCTTGAATGGTGGATTGCCATCGTACAATTCATTAAGTGTGCCGATACATAGTTCGCTCATCTCAGCTTCGTAACCCATCAACAAACGGCGGATGAAGTTCTCGCCCGAATGTTGATATACTTTAAGATACGCAATCGCGTATGATGCTATCGTCCATGGCCATACTGGACCATTGTGGAAGTTTCTGTCACGCTCCAACTGTCCGCCAATATACTCTGGACGATAACTTCCGCTCTTTGGGGAGATAGTACGTAATCCCTTTGGTGTGTATAGCTCCTTCGTACATATATCTACTACCGCTTTGCATTGGCGCTTGTCTAATGGCGAGTATGGCAACGATGCAGCGATAATCTGATTAGGACGCACCTCGTTGTTGTGATAGTCGCCATCAACATAGTCATCTAGATACATTCCATTCCAGAAGGTCTTGATAAAACTATCCTTTGTAATCTCTGCTTGGTACTCCATCAGGTCTGCAATCTGCTCTTTGCCAAGCTGGCGTTGAATGGTGGCAGTAAAGAGTCGTGCGTTGTACCATAGCGCATTGATTTCCACTACATAACCTGTGCGAGGAGTGATAGGACGACCATCTTCCACCGCATTCATCCATGTAGCAGGACGCTCTTTGCCATTAACCCACAATAGGCCATTGTTGTGCAAGAACAAACGTGGGTGTTGTTGCCTGCGAATGAACAACATAATATCTATGACAAGTTGACCGTATAAGCGAGTTGTTTCTTCCATGGAAGTGTATGCAGCATATTCTTGTATAGCATGAATAAACCACAATAATACATCAGGTTCGTCCATGCCGACTAATTTGTGCGGTCTGCCTTCCATGAAGGCACGTACTTCTTCCACAGCAGTTTTATTCACAATTGCATCCCAATATTCTGGACGACCGATACCCATTGTGCATCCTGGCATAGCCAAGAACTCCTCACGAGCCGAAGCGCTGAACCAAGGGTATCCAGCCAATAGGTAGCACTTGTCGCCCTCTCGCTTGTAGAACTGTGAAGCTGCGTTTTTCAAACAGCCAAACATGGTATCACGCGCGTTGCGTCTTTTCAATTCTTTTTCCCATAATGCTTTCAATGTTCTTGGGTTTGCTTCGCTGATACCTGCGGCAAAAATCACGCTCTCACCTTTCTTCATTGGCATCTCGAACCAACCAGGCACCAGTTGATCTTCCTTGTAAGAGAAACCGCGCTCTTGCTCCTTCAAATACTCAATACCTTTATACCATGTGGGCGCGTGCGTGTATTCTACTTTTTTTGAACATTGCATATAGAGTTCAGGGAACAATTCATACATTCTTGCTGCACGACCATTTTCCACTTCACGCATGTCTGAATTGGCAATGTTATTCTCGTGAGTCAATTCATTCGTATTGCGGTATGCTAAGAATGGCTTGAGTCGCAGTGTTGTGGGCGAATGTGCTTCTACAAGCGTATAGCGAATCAATACGCGCGGCTCAAAACTTACCAGCATACGTTCCTTGGTCAAAATGACGCCGCCTACACGATAAGTCGTCTTGCTAATTATCTCACAATCAAATTCACGGATGTACTTATGCCCATTCGGCATATAGATATGCTCACCATATTGATGAATACCTAAGTTAAACTCCGCTCCATGTTGGATAACAGTTTCATCTAAGCTGCCGAGCAGTACATAATTGCCTTCTGGCAATGGATCACCCAAAGGCAATACAAGTTGCCCATGGTATTTGCGTGTGTTGCAATCAACCAGCGTAGTAGAGTTATAGGCTCCCGCACGGTTGGTGCGAAGCATCTCTTTGCTCAGACTGCGTTCAAGATTGATTAGCAATGTCTTGTCAAAATTTAGATAACTCATAGTATAGTCTATTTTAACAGCAGAAGTATTAGCACTTCTTAATTGAATTTTCCGTTAAATTTCAATTCTGCATCCATATAGAATTGGCGTATTTGTTGTTCGTCTGCGCGTTTGCAAATAAGCAATACACCATTCGCTTCAGATACGATGCAATCTTCCAATCCCTGAATAACAGCTAAATGTCCTTTAGGCAAGGTAATAATATTGCCGTGACTATCGTAGTAAATAGCATCTGAATGTAGGGTTACGTTTTGGTTCTCATCTTTCTCGCTGAGTTCGTATAGTGAACCCCATGTTCCGAGGTCGCTCCAACCAAAGTCGCTAGGCATAACGCATACGTTCGTTGCGTGTTCCATCACGCCGTAGTCAATGGATATGCTTGGGCAAGTAGGGAACATCTCTTGAATGAATGCGTCTTCTTGTTCGGTACCCATCACATCCGCTCCTTGGATGAATTTTTGTGCTACCTCTGGCATGTGCAGTTGCAGGGCACTCTCAATGGAGTGTAGATTCCAAATGAAGATACCTGAATTCCAAAGGAAATCGCCACTTTCTACGAAGATTTTCGCTACTTCCAGATTAGGTTTTTCGGTAAATGCATGTACTTTGTACATTCCATTTTCATCCACTTGCTCACCCATTTGGATATAGCCATATCCTGTTTCAGGGCGGGTGGGCTTCATACCGAGGGTAACTAATGCGTCGTGTTGCTCAATAAACGAGAAGCAGCTGCAAATAACTGCTCTAAATTTCTCTTCCTGCAAAATTAAGTGATCGCTTGCTGCAACAACGATGTTGGCATTGTTTTGTCCTTTTTTAACCGTCATAGCTTTGATTCTTGCCATTGCGTATGCAATGCATGGAGCCGTATTTCGTCTTGCAGGTTCGCAAAGCACTTGACTTGACTGTAAGTCGGGAATTTGCTCCAACACCTGGTCGCGGTAGATGATGTTGGTTACGATCAAAATGTTTTCAATAGGTACGATTGGACGGAAGCGATCAATAGTCATTTGTAGCAAGCTTCGACCAATGCCAAAGAAATCAAGAAACTGCTTTGGTTTTTCGTTTCTGCTGAATGGCCAAAAGCGACTTCCGACACCTCCTGCCATAATTACACAATAATTGTTTTCTTTCATGATATGTGTTCTAATGATTAGTCTATCTATGTTTCTTTTAGCCTGCAAAGATACAACTTTTTTTTGATAATTGCAAGCGTAAAATTACTTTTATGTCGTACAACATATAAAAGGAGGTGTTAGTTTACTATAAAATAGGCACTTCTTGGTAGTAAAGTGCCTAATAGAAGGTGATATATGTATAGAACATGATTATTTGTCAGCCTCAATCAGGGCGAGTAGTTGTTGTACTGCGTCTTCTTGAGGGATGTTTTTGAGGATACATTCTTTGCCGCGATAGAGGCTGACCTTGCCTCGGCCTGCGCCTACGTAGCCATAATCGGCATCCGCCATCTCGCCTGGACCATTAACAATACAGCCCATGATGCCGATTTTAAGCCCTTGCAGATGGGATGTGGCAGCTTTCACTTGAGCGATGGTTTGCTCCAAATCGAAGAGCGTACGACCGCAACCAGGGCAGGAGATATACTCCGTTTTATACATACGCACGCGCGCGGCTTGCAGAATGTCTTTGCTGAGCCGTGCTAAATCTTCTGCAGCGAAGTGGTCATTGTTGAGCACTAAATCTGTGCAGTTGTGATCCCAGAGCAAGCGACCACATTCGGCAGCAGCATGGAGTTGGAAGAGTTGCCAATCGGTGTCAGCGTTGGAGAAAAAGACGGTCGTGTCTTCTATCTTAACTTGTGTAGTTGCTGCATAGCGAATGCTTTGCTCATCATCGAAGTAATCTACCAACGCTTTGGCTACGGGTAGTTCTTTTTCGGGGGCTTCGCTTAGACTCACGCGAATGGTGTCGCCTATGCCGTCTGCGAGCAGTGCACCTATACCGACAGCGGACTTCACGCGGCCATCTTCACCTTCGCCTGCTTCCGTTACGCCCAAGTGCAAAGGGAAAGCCATGCCCTCTTTCTGCATTTGCCATACCAACAGACGGACGGTAGTAACCATCACGCGGGTATTGCTGGCTTTAATGGAAAGGACTATATCTTTGAAATCTTCTGCCACTGCCACGCGCAAGAACTCCATGCAACTCTCTACCATGCCTTCGGGTGTATCGCCATAGCGCGACATGATACGGTCACTCAGACTGCCGTGATTAACACCAATACGCAGGGCAGTCTTGTGCTCCTTGCAGATATTGAGTAGTTGGATGAAACGATTGCGCAGTCGCTGCAATTCTGCTTGATATTCTTCTTCCGTATAGTCTATTTGCTTGAATTTGCGGGCAGGGTCAATGTAATTACCTGGGTTGATACGTACTTTCTCTACCACTTTTGCTGCGGCATCTGCCACGTCCGATTGGAAGTGGACGTCTGCTACAATAGGACAATTTTGAATTTTGAATTTTGAATTATGAATTATCTCATGTACCTGCGAAAGGGATTCCACTTCGCGCATGCCTTGGGTGGTAAAACGCAGAAGTTCCGTGCCTGCGGCAATGCAACGTTCAGCTTGTGCCACGCTACCTTCGATATCATTGGTAGAGGTGTTCGCCATTGTTTGAATACGAACAGGGTGTTCGCTGCCTATGGATAGACTGCCTACATGGGTGGTCGTAGTTTGACGACGATGGTATGTCAATTGTATGTTCATAAAAGCCTGAATTTGGTGCAAAGTTACTCAAATATTTTGGATTAAGCAATAAAAATGGCACATTTTCACACTTTTTTTGCAAAATATTTGGTCATATCAAAAAAAAGCAGTACTTTTGCACCCGCTTTCGAATGGAAGCATGCGTTTTTGCGCAACAACCGAATAAGTGTTCTTTTAAAATAACCGCTTAAAAAACATCCGAGAAGCTCGTGGCTTCGAGGATAGAGCGTAGGCATTGAGCACCTAACGATGCAGAGCATCGGTCATTGTGCGAAATTGCCAAACGCGAGGATTCAGTAGCTCAGCAGGTAGAGCACATCCCTTTTAAGGATGGGGTCCTGGGTTCGAGCCCCAGCTGAATCACAAAGATCAAATGAATAGTGAAAATGATAGCCTAAGAGATAACTTAGGTTATCATTTTGCTTTTTTAAGAACAGAATGCTATAGGTATCCTAATTCATTTCTTCAAAGGAGATACTATTTTTTTTGTGCGTTGTAGGACTCGATGGTCTTTGTCTGGATGATGATTGCTGTATCGCCTCTAGTGAGGGATTTGCTTTCGGTTGTGATAGTGCGGGTTACATTACATGAGGTAAGTCCCAATGCCATCGCAATAGATGTAGCAATAGCCAATGCGAGGTACTTGATTGCCTTCAGAAGGCGTTGTTTTTGTGTGTCAGTTAAATGTCTCATTTTATTCGAAAAGTTTTAAGAGTTAGTTAGTCGATGGTAGCCGACCTTTAGAACAGCGGCATAGCTGAGGTGGTGTGCGCTTCGCACTAGTAATGTCGCCTCTGGCGAGGTGATGGCCTCGCCAGTAGGGATCATTAGCAGTTTTTATTTCCCGTTCAAGACTTCGTCTTTGCAGATGTTGAAGACAAATGCATGAATGGTTTTGAACTTCGATTGCTTGATGAACGCAGCTCGGTCGCTTGCCATGAAAGAAGGGTCTTCCAAACGTTCGCGAGTAGCAGCAGCTATCTGCGCGAACTGACTACGCCATGTTTGTTCTTTCTGAGTAACAGGTGTTGAACGTTCACCATGGACGGAGGTGTACTTGCGGTTGGATTGCTTGCGGTAATTGTAGCAAGTGCGGTACTTTTTGGAGATTTTGCCCGAAAGGTGATGGATCGGGTCTTCGTAAACCACTTGTGCCATATGTGTTCGGCAATCGAACACCGAGTATAAATGAAAGACAATTGGCGTCAATTTGGAGGTCAATTAATGACAATTATTTTCGAGGAGTATATGTCGAAACAAAAATACGCTTCGTTCCACTCGCTACAAAAATAATTAGAAATCAATGATAATTTTTTGTTTCTGCCCAAATGAATGCAACGCGTTGCATTAGTGGGCAGAACAAAATAAGATATTTATACTCGGTGTTCAGAATCCTCTATGCCGTGAGAGGGGTTTAGTTAGTTCATGTTTATCGTTTAACGAATTAAGGTTTAAGGATCAGAGGTAAAGGTTAGGATTTGAGTTTTGCATACTCTTTTGCCAAGACATAGCCGTAGAGGGATTTATACTTGGTTTGTGCCTCAAACTCTGCTTCGTAGGTAGCACGAGTGGTTGGGTTTGCTAAGGCAGTCTTGGTCGCAGCAGCTGCTTGACGGAACAAATCTTGGCGATTCAACTTTGCTTGCGAGTAAGGTTTGGTACGAGGGTTGCAGATTTGTGAGGTGAAGGTCTCGCCGTACATTTCTTTGAAGATGATGTCAGAGTGTTTGCAGATTTTGCCACGGAATTGGCGGAAGGGTGCTTCTAATTTGATTTTAGACATTTTAGTTCGGCAATGAACGGGAGTATAAATTTAAGACAATTGATGACAATTCAAAGATGTTTTTTGTAACAAAAATACGCAGCGCTACGCTTGCTACAAAAATAAAGAAAAATCAATGATCATCTTTTGTTTCTGCCCAAATGAATGCAACGCGTTGCATGGGTGGGCAAAACAAAATAAGATATTTATACTCGGTATTCGTAATCCTCTATGCCGTGAGAGGGGTTAAAGGGTTAATTAAGAATTTTGAATTAAGAATTGATAGTATGGAGTGTACAGGTCCAGCAGTGGTTGAAGGTAAGGGACTGGGCGAGGGTTTGGCGGATGATGTCGCATGCTTCGTCGGGAAGGAAGAGTTGAGGGTCGAGAGGGACGACCTTGACTGTGAGGGTGGTGCCCTCGGCAGAGAACTCGGGATTAAGGGTTTCTAAATGAAAGAGGACTGCCTCTTTGGCTTGGAGCATCTCGGCTGCGCTTTGGCAGGGGATGGTAATGATAATGATGTGTTTGGGTTTCATATTGATAGGATTTGTTATTTAAAGACAATTTTGGTCAATTGGGTCGTCAATTAGTGTCACTTTGAGGATGATTTTTTTGTAACAAAAATACGCTTCACTTTGTTCGCTACAAAAATAAATAAAAATCTAGAACTATCTTTTGTTTTTGTCCAAATGAATGCAGCACACTGCATTGGTGGACAAAACAAAAATTATAATAATGTTTGTCATTCTTTCAAGTAGTTTAAGTGATTTAACTTTGTCAAGTTGGGTGGTGTCCTTTCTGTGGGACGCGTTTCTATAATAATGCTGCACAGAATGTATGCGTAGCAAGGATTTTGTGCATACATTTTGGATAAAAGGGTATAAACAAAGACTTTTATATTTGTATGAATGGTTGATAATCTTCATATTATACAGAAAATGATTTTTCTTGCATATTTTGTTGCTACGCATACATTTATGCAGTCATTTAGTGATTTCCAGTATTCAATAGTTCAGCTAAATGGTCAATAGCACGTTGTGCTTTGACGGGGACTCGCTGACAATTGAGGAAAGTGAATTGCCGGCTATGTGCATCAATGAAATGACTGCCAACAATCATCCACCTGCCTATGCCTTTGGGTGTAGAGATATACTGGCAATCTGTTAAAAGACGGAAGAGATATACAAGATATGTTTTTTTGCCAGTCCAACGAATCTGGCAATTGGTAGCGTTCCCAGAAAAGATTGCAAGGAAGTCATCGGGGGTGGTGTCCGTAGCTATCCATTTGGCGCGGAGAAGATACTGATAGAGCGTTGTGATGCGATGGGGAGCAGTAGCAAGCCAACGATAGGTGAAGGTGGCATTGGTTACGCGCGATGTGGTGCGCTTTGTTTTTGTTGTTCGAGGTAATGTTGGAGAGATTGTTGGCGAATAATGTTTGCGAAAATGGATAGCGAGTGCATCATTGCTAGTAGAAAAATAAGAGGCAAGGAGTTTGCCAAGTTGGGCGTTTGTTGGTGTTGCCATAACAATTAAGTATTAAAGGGTTAAACTTGAGTTGATTTTTGTGGCAAGTCTTGATGAGCCACACAATACGCCAATAATACTATTTTAGGTTTACTTTTAAAAGTTATGGTTGGCTTTTGGCTGAGGAATAGGTATATAAAAAAACAGCACCGTATTGGGGTACTGCTGGGGAAGATGTATAAATACAGAAGAAAGGACGATAATTATGCTCGTGGGGAAATTCGTGAGGGCGGAACAAGCGCGCGAGTTTGACTATACAGGTAATTTTTGTAATAGTTCGGTGGTGGGCATCTCCATGCGGTTGAAGGCGAACCATTTCTTGCCGAGGTCTTTGATGCTGGCACCAAGGTGATAGACAGTATCGTCGATGCAGAGGAAGCGGTCGTGAGAGCGGTCGAACTCTACGACACTAATCGGCGGATACTGAGCATTGTGCTTCTGAATATCCAGTTGCAATTGTGCGGATGGTTTCTTGGTATAGACGATAGCAGTCACCTTGTCTGCTCGTTTGGCAAGCATAGTGAGCACACTATCGTCAATATAGTTGTCAATGAGGATGATGCGTGTGGTAGCTTCGCGTATGCGGTCGTTGATAAAGGTGTAGGCATCGAAGATTTGACCGTCGTAGAAGATGCCTTGGTGGGGTTGCACATTACCGCTATCCAAACGACGGAAGACCTCTTCGAGTTTGTGGTCAGTTTCTGTTTGGTGCGCTACGATTGCTAATTGATTTTGTTCCATCACATCCAAGCGTTGGAATATTTGTGCATTGGAAGCTATGAACTGGCGCATGGCGGTAAAGGCGCGCATGATACGGATGTTGACTTGAATAGCTATTGGCGAACGCAGAACACTACTGAGCATAGCAATACCGTTTTCGGTGAAGGCATAAGGAAGATAGCGCACGCCACCATGACTTGATGTCACAATTTGTGATTGCAAGTTAACATCCTCATTTAAGGTCGCATTTTGCGACCTTAAAGAATGGTTCTTAGTGTTTAAGGTCACAATTTGTGATCTTGGAGAATTCTCTATTGCACTTGAGGTCGCAATTTGCGACTTCAAGTTAATGAGTTCCACTTTAGTTAGTTGAAACATAAAATCATCTGGGAAACGCTCAATATTGCGTTTAACTTGCTCGTTCAAACGCTTAGTTTCAACACCATATAGAATAGCAAGGTCGCTATCTAACAGTACTTGTTGCCCCCGAATGATTCGAATGAGTGGTTCAATTTGCAGTAATTGATTGTTCGTTGTTTGTTCTGTAGTTAGAATCAATTCCTTTTGTGTTTGCTTTGCCATAATTTTGCATTTATTTTGAATTACGCTGCAAAGGTACTACATCAAACTGCTAAAACTTGTCAGTATGTAAAGGAAAAATGCAGAAAAGTGATTTTTTCTGCATTTTTATATGATTTATGGGGGGATGGATTCGGTTTTTACGATGATTTTATGGGGACTTGCTCCTTTTTTTGTTTGGTTTACTGCTTTTTCGTGAGAAAAAAGGAGCAAGCTATGTGTGTGAGCAATTGGTGAGGATTGGAGTGTGAAATAGAAGAGGGTGGCAGAGAAGAGGACGGATGCAATGTGCATGTGGTTATTGCGTGTTAGTAGTAGTTAACTGAGCCCAGCGTGCTAAACCGTTGGCGGAAAGGCGGTATGCTTGTTCGGGTTTGTTTGGAGAGTCTGGATAAGCCAAAACAACATAACCCCGGGCAATAGCAGGACGAAGATAGTTATCCATGAAGTTACGGCGACTTCTTTGTTTCAGACCCAAATATGCGATGATCTGTCGTCGTGGCATGGTTTGATCGCCAATAGCCAGTATAAGTTTTTGTATACGTCCTTCAGCTTTGTCGGTGGACAGGGTGGGAGGGATTGGTTGTGATGGTTGTTCTACCGTTTGAGTTGACTCTTCTATCGCTTCAATATAGAAACTGAATGGTCTGAATCCATCGTTGCAGCTAATCATGGCGCTCATAGGGTTTTGCATCCATCCGTCGTAGAAATTGCCTTTTCCTTGAGATAGTTGCTCCACAAACTGATGCATAGATTCCCATGCAGCTAAGCATAACCCTTCAGGGCATTTGCCATCTATGGATATCCATTGTTGTCCTTCTTGCACGCTACATGCGTGTTCAATGGGATTTTCATACTTCGCCATTAGATCAGTATATACCGTTTGGCGAATAGCGGTGATGCGAACTTTTGCCATAATCTGTGTGATATTTGCTGCAAAGGTACACAAAATTATTGAAACACACAACATACTTGCTCCTTTTTTTGTCGCAGAGGCTTCATTCTTTTAAGGAAAAAGGAGCAAGCTATATATGAACTTTATGGGGAGGGGAGAGGGAAGTGGGTGTGGAACCACTAAGTCTTACATACTTGTTTGGAAATTCCGAACTACCACTTTTTGACTTGCTCCTTTTTTTGTTGAGTTTGCTGCTTTTTAGTAAGAAAAAAGGAGCAAGCTATATATGAGATGGATGTTTGTCATCCGCAGTGTAGAATTTGAGAAAGGATGTACTATTTTGCAGACTATAGGCTTCACCTCGCGTGACACTTGTAGAGTACCCTCGGTTTGAACTATCCGGAAATTCCGGATGGTTGCCTCCTCTTCTAATTCACCTCTAAACTACTGCTCTGCGATTTGTTATTCTTTTTTTGCTTCTCCATCTTCGATGGGCAGGATTGCGTCCGATACTCGCATGCAAGCCTTTGTGCCGCTTATATGCGCCCACGCATTTTGCCATCTGCAGCACGCAATTTGAACTGGTAACAAATTGTTACCGGTTGACCAGCTTCGGCTAAAATACGTCCTTTTAGGACTTTCCAATACTTACGTGCAGTTTGGTAGTCGTTTTCGGTAAGTACTTGAATCACATCTACGACTGAGAAGTACCACTTCTCTTGTGTGTCATCCCAAATGGTGTGGACGTTTCGCTCTTCAAAAAGTTTTAATGATTGTTTTGGGTCATAATGCGTTAATTTTTCATTTCCGCGGCAAAGGTAGTTCTTTGCGGTGTCCCCACGAACTTCGCGAGTGAGTGGGGAGAGCGGAGGCATTGAGCGCTTTAATGATGCCAAGCATCAGTCTGTGCGCTTCAATTGCCGAACGCGAGCTAAATATTGTCAGTGGCTAAAGAAACATGCAAATAAATTGGTTTTTCTGGTGATTTTATATGTGGTGGATGCGGTTTTTATGATTTCATCTTTGACTTGCTCCTTTTTTTGTTGAGTTTTGCTGCTTTTTGTGAGAAAAAAGGAGCAAGCTATATGTGAGTATATTAAGTATGTGTGAGTATGTGTATAAATGTATGGGTATGTATGATTTGTTTCTTTGTTTGGAGATGGAGGGATTATATCATATCTATCAGCAGTTATCTGAGTTGTTGGC
Source organism: uncultured Bacteroidales bacterium (assembly GCA_945921355.1). Lineage (GTDB taxonomy): Bacteria > Bacteroidota > Bacteroidia > Bacteroidales > Paludibacteraceae > Colicola. The sequence goes on from CAMEKM010000001.1 coordinate 39,591, forward strand.
TTGTAACTTGCTGGATGATGAGGTGATGTTTCTTGTCATATTGGAGAGAAAAGTGCAAATTAGTTTTATTGTCTGTGGCTTTATATGTGGTGGATGTGGTTTTTTATGATTTCAGCTTTAACTTGCTCCTTTTTTTGTTGAGTTTGCTGCTTTCCCGTAAGAAAAAAAAGGAGCAAGCTATGTGTGAGTGTGTATAAATATGTATAAGTGTGTGTGGGGGGGGATAGATATGTATGGGTATGTGAGGGTATGTATAGGTGTGTGAGAATATGTGAGGGTCTGTGTAGGTGTGTGAGGATATGTGTGGGTATGTGAGGAGGGGATAGGTAATTATAAATTTGCTTCTCGGTGTGGAGAGTGGGGATTAGATCATATCTATCAGCAGTTGTCGGAGTTGTTGTCTTGTATCTTGTTGGATGATGAGGTGATGTTTCTTGTCATATTGGAGAGAAACGTTTATTTTTTTTGCGATTTTTCCTTGTTTTGGTTATTTCTCTTGTTATCTCTATCACACTACCATATGTATTTGTGTGGGGAATGTGGGGATTAATGTTGTGTCTTGGTGTCTGCTGCTATTGCTTTGATTGTGCGCATATACTCCTGTTCTACGGGCGAGAGCGTGTTGGTCTGCCACTTGCGATATTCGGCAGTCGCCTTCTCAATGGCTTGCGCATGGCTCACAGATCCAGCCCCTTTGAGCAGCGGACGATTGCCAACACTCAGCACCGAATCCAACTGCTGAACATAGTCGCTCATATACATTGGTTTGTGCTCCATGGCATTAATCTCTGCCAAATCGAAGTATCCTGATACCAAGTTATTCAGAATCTTCAATTCACTTTCGCTAAGGTAGTTCTTCGCCACAGAAATATCTTTCAACGCTGGCAGTTCACCTGCAAAAGTAGTCAAGCCCATAAATGGTTTATCTGCATCAGCACGCTCATAAATAACCTCCGCAGCCGTATGACCATGGGCGGCATAGTGGAGCTTGTTCTGCACAATCTTGAAGAAACGAACCGACTCTTCGCTCTTAGGGTCATAGTCCACACTCGTAGCATACAAGTCTAACACCTGACGATATAGCACCTTTTCTGATGAACGAATATCGCGAATACGGCTGAGTAGTTCTTTCCAATAGTTGCCTCCTGCATTACCCTTCAGTCGATCATCATCCATCGTAAAGCCCTTGATAATATACTCCTTCAGTCGTTGCGTTGCCCAGATGCGGAACTGCGTACCACGCAAAGACTTAACTCGATAACCCACGGAAATGATGACATCAAGATTATAATAGGTCACCTCATATGCCCTATCGCGGGTTTCTGGTACAAATGCAATTTTTGCACTTGTACTTTCGCGCAGCAATTCACCTTCGCTATAGATATTGCCGATATGCCTTGTAATAACAGACTTATCTCGCTGAAACAATTCAGCCATTTGCTCTTGCGAAAGCCATACCGTTTCATCATGAAGCTGAACATCTAATTTGGTCAGTCCATCTTCTGTCTGGTAGATGATAATATTTCCGTTTTCTTCCATAAAGCGTTTTGTTTTTCGTTAGTAATTTCATTTTCGCTGCAAAGGTAGTATATTAAACTGCTAAAAGTTGTCAGGATGGAAAGAAAAATGCAAATAAGCTGGTTTTTATGGTGATTTTATATGTGGTGGATGCGGTTTTTTATGATTTCAGCTTTGACTTGCTCCTTTTTTTGTTGAGTTTGCTGCTTTTAGTGAGAAAAAAGGAGCAAGCTATATGTGAGTATATTATGTATGTGTGAGTATGTGTGAGTATGTGTATAAATGTATGGGTATGTATGATTTGTTTCTTTGTTTGGAGATGGAGGGATTATATCATATCTATCAGCAGTTATCTGAGTTGTTGGCTTGTAACTTGCTGGATGATGAGGTGATGTTTCTTGTCATATTGGAGAGAAAAGTGCAAATAAATTGGTTTTTATGGGGTGGTAGGGGGAATTATGTTAGTTTATGCTCTGTTATCGTTGTAAAGTTCATCAAACATTTCGTCTTGTAATTTTCTGAGTTTTTTATTGTGTGGTTCGTCTTGGCAAGCAATATTGCGTGGTCCGTGATATGAAGTTCGTCTTTTCCATACTCTGCATATGGTGTAAACCAGCGCAACGCAAAGGATGGTGCTTACAGCTGCTAGTAATATTTTGAACAAGATAGACACTTTAGCACATGAAATTATGTGTTGAATGAAGGGATTACAATCTAGTTACCTTCTTAAATATTGGAGCTAGTTGAATATACCAATCAAATATTGTATTCCAATTGGTTTGATTGTTTGAATCGATGCTCTTCATTATATATATGCGGCACGCTTTAGATGCTTCACGCCATACGATTTCGCCATCAAACATTTTTGCAATCTCCTCTGAATATGCACCTAATTCTGCGTAATATTTCTTATCATCAGGGATATATATACCAATATCTACCGTTCCTTTTGTAGGTTGTACATTCAACGAAATATGACAATTACTTTTTCCTACAGCTAAATCAAACCAAGAATCTTTGTGAGCACGACGAAGTTTGAAGTCTTTTGTAAAAGTAGGATGAGTAGCAGCATAATTTCTAAATGCTTCCCAAAAACTGATACAGAATTTACCTCTTTCTGTAATCTCGGCAGATGTGTTTCTTTCTTCTTTGACCCAATCGTTAGGGCGTTCTACTATATTGAATTTTGGTGCTGGGAGCGAATCTCCAATACGCCATAACTCTATCTCTAGTAAGAAAAAGTTAATCTCGTTGTCTGTATGAGCATTCAGCCATTCAATAGCTTGTCTATGCTCATCACGAGCTTGTTTGACAATCCATATTATATATTTTGCATCTTTGCCACTAGCATAAGTTATAATCTTACCAAGATGGTCATGATTAGTAAACTCCAATTGATTCTCAATTATGATTTTCTTACCTGTTCCCTGTTCTTCGGCATATATATCCACGGAATAACCGCCTACAGAAGATTCTCTTTCTATTAAGCAAATATCCAATCCAACGGTATCTCCTAAAAGATTCAAATTATCTTCTTGTGCTAGCCACGAAGAGAAGTCGTACTCCTCGTGCTTCCAAATCTCACGTAATTCAACGCGTTGTAATTTACCAATTGAAGCCATATATTTTTTTATTTTAATGTTCTTTCCATCACCTTACTACACTTTCCCACCTTATAGTTTATTTTCATGAAAATATTACTTGGATTTCTTAAAAAAAGTGTTTCAAAATTCCTATTAAAAAAGTAAATGCAATTATCACAAAAGAGAGGAATTTGATCCATATCCATATATAACTTAATCTACTATGTTTGATTAAACTTTGATTATATGTTGTAAGATATTTTTTATCGCCATATTTTTTTTCAAGCGATAGTAATTTATTATAATAAAAACAAGTATCAATAAAATAATGTAAAATATCTATGGCAAGATAAGCAAAACCTGTAAACAAAGAAGCAATCATCCAATTATTACTCAGCATAAAACTGCCATCATTATACGAAACCACCCATATTGTAGTAATAATGCCCATTACCAAGGTTCTAGTATTTTGTGATACTTTGGTAGATTGGGTATTATAGAATCCATTACCTTCTTCTATGGAATCTTCAAAATTCTTCTTTACTTGATCAATTGCCATTATTTCTTAGGAAATCCAGCAGGACCTATATGACGTCCTACACCATTATTACCTTCTTGTGGAGGTTTTGTAGAAGGCACTTTTATTGCATTATTTTCTCTTTTCATATTTTATTTTCTTTTTATGCCAAATCCAGCAGGACCTATGTGACGCCCCTCGCCTCTCTCTTGTTTCTCTTCAGTATTATCCATAATTTATTTTATAATACATTTAAATGACTTTATCTAATATTGTATCTTTAAACGTTTGCCAAATGTCTAGATGCACTTTTTTATAGTCTTCAAAGAGTTGTTTTACAAACTCTATTTCGAAAACTAATCTAAGATCGTTTGGGTCGTTGTCTGGTTGCCCTTCTTTACGAGTACCCACACGAGCAATCTTGATGAAATACAAATCTTTTATACCCTTGCCCTTGATGTATGGCATAAAGTAGTAAAGTTTGTTAAGAGCAACAGTAGAAGGGAATTTTTTGCCAGTATAGTAAATCTTAGCCGATTGGTCGAGGTATTGCTCCATGTTGTCAGCTTTGACGAGAGATACCAGCAGATTTTTGGTTAGATCCAAGTCTTCTGTATCTGGCAAATTTGCCTCAACGGTATTGTTTACAATCTCATCAGGATATTGCTCTTTTAACTGTAAGAAATCAACAGTTCCTGCTATACCAGGACCATCGGATGGTTTCGCATATTTCTTGATGGTCGCTTTATCGCCAAAGAGATATTTAGCAAACAGTTTAACGACTTCTACATTTACAGCATTGCCGAATTGCTTATATGCTTGGGCATCCACAACATCAGGTTGGAATGTGTCAGGAAAACTTTGCAGTCTTGCACATTCACGCAAAGTTAGTTCACGTTTACGACAGCCAACAATGGATGTTTGTGTAATAGCTACTAAAGCAGGGAAATATGTGCCAATTTTGACACGAATGCCAGATGGACGGAATTGCAAGATATGATCCCAAATATTAGGGTGCTTGTATTGTCCTGCTTGCCATTCCAATTTTGCCTTTGCTCCAAAGAAAAGTGGATTTTGTTTTGCTCTATTCAGCCATTCATCTATAAACTCTCGATTGTCTAAATACAATTGGTTGTTTTTATTGATAAAATTAATCTTCCAAGCAGGATAGCCCGTAGTATCTTCATTTAATGATGGTTCATGCAAATACTCTGACCAAATAGGAAAGCCTGGTAGTTTCTTGCATTTGATATTTTGGATAAACTCATTCCACAAGTCCACCAACTGAATTTTATCTTCGCTCAAACGATATTTTTGCAAGTCATTTATTTCAGTATCATCCTGCAAAATATTTTCTACACTACATTTCGGCAATTTGCCTTTTGCATTGAACTGAAAGACTGGCAATGTACCAATATCTTTACGCACGCACATGATGAACACACGCTCACGATGTTGTGGTATGCCAAGATAATGAGGACTAAAAATTACAGGCTCTTCCAATACATTGTAGCCGATGTTCGTCAAATGTTCGTGAATGGTTCGCCAAGTATTTCCACCATCATGTGAAGCCAAATTGCGTACATTTTCAAGCAAAGCATATTTGGGCTGACAATGTGCCATAATGCGCTCTACATCAAAAAACAGTGTTCCCTTTGTTTCATCTGCAAAGCCCAATCTTTTGCCTGCTTTTGAGAAGGCTTGACATGGAAATCCTCCGCACAAGACATCAAATGCTGGCAATTTGGAAGGGTCTATTTTAGTAACATCCACATCTGGTTTAAGACCATAATTTGCTTCATATGTTTTTCTGCAATCTGCATCAATATCGCAGGCAAAAACGCACTCTCCCCCAAGCGATTCCATTGCTTGATGAAAACCGCCAATACCGCAAAATAAATCTATGAACTTAAATTTTTTCATGCTTGCTTATAAGTGTAGCGATATACCACATACTTATCCATTTCTTTTTTCTTAATAAGGAATTTCTTTTGTCGGCTTTTACCGTCTGGTTGTTTACCTTGGTTGAAATCAGTCAGAACATCTCTGAATGTTACACTATTCAACTCAAGAATTGTCATCTTCATAAACCGCACACTATTCTTCATGCGCTCATGATACGACATATCGTCCTTTTCGTAATTAGGAAGAACCGAACGAATATACTGATTGCGCTCTATAGTCGCTCTGTATGCAGTTTCTTCGGAATCTTTTATAGTTTCGTGTTCATAAATAACATACCAAAAACGGTCGTGTTTATTGATACACTCTACAAAAGTTTCTTGGTCATTACCAGGAGTAGAAGTTTTCTTAATATCACTTGCTTTCAGATCACCATAGAATTGTTCACGCCCAAACCATATGTCAAAATCGAAAGCACCTTCTTTATGCCCCTTATTGTCTGTTCCCACATATTTCATCAAATCAAGAGTATTATTATCAATGGTAAACTTATTGAATCTATACTCTAGAAACCAACCAGCCCACTCTGCTTGTTGCCAATGTCGCCAACTATCTCCGTGCATTTCTTTGATTTTATCAACAGCATACAGCCATTGACCAAAAGAGAAACCATTATTGAATTTAGCAAACAAGTCAAAGAGTTCATTATCTCCAGTTTTTGTACCAGCCAAATAATCCGCAAAGTCTTTTGCTCGTACAGAATAAATATGATTGCCATACTGATCCTCACGATGGAAAACGCCATTTCTTACTGCTTGGTATAGGTCGTTAGTGTAAACATGAGCAGAAGAATTATGCAAGCCATGTTGCAAATAAGTATCTTTTGCAAAATCTACGAAAATAACATTATCTTGATAGTGATAAACTCCTACAAAACGAATATCATAATCAATCTTTGCAGCAATGGCTTCATTACAGAACTCTTGCCAACTGCTTGGCATTTGAATGCGCTTTTTGAATATTGGATGAGGATTACCTAAATAGGATATGGCTTTATGCAGAAGGATAAATTTCTTTCCGTTAGTCCTATATACGAATAATTTGCGCCCTAAAATCTCTTCTACGAAACAGTTTTTCTCTCCTAAATAATGAGTTAGCGCAGCGCGTTGTCGCTTATTAGAACGCAGCACTTGATCATGCGCCACTTCCAACCCAAAGTCCGAACGGATTTGTTCGCTCGGTCTATTGTGCGACTTATCATCGCTTAATTTGCTTTTGTCAAAAAAGAAGAAAAACATCACTTTAATTTTTTGTATTTAACTTATGACATAACTAAAAAATCACATCTCTTAAATTCTGGATTAGTTTTCAAATGTGGTTATACCGATGCGAGAATGATGACTTGCATACGCATGACCAATCATATCCATCATTTCTTTTTGAAAACAAAATAGAGGATTACCTATTAAGTTTCTCATTATTGATTTTGGCAAAGTAAATGAAAAATTCAAGTTAAATAATATTATTTTCTCTTGATCTTGTATATCATATATGCCACGAATACGCAGAATAGACTCTTTTAACTTTGATCTTCCTCTATTGGTTTTAGCATTGAATAAATCAGAGGATATAGCCATGCCCAATAAGTATTTACATGTTCTTTCTTTACTTTGACAAAAGTCACATGCTGCACTATATTCAACACATATTAATTGTACATTTTCTAAATCTTCCTGTATAATTTTAGGAAGTATTAAATCACAAAATTCTAAAACAGAATAACCAAATTTATCTATGAAGAAGTCTTCATTAGGTTCTAGTATAATGGGACATAGTGCCCCTCTTGTTTCTGCAGTTATATTCCCCTTGCTTTGAATGTTGAAAATATTATTTAATTGTGATACTTTAAAATTATCAGGAAAACAAATATCATTTGATGTAGTTGAGTTTTCAAGGACATCAATATTCGTATTCCATAAAGTATGTTCAGAATTTCTAAAAGCATCTGATAATAATGGAATTAATGATTCTTTTATTGCATAGTCAGGATTTTGTTTCGCAAGTGCATATCCAACAGTCTGAACCGCAATTGCAGATAGAACTTGTTGGCAATTATTGTTAAATGTATCATTATTTTCTAATTGTTTTTGAATTTCAGCAAACTCTTCTGTGGTATCAATATCTAATATGGTAAGTTCACTATTAGGATAAATTTCTTGTAAACATTCATTGATTCTTCTAAAATCAGTGTAATTATTTACACTTTTAGCACTCATTGTGCACTTAAGAATGAAGTCTCTATATTTTTTAAATCGAATATCTTCTACCATGTGATTATCAGGTGATTTAGGGTATCCCTCATAGAGAAAATGACTAAAACACTGTAATGACCAGTCCTTCATCACAGGATGGTTGTTTTTGAACTTTGTAAGCAGTACACGCTTTTCCTCAACAGAATCTGCAGGATCGGTTATATCCAAACTCTTCAAAAAATAATCTAAATGCTCTGCAGTGAAAATATTAAGGTATTTTTCTGGATAATATGTAGAAAGTATCTTACCTTTAAAAACTAAAGCAAGTGGGATCTGTATAATAGCCTTGATATCATCTGCTTCACCTGCTACTAATAAATCTAGAATATTCTTACGAATTTGTTCATAGGCATTTTGAGCACTGCCATATTTTTTTGCATGTGAATATGAGTTCTCTTTTGCAGAATACCAGACTCCAAATTTTTTAGAGGAACCGCCACGAATACTGCCTAATCCACGCAGAGTATGCTCTAAATCGTAACAAAAATTATGTTTTCCGTTATTCCCATAACCAATCGTATATTCTTCGATAGGCATTCCTTCTATATGCTCAGGAGTGAAATAAGTAACAAATGCTTCTCGTTTAGCATTTAATGCTGCCAATTGATCTGTAACCAGCACAGGATTGAAATTCTCAAGGGCTATTTGGAATTTTTCGTTATCCATAGTTTCTTTCAATAATATTCAAGTTTGCATCAAGTGATGCTGTTATTTTATAACCATATCCTTTTGGAGATAGAATAGTATATCTGCTATTTTACGATAGTGTTCTTGATCTTTATGTTGGATTAAACAGTTGACAATTTCTCTACTGACTTGAAATTTAAATCTTTCTCGGAATAAAGAATAGTCATTAATTGTTTCCACTGAAATACTATTACATAAAGCATCAACGAGAGCTTTATTGTAAATATCTATATCGCTTTGGGAGAAATCTGTAATATCAATACCATGTATATGTTTTCTTTTTTGTGCATCGTATAAACTAGTAGGTAAGTCTTGGAACCCAATTGTACTAGTTAAATGATATCTATGTATAAAATCAGCAGAATTGCATGCTAATAGAAAAAGCTTTTTTCCCTGCAAAAGATCAATATTGTATTTATCAAACATATTGCAATCATCTAATAAATCAGCATACAAAGCATCACTCCTGCCATGTCCCAAAAAGAAAATTATATCAGCATCTTTGGCTATATTATATATCTCAGAAAGAGTATCATCATCATTATCTTTGTCATAACCTACTCTGGTCGCAGATAATGTGTCACAAATATAATTACACAACGGAGATAAAAACTCTATCGCATAATCTTTCTCTGAATATATACATACTATTTTACTCATGGTTTACAGTGGTAAGGTAAGCGATTGTTTGAGATAGTATTGCATCAATCCACTCTTCTGACCTCGCATCAGAATTATTCTCTATAATATCTGCAATTTCTCCAAATGATTTTTCTTGAAATTCAGGATAGCAAGATTGGAAAATAAAATCTTTATTTGAACGCAACAATTTAATTAGACGTTGTTCTACAGAATCATTTTGCTCTTTTTGTAAATATTCAATAAGTCTTTCTTGATAGTCTGTTCTATCTATACAGTCAATGATTTGGGCTTTAATAAGTTTGTTTATTCCTTCCACTAGCTCATCAATAGTTGCTTCATTATGTTCTTTGCCAACTACATTCGCTATCACCTTATTCCAGTTACCAGAATAAATAAAGAATTTCAATTTGGGGCGTATTTCACGCACCATATGAATGACATTCAATCCTGTAAAATCATCACCACATTCCAAATCGAAATCAGTCAGTGCAATATCAACACGTTTTAGTTGAATACGTTCCTTTATTTGGTTCTTTAGTTTATCTATATCCAATTCTTCTGAATTGTCTTTCTTTAATTTTGCATCTGCAGTACGAATTGGTATAAAATCTAAATCAAAATCATTAGACAATCTAGTTGTTATGCTCTTGATTACTGCAGTCTGTGGCTTATCATCAACCACTAATATACATTTCTTTTGTTTCATAATTCTTATTCAAATGTTAAACGGAAAGTTGCACCAGTAGTAAAGTGCAGACCATTTCCTATGAACTGAATATCCCCATTGAGACTATCTCTCATACGTTCACGAATTGTACTTAATCCTATGCCAGATCCTCCTCTACGATTAGTGATCCCTTCCTCAAAAATACTCTCAGAAGTGAAAGTGTTCAAATCTACTCCTTTACCATTGTCAGTAAAGTCAACAATGTACGTTCTCCCATTTCTTGAAAAGTCCACTCGTATTTCTGTTGCACCTGCTTTATTTGAATTGCTCTTAAGATTATCCAAAACTATAGACAAATCCAAAACAGGAATTTTTTTCTCAAGAGGCTCTACTATGGTTGAATAATATTGTATCTTTAGATCTTTGTAATTTGCAAAATACTCCTCAATAAATGTTTGAATATCTACCAAATTAGACTGAGCTAATAAAGTTAAGTCTGCTTTTGTGATTAATTTTGAAAGTTTATTTATTTTTCCTGTATGATATTCCAATTCATCTAAAGATGTTCTTAAATCATGTATATTATTATTCTCCCATTGATTTTTAGCTGTTTTAATCACACTTATAGCATCATTTGACGAAATTAATATAACATGCATTAAGTCGCGAACTTCTTTTGATGTATTTTGGGTAGCCTGAAGATATTTATTTTTTTGAATTTGAGCATCTAAGTTCTTTTCAGCCTCTTTACGTTTTTCTTCTTCCTTTTCTCTCTTTTGTTGCTCTTCTTGTGCTTTTTTCTGTGCTGTTTGCGCTTTAATTCGTTCTTCCTCTGCTTTTTTATCGGCTTCTTCTTTTTGACGACGCAATTCATCCATGTGATTCTCAAATTGAGTAATCTTGTCCATCAAGTATGCATCGCCAGTTTGATATGCTACTTTGCGAGCATCTTCTATCATCTGCATTTGAATCAATTCTGTTTCAGATACATTAGATACAATATCAGCCAATTGAGCATTGTAATAAAGAATATTAATATCTGTATCGTTAGCAAGACTTTTGATTAATTGCATAAAATCAATCTTGCTACCAATATTTTTATACAAATGTAGTGACGAGTCTTTATCTTTATCTGTTTGTTGAAGATTGGATCGTTCTTGTAAAGCTGTTTGTTGGTTTTTAAAGTACTCTTTTTTCAAGAACCCTTCTCCCCATAACACGCCTACTACATATCGCTCCAATCGATGATGTATTAATGTAAAATACTCCATCAACTGCTTAGAAGCATTTGTTTGAATTAATCCTCCATCTCGACTTGATACTTCTTTAATTGCATTAATATCATCGGTTTCCACATCTACACGTCCGAATAAATCACGCGTGCCCAAAAAGCGGTTATATCCTTGTTGTGCTCGTTGATTTATACCCCAGCTATCGTCATTATAATTACCAAATGGAAGAATACGAAAGCCATTGCGAAACAAAAATATATTTCCATAATTAACAGGCTGAATGCCCATTTTAGATGAAAAACTATATTTTGCAGCTCTATTTAAGAAAAAGATGCTTATTTGGGCTGATGTGAGTTCTTGAAATTTATTAGGTTCCTTTATTTCATACATCTTAGCATCACGATCCCATAATGTAGTACGAATAAAGCCATCCTTTATAGTACTTTCTATTTTTGTGGTTTTGAGTTTAAGAATATCTGCTATAGAGTTTTCAATAATTCCGTTCACTTTATCATACGAAAACTTGGCATCTTTATCATCCTCCGCATATTTTGGAGCTATAATCTCTATTTGAAAATCGTCATCAGTACTAGAAAATGGATTGATCATTTTTTCTAGTGATTTTCTTATAGCAAGAATTTCTTTTCTACCCCAAAGATTGTGCAATCCTCTAAATTCTAAAATAGTTCCTGTTTGATCATTATTAGGAAATTGAGGGATATCATCTAAAGTTTCATGAGGGATATTAATCGTATCAAATTCTTGTTTTTTATTTTGTTCGAAAATTTTCCAATCTACATACAAGACCTCTGTTTTATTAGTCCCTAAACTTCGAGTGGTTAATGTTAAGCAGCGAGCCAACCTATCACACGATATACGTCCAATACCCTTGGCCCCTGCATAATGACGCTTAAACTTACTGCGGTATGAAGAATCTTCCGTGCCATCACTTTTTGCAGAATAGGCAACAAATAACCACTTGTTGATCAAATCATCCTTTGACATTCCTTTGCCATTATCTGCTATGCGCAAATAATCTTCATCAAAAGTGATCTCTACTTTGGTAGCATGTGCATCATAAGAATTCTTGACTAATTCCAGAATGGCCACACCGGGACTTGTAATCAAGTCTCGACCAAGAATGTTTTTTAATTCTGCACTAACCCTAAATTGTAAATTATCTTGCATTCGTCAACATATGTTTTAACACAATACCAGCTAACTCCGCAAAAAGAGGTGGGATGGCATTGCCGACTTGTGTATATCGTGGTACTTCTAATTTGCGCATTTGTCCGCCTGTGGTATATTTCTTACGGAATTGATACCAGTCTGGAAATGATTGTATGCGAGCACACTCGCGCACTGTCATGATGCGAGGCTCACAATAGTGTAAATAATCATCTGGCTGTCCAGTGATAGTAGGAGATACAGTATGAGAATCAAGGACAGTGATACCACGCTGAAGAATACCCCATGGTTCACGCGCCTTGCCGTCAATACGTTTGCCTCGGGTTGGATATTCTGCTAACAAGCGATTATAGCATGCTAATTTTCCTGCAGTATGTTTAGCAAAAGCATGACTATCTGCAGCATCGCCCTCTACAAATTGTTCGCCTCGTAGATATTGCTGGTAAGCAGATAAAACAGGGCCATATTTTCCTGCCATAAATCCCTTGCGATCACACGAAGGAGTTTCCCCGTAACTGCGTAATAAGTCAGAAATAGCCTCTTCTAATGTTGTGGTGGTTGATAGATTTTTCTTCTTTAAGAAAGATTCTCTCTTATCTTTAAGAAGACTCTCAAACTCAGAGGCGCTGCGGTTTAATTCTTTTTGAATTCCAACTAGAATGAAACGTTTACGACGTTGTGGAACTCCATATTCTGAAAAGTCTATCACATGAGGGCGCACATCATAACCCAAACTTTGTAGTCGCTCCACTACAATTTGAGAATAAGGACGCGTGTTGTCATTCTTATTTTTCTTGAAAGCATATGTAAAGCCTTTTACATTCTCAAAAAGAATCATTTTGGGTTTGACAAGCTCAATGAACTTAATATACGAAAAAACAAGCTGATTGCGTATATCATCTGCTACACGTTTGCCTGCCATAGAGAAACCTTGACAAGGTGGACCACCTGCGACGAGATCAACTGTACCTTGTAAAGCCTCTAATTGCGTTGAATAGTTTTTGAGAACCTCATTGATGTCATGTGCCGTTTTAGGTAACCAATCTGGCCAATCAAAGTGCTTTTTGCTTTCTATAAGGTTGTGGCGTAATGTTTCAAATGCGAATTCATTCTTCTCTATGGCAAACAAACCGTGCCAGCCTGCCTGATACAAGCCTAAACTAAGTCCTCCGCATCCTGCGAAAAGATCAATAACGGTATGTTTATTTTTCTTCATATTCAGATTCCCAATTAAAAAAGACATATTTTAGCGCGCAAAGATACAACTTTTTTTGCATATATGCAAATAAAATTGGTTATTTTTCTTGTAGTTTTTGGATCTCTTTATCGAAGTCTGAAAATCATTCGCCCTGCTGAAGCATATATATGGCTTTTTGTTGCTCAATCTCTTTGATAGTAATTTGGATTGTCCCGACAGTGTTGGGAAAATGTTTGGAAAGAATTTGAAGAACTGAACATTAGGGTGTAGAGTGTGGCGGCGAAGCCGCAGTTGTTTAATGTCTAATATCTAAAGTTTAATGTTTAAAGTGTAGGGTGTCTAATGTTTAAGGTTTAAAGTACACTAACCAACCATTCTGCTGCACTCACAATATGAACCTTCTTGCCTTCGTGCTCAATTATGCCAGTTTCTCCATACATTACAATTAGTGTTAAGTTGTCGCAATGTGTCTTGTTTGACGCTTTTATCAGTCCGCCTACTTCTCGATTGAAGAGTTTGGTAGAAGGGTTACTAAAGTCGTATGTCACTTGTATCAATTCCTGTACCTTGGAAGCTTGTGTACGCACAAAGTCAACAGCAAAGCGATTACTTTCTCGTAGAAAATATAGTTGTTCATCCGCATATTTCTGACGGCGCAGCAACTCAATTGCAATGATATTCTCAAGACGCCAGCCTAGATTATCGGTCTGCAAAGAATTGTCTCTATTGCTTAGAAAAGCATTATCAATAATGTAGGATTTAAGATTGCTTTGTCGCTCTACGCTCTTAAAAGAATACTTGTGAAGAATACGTGCAAGGTAGGCAGTATTGAGGTATGACACATAATTCTTGACCGTTTGTACCGAACGAATAGCATATGTCTCGCGGATATTCTCAAAGTTGATTTCTTGGCAAAAATTATCGATTACAGTATCTGCCACTTGTCGTAATGATGCAGGATAACGTACTTTATAGCGTTTGCATATATCCTTCTTAATAACCGTATCAAGCAACGCTTTTGTATATGCAGTTTTATCAATTGCACCATCCATAGTTTCCGGGAAACCACCCTCCATGAGATACTTATTGAGTGCATGACCACGCAAACCAACAGCCTTAGTGTGTTGCCCTACTATATCAATATTGTTGATACGACAATATTCTTCAAACGAGAAAGGAAATAGGCGTATCTCGTTGTATCTTCCAGTAAGGTGCGTAATCAGTTCATCGCTCAAGAGGTTGGCATTACTTCCAGTTAAAATCAGGTGTATTCCCTGGCGCAAAAGTCTATTGACAAACAATGGCCAACGAGGCGCATTCTGAACTTCGTCAATAAATAAATGAGTGTAGTCGCCATAAATGTGATACAACATCTCTACTATATCATTCAATTCGGCTACTTGTATATCAGCTAAGTTTTCATCGTCAAAATTAACATAAGCAAATCGAACACCGCTCTCCATTAATACTTTTTGACAGAGCATGGATTTACCACTACGACGCACACCTATTACGACTTGCGCTAATTTGCTATCTAAGTCTATTTTCTTCTCCTCTTGTCGATTTAGCAAAGCATTGCAATCGGTATTAAGGATTTCCTGTCGCTGATCCTCTAGAATAGTCTTTAAATTTCTCATAATAGAATGGTGTTAAAAATCGCGACAAAGTTACAAAAAACAAATGAAACATACAAATAAAATGTCTTATTTTGCAAATTTTCGCATGTTAAACCGTCTTATTTCGCAATTTTCTTTCGCCAAAACCGTCTTATTTTGCAATTTTGGTGATTATCGTCAAGTTTCCTAAGGTCCGCAGCACGCAATTTGAACTGGTGACAAATTGTCACCGGTTGACGCTAAAACTTGTCAGCATCTCGAAAAAAGTTTATTTTTTGTGATTTTCTTAATTTTTCGCATTTGTTCCTCTTTAGCCTGCAAAGATACTGCTTTTTTTGCATAAATGCAAATAAATGGCGAAAAATCGCCATTATCTGTTTAGAGAACGCGCCAAAGGCGCTACAGTTTAGAGTTTAGAGTTTAGAGGTGGAGAGATATCCGAAAGGGATTCGTCAAATACCCCATGACGCGAGCGTTATCGGGGACCCCGCGAGCACTAGACTGGTGGCGGGATTGTTGTAAATCTCCTTGCCCTTGTGGGCAGAAATCTTCAGTAAATCTTATTTAATCTTAAACAAAAATACGCCATCTGTGATGGCTACAAAAATACAAAAAAATCAAGGAGATATTTTATTATGCTTGATGCGTGTCGCATCTATGATAGTGGGCTATTATTTGTCTATTAAAGCAAGCTTTATAGCCATATACTATCCCACCATCTTTCGACTATAAATAGTCTCATAAGCACAATAAAATAATACTCCGAAGATTATAGTGTGCGCGGAGCGCAGGTAGAGGGGATAGAGGTCGGCTGCGCCTGTAGATCGCTCGCTATGCTCGCTGGAGAGGGTAGATCGGGCTGACGCCATGGAGAGGGGTGGCGCAGTATGTGCAGCGGCACAAAAATCCCCACTCAGCGTGCAAGATACTAAGTGGGGAATAGATCGTGTGTTTTCGATAAATGCTATTGCTGCTTCTCTACGCGGATAGCAAATCCACCTCCTGTTGCCATAGGGATAGAAAGCGGTTGAGCATTGCGATCAACCAAGATGGTATCAATGATAGTGGCATAAGGATTGGTTTGCCAATCTGCGTCGGCAGCATCTTGGTAGATGATAGCCTGATAGTCACCTTTGCCTAGGAAGTCTGCCCATGTGATTGTGGCTGTGCGTGCCTGTTCGTCGGTAACAGCCCCGATATACCAATCGTCGGTATTACGCGCTTGGCGAGCCATCACGATATAGTCGCCTATACAACCCGAAAGCAAGATTGAACGTTCCCAATCGCATGGTACACGGCGGACAAACTCAAACTCTGCGGGGTGCAACATATAGTTCTCGGGCAAGTCGCACGCCATCTGCAATGGCGAATAGAGAATCACAAAGAGAGCCAATTGATTGGCCAGGGTAGCATGTACGCGTGTGTTAGGATGCACGGGGTTGTCGAAATTGAATACACCTGGCGTATAGTCAGCAGGTCCCGCCAGCATGCGAGTGAACGGCAATACCGTGACATGCTCCGCTGGACTACCACCATCCACCGACCATGCATTCCACTCTTGGCCACGAATACCCTCTTGCGTCATGAGATTGGGGTAAGTGCGTTGCAATCCAGTAGGCATGACTGGCTCGTGGTTGTCAATGCTGACTTGGTACTTGGCAGCCGTTTCAATCACCTTGCGATAGTGGCGTACGCCCGACTGTGAACGGTTGTATTGTACGCCATCAATAGTCTGAATGGTAGGTGCCACATAGCCTGTCTTCACCGCATGCATACCATGTTGCTGCATATAAGCAAAAGCGGTATCCAACTGACGTTGATACGCCGCAGCATTGCCTTGCGTCTCATGATGAAAAATAATCTGTACGCCACGTTGATGGGCATACTCAGTCAAATACTCTATGTCATAGTCCGAATAAGGGTCGGTAAACGAGAACTGTGCCACTACATTCTCTTTGCCCCAGTCTTCCCAACCCGTGTTCCAACCTTCCGCCAAGACACCACCAAAACCATTATCTGCAGCAAAATCAATATAGCGCTTCATATTCTCGGTCGTAGCGCCGTGTAGTGGTCCTTGATGCCACGTCATCGTCTTGAGGTGCATACCCCACCATATACCAATAAACTTCATCGGTTTGATCCATGAGGTGTCTTCAATCTTGCAAGGTTCGTTGAGGTTGAGCAGCATACGTGACTCCACTAGTCCACTAAGCTCCTCACTAAGCACCATCATTCGCCATGGAGATACTGCTGGCGTGTGAATATACGCAGCATCACCTGACTGCCATGGTGTGAGATAGGTATGTAGCAGCCCATCTGCATAATAGTAGTTTTGCGCAGGATAATCATACAATGCAGCCTCATGCATCCATGCATATAAACTATCGCCCCATTGCAGGGTAATAGGCGAACAAACGGTATCGAGTGTGCTCATAGGTGCAGGTTGCCACAATGCCTCGTAGTACTCAGTCGCCCATGGGATGGACCAAACGGTAGGCTCTTGAGCAAACTGATAACTCGTGCACTCGCGCAGGAGCACCGTGTCGGTCATCTCTGGTAAGATGTAGCGCATAGCCCATCCATCGTTGAAGACACGAAAACATACCTGCATCTCCACACCCGATGTGTGCTGCAACATTAACAACAATTCATTGTAATGATTCACTACATAATGATCTTCGCCCCATGTGGTTTCCCACGTATCGTTATGCTTCTCGCATCTCGTATCTTGCAGGGTAAAACCTTGTGTGAGGTCGGTCTGTGCAAACTGCAATCCCAACGCAGATGGAGAGATTACCATCTCTCCGTTGTGGCTTACTTGATACATGGGCTTTCCACTAGCATCCACGGTACACGCTACCGATATTTTACCATCAGGCGAAGTGATGGTAGTCTTGGGATGGCATGCCACCAAGGCCATGCACATCACTATTCCGAATATAAATTGGCTCTTTTTCATATACTTATCACTCATATCTCATCACTAAACTAAATTCCCGGATATCCATCTGATTGCTTCATATTGCGGTTGCGCTCTAACTCCAATTGTGGAATAGGTTGTACATAACTAGGCTCTCCCTTCCAGGTAATAGGTCCGTGGGATGTCTTCTGATAGTATGCCGCTTCGCTATCACCATTGCGGTATCTACGGATATCTAGCCACCATTGTCCCTCGGCAAAGAGCTCTGCCCAACGTTCGTAGCGTAACGGATCATTGGCTAGAGGATCATCACTATAATATGCTCGCGTACGATCACTCAGCGATGTATAATCATATGCCGATGCCGTTTCTGGATCCAATCCATATGCGCGACGATGCACCTTATTGATATACTCTAGTGCTGTTGTAGGATCGCTATCTGCCAGCAGTTCTGCATAGAGCAGATAGATATCTGCCAATCGAACGATATAGAAGTTGCAGTTACTCGACTCATTCTGTCCATAAGGAGGCGCACCCATCTCTATACCACGCGTGTTGGTGTACTTGCGATGTTGCCAACCGAGTACTTCTGGGCGACTATTGCACTCTGATGAGCGGTCATAGACGGTGATACGTCCTTTGCCATCAACATATTCATCAACATAAGGTTGTCCAGCACAGAGCATGAGACGTGGGTCCACCTTAGACTTGTCGCGCTTGAGAGCCAATGCTTCGGCACGGTAGTTAGGTGTAGCTATCATGTATGGATAGTTGTCGAGTGAGCGAGTACCACTATAGTTATAGCTCGGGTTGAAAGTGAGACGTGGTACGGTATCGCCATAGAAATTGGCAAATCCGAAACGTGCGATATTCTTATCGTGCACATAGTTGTTGCCCCATTGCGATGACTTCTTAGAGATAATCACATCGTTCTCTTGCGTGAGAGGATCCACTTTGTCCTCTTTGCCTTTGCGGAAACGAATATCCAAATCCACATACCAAGGGGCATATACCATTGGCATACCAGAACCCGTAGTGTAGTTTTCCCATGGACCATCTTGGTTAGGATTGGAAGTCATGGTGAGTTCATAGAGTGACTCCTCATTATGTTCGTTGGCTTCGTTGCCGTAGAACATATCCGCATATACATCATAACTTACCAACTTCTTTCCGCTATTGTGGATGATGTCTTCCATCAGCGCTTTTGCCTTGACCTTGTTCTCAGGGAAGATATATAGCGATTGCATATATACTTTGGCTAACAACCCTTTGGCTGCCCATTCGGTAGCGCGGAAAGTGTCGTCGTTGTAGCCCTCTAACAATGGTATAGCCAGCTTGAGGTCGTTGATAACAAATTGCCACGTATCCTTGACGGTGGCGCGCTCCAGCTTCAGTGCTTCTACATCGGAGATAATACGATCAATAATAGGGAATCCCAATGCATCTGGTTGTAATTCAAAGAAAATCTGCGCATGCCAATATGCTAGAGCACGATTAAAGTAGCATTGTCCCAACGCATAGTCGAGTTGTTCTTGCTCGTTTTCTTTGCCATAGTTCTTTCGGTAGAACTCGATGCCCTCGATACCTGTAGAAGCCAGTTTCATCCACTTACACAAATCGGTATAGGTGGTAGTGATATAGCGCGAATCAATACTGGTATAGTTATCTTGAGAGGTGGCACGCTCGTCGTATGAGCCATATAAGTCTGTAGTATGATCGTAGAGCCATACGCCCATAGGGAACCAATAGAAGGCATACATACCGATGCTATGGCTTTGGGCGTATGCCGAAGTAACCAATTGGTCCACCTGTGCCATCGTTGCGGGGAAATTATCGGTAGATAGGGTCTGAGGGTTGGAAATGTCGAAAAAGTCGGAGCAACTGGTCAAGCCAATCAATGCTGCGAAGAATAGACTAACAAGATTCTTTTTCATGACTGTAAGTATATTAGAAGTTTGTTAGAAAGATAAGTCAAGTCCAAATGAGTACAATCTAGAAGGCAAATAGCGGTTTTGGTGATCAACATTGTACATCAAACTATTACCACCTATTTCAGGATCTATACCTGAGTATTGTGTAATAGTAAACAGGTTTTGTGCTGAGAAGTAAACACGCAAGCGTTCCATCTTAGCTTTGCGGCTGTACTTCTGTGGCAAGGTATAACCGATGGACAGATTTTTGAGTTTGAGGTAGTCGCCTTTTTCTACCATATACCCCGATACGGTAGAGTAGTTGCGATTGGCCGCACCATCGCCTATGACTTTACCATCAGCATCCAGATAACCCACACGTGGATTCTCTGTGACGGTAGTATTGTCTTTGCCGAAGCAAGAAGTAGTGAAGATGGCTGCGGTAGTATTGTCGCTCATAAACATATGGGTGTATGGCTTTACGAGGTTCATGATATCGAAACCAAAAGCACCAGAGAATACCATAGCAATATCGAATCCTTTGTATGCTACTGAGGCATTGATACCCATAGTCATAAGTGGCCATGGATTGCCAATATACTTGCGGCTTGCGGCATTGACCATACCCTGTCCGTTGTCATCGTAAATAAGGTCGCCAACACTCGTATTGGCTTTCTGATAATAAATACCAATCTCCTTGCCATCGGCATTAAGTGGTTGACCATTGTTGGCATAGCCATAAGGGTGATTAGGATTACGCTCTCTCCATTGGTCCAAAGCATACTGATTGTACTCATCCACTTGCTCTTGGTTCTGGAAGATACCAAGTACTTCATAACCATAGAACATAGACATAGGGTGGTTGTCCTCGGTGCGAGCAAGCAATGGCCATGACGCATCCAGTCCCTTGTCGATGATGCTGGCACCAGGCTTATCCCCCACCTGCTTCACCATATTCTGGTTGAACGACATATTTACGCCTACGCTGTATTGTACTTCGTTGCGTTTGTCCTGCCATTGCAGCGTGATTTCGTGTCCTTGGTTCTGTACCAATCCTGCGTTGAAATATACAGGAACCGTGTTGGCAGGATCATCCGAGCTGAAGTAATAGCTCATACCACTAGTAAGACAGAGCGAACCCTGATAGAGCATATCGTGGGTTTGGCGGTTGTAGTAGTCATAGGTAAAGGTCAGACGATTCTTGAAGAAACCTAAATCAAGACCGATATCTGTTTGGTTGACTTCTTCCCACTTGAGGTCTTCGTTGCCCAAAATGGCAATCCACGATCCTGTCTGGCCAATGGCACTATTGTCGAATGCATGGCTCACACCACTAAGCGAATAAATAGAAGAGTACATATATTGTGGTATATTATCGTTACCCAAAATACCCCACGATGCACGAAGTTTGGCATTGGATAGCCAATCGGATGCATTGTCCTTAATCCAACTCTCTTCGCTCAAGCGCCAACCCACATTAACAGATGGAAAGAATCCCCAACGATGTTTCTTGACAAATCGGTCGGACGCATCTGCACGGAAGTTAGCAGTAAGCAGGTATTTGCCTTGATAATCGTAGTTGATACGGGCGAAGGCTGAACCACGACGTTCCTGTGGAATACCATCCGACGCATCCTTGGTAGCCCCAGCTGTAGCGAGAGCGATGGATTGAGCAATGGGAATAGAGAAACCATAACTATTGACAGAAAGGTCATAGCCGTCATATTTCCACCATTCGGTACCCACCATGGCTTTGAAGCTATGATCGCCCCACTGTGCATCATAGGTCAATACGGAGTTGAACATCAGTCGTAGATTGGTACCAGCGTAGGAATCCAGTTGTCCACCATCAATACCCACTTGTACGGGACCAAAATCTTTGTACTCGGTAAAGAAGCGTTTGGAGTATGCACCCAACGTGGCAGAACCAGTGGTATGCCATGTCAGTCCAGGAATAAATTCTACATTAAGGTAGGCTTGTGCGTTGAGGTGGTAGTTCTTGTCCTGAATATCGTGGTAGGCAGCTTCAAGACCTGCGAAGTTAGGACCCGACCCCACGGACATAGGTGTCTGTGCATAATTACCGTTTTCATCCAGAACTTCTGCCACAGGTACGGTGCGGAAGGGTACCGTGTGATTGTAAATAGAAGAGTTGGTAGAAGGGTTGGACGAGGTCATGGCACCATAGATAGATTCGCCAAGGGTGACATGTTTGCCAATCTTATGGTCGAGATTGGTACGAAAAGAATAGCGCTTTGCGCGCGTGTCTAGATATGTACCCTTCTCATCCAAATAGCCGATGGAGAGGAACATTTTAGTTTTTTCGCCACCGCCACTAACAGAAACGTTGTATTCTTGTTCAATACCTGTGCCGAACATCACGTCCATCCAATCGGTATTGGGAAGTTCTTCGATAGAAGTAGCTCCTAATACGTCTAACGTGCTACCTGTACCCCATATATCACGTGCACGTATCCAATCTTCGGTACCGAGGAGCTTGATGTTGGATGTGATATTGCGCCATCCAACGCGCGCATTTAAGTCCACTTGTGTGCGTTGGCTTTTGCCTTTCTTGGTGGTGATGAGAATCACACCGCCTGCGGCTTTCGAACCATAGATGGCTGCAGAACCAGCATCCTTGAGCACCTCAATGCTTTCCACATCGCGCATATTGAAGTTGAATCCCGTAGATTGCGCCACACCATCTACGACGTACAATGGCGCCATACCATTGAGCGAACCTGCACCACGTATAAGGATATCAGCTGATTCACCTGGCGAACCACTACCCTTGGTTACGGTCACACCTGCTGCCATACCCTGCAACGACTCGGCTAAAGACTTGGACGAGAAATCGGCAATATCCTTGGCCGATACCGACGATATAGAACCCGTCACGTCACTACGACGCTGAGTACCATAACCGATGACTACTACGTCATCCAATAACTCCGTATCTTCCACTAGCGTGATACTATACGAGGATTTACCAGACTCCACAGTTATCGTCTGTGTAGTATAACCCACGTAGGATATTTGTAATTTCTTACCCTCTTGAACGTCTATCAAGAACAGTCCATCTATATCGGTCACAGTACCATTGGAGGTGGACACTTCGACAACTGTGGCACCAATAATAGGATTACCCGCAGCGTCGGATACTGTACCTTCGATAGGTTTAGCATAGACATGCCAACCCAAAATGAGCAGTAACAGGGTGCAAAGTGCTCTGTGCAGTGTGTGATTCATGCGATCAGGGATATATGAGTTCGACAATACGCGCGGGCAGCCCGCACATAGAATAAATAGAAATAATCGGGGCGGCGATACCGCCCCGATTGATAGAATAAATAATTAGATTACTTTACTTGTGCGCCCAATGCGTTGTATTTCACGCCATTGTGCAAGATGTACATTTGGCCGTTCTCAATGAACTTAGCACCTTGTTGCTTCACCTCTACATTCTCTACGGCTGTAGGAGCATCTACACAAGGAGCAGCAAAGCCCATCTGGTCACTACCATAGATACCCTCTTCGAAATCATCCGCATAGAATTCAGGACAAGTCTTGGTACCTGTGTAAGGGAGGAAAGCAAACAAGCAGTCTGAACCAGGAGCTTGGGTTGTATTAATGTCTTGGTTCTCCCACATCCACCAGCCTGCACCTGGGTTATCTGCGGTATATTCGAAACCGAAGATTTGACCATAGATGTAGAGTATAGAGTCTGCCTTCAATACGTCAGAAGCCAACACGTCTTTATTAGCGAAGATTTGTGCATAGTTGACAGTCATACCATAGATGTTGCCTTTGATTTGTTTCATACGGTTGGTTTCACCATTTACGTCACCTTTGCTAGTCCATTTGTTAATAGCAAGAGCACGGCTTGCACCTTCTGCTACTGGAGTACCTTTCAAGAAGTCTTCCAACCATGTGCCTGTAACGTCAACTGCGAAAGTGAAAGTCTCATCCACTTCCATGTCATTAGATGCTGCAAATTGATCTTTTGCGCAGTCGTACTTAACGATGTAGCGACCGTCTGCACCTACAGGGTTGTTCAATGTGTGTTGAGCCATTGCGCTAAAACTTACAAGCGCAGCAGCCAAAATAACAGTAAATTTTTTCATTGTGTTGATAATTTAAAAGGTTAATAATTGTGTTTTAGACAAGCTAAATTTTGTCTTTTGACGATGCAAAGTTATAAGTATTTTGTCGGTTTGTCAAATAATATAATAAAAATATGGATAAATTTCCGATTTTTATACTATATATTATTCAAAGAATAATAACATAATTTTTCTATACAATAAAATATAGATACTTTATAAATTATAAATATCTATTTTTTGTCTAAATGAGCCCCCTTTGCACCCTCGCATTTTTCTATTTCAAAAAAAATGATTACCTTTGCAGGTGTAAACAAACCATTTAATATTTTTGTATGATGAAACTCCAATGTTTTTTGCTTTTTTCCTTGCTTTTTGGAATAGCAAGTTGCACAATTGCTCAATCGGATGTGGATAGTGATGTGTATCTGTTTCCTACAGATAGTTTGCAACGTGGTTACTACAATCGTTGTTACGAGCGCTATGAGGCAGAACCCAATTGGTGTGTCAGCAACGGAGTGTTTTTAGAGGCAACAGATGATCAGCGCATGCTGCAATCTGAGGCGACCCACCAACAAGCCGTACAGTTGATGGCTAAGAACGATTATGTGGCATGGCGCGTGAATAATCCTGGCGATGGACTTACCATGCGCTTCTCCCTACCCGATAGTGAGGAGGGATTAGGAACCAGAGGCAATGTGCATATCTATGCTAGTGATGAAAAAGTAGGTGAATTGACCCTCGATAGTTATTGGGCTTGGCAGTACTGTACGGGTACTTATCCTGTAAACACCCCTATTGCCAATTGCGTGATACGCATGCGCTTTGATGAACAACATGTGCGTTTGTCACGTCCTCTGGCACATGGCGAAGAATTGCGTGTGGTGAAAGCAGATGACAACATGGTGCCCTATACCATAGACTTTGTGGAACTTGAGATGGTGCCTGAGCCCGTGACATTTGAGAGTATCGAAGGCAACAAGGTACAATACGATGGCAGTAGTCTGCAGGATTTTGTGAGTAAGCATCGTGGTAAGATTATCTATATCCCTGCAGGGAGATGGGAAGTGGACAAGCGTATTCACATCAATTACGATAGCACAGAATTAGTGGGAGCTGGTATGTGGTACACTGAGATTTTCTTTTCTGCCCCATCCGACAACTCTTCTACTTATCATCAACGAGGTTTTGAAACCAACCGTAGCAATATTCGCATCGAGGGGATGTATATCAATACCATCAATAACCAACGCTACTACAACAATGATAATTCAAAGCAAGTGGGTAAAACATTTATGGGCTCATGGGGAAAGAACTCGGTGATTCGTAATTGTTGGACGGAGCACTTTGAGTGTGGGGCATGGATAGCGGATTACTCAGCAACAGGCAGCGAGAATCTGCTGGTAGAGCATTGTCGCTTCCGTAACCATTATGCCGATGGTTTTAATGCTTCGCATGCTTCTATTGGACACACTATTCAATATTGCTCATTCCGCAACAATGGCGATGACGATATGGCTTCGTGGACCACTGCTCGCATGTGTAAGGATGTGACCTATGCCTATTGCACAGCCGAGAACAACTGGCGTGCTTCATCGCTTGGGTTCTTTGGTGGAACGAATCACTGTGCCCATCATATCGCTATTTTTGATCCATTAGAAAGCGGGGTTCGCGTCAATGCGGATTTCGATGGCAAAGGTTTTGGTGATGAAGGTATGATACGCCTGCATGACATCACGATTGTACATGCAGGTTGTAAACGCGGTACAAAAGGTACATCTGGCGACTTCTGGGGAAATATGCAAGGAGCATTCAATATTGGACCTACGATAAAATATCCAGTTAAGAACATCTACGTAGAGCATGTGGACGTGATTGATTCGCGTCAACATGCCTTCTATATCGCTGCAGGAGCTAATGCGATAGAAAACTTGGTATTAAAATCCATCAACGTGCAAAAAGCCGCGACTGCCTTCTACTTTGCTAATGCAAAAGGCAATGCCACATATTGTGACCTCAACTGCCAAGATGTAGAGAAGGAGTTGGGTACTTATCAAACTAATTACTGGACATGGATACCATCGGCAGATTGCCAAGGGGCGGATGTGGAAACTTTGGAAGTATCAGGGTCTGGAGAAGATATGCAAACCTACGATATTATGGGGCGCTCTACAACGAACTGGCAGCAAGCCAGTACGGGCGTTTATATTGTGGGCAGAAATAAGCAGCAGACGATTAAGATTTTGAAGTTATGAGAAAGTTGTGCTTTATCTGTGTATTGTTGCTGAGCAATATAGGCTTGTTAGCAACCAATGATAGCGACTTGAACAATCTGGTGCAGGTGCTTGAAGAGCACGAACTGTATCAACAGCAAAAACAACAGCGAATTCACTATCTGCAGCAGGCTCCAATGAGCCAATATGATCGATTATTGGCACTGACTGAGGAATATCAGTCGTATTCCTATGACACGGCTACTATGTATGTAGAAAAACTGATAGATGAAGCACTATTGACTAAGGATAACAACAAAATTGCGCAGGCAAAAATCAAACAGGCATTTCTATATCTAAGTTCGGGACTTTTTAAGGAAAGTTCGGATATATTCCAATCCATTGATATAGCGCATAGCAATCAGGATATTCAAGCGGAGTATTATATTCACTACGCACGTTTGCTCTACGATATGGCAGATTATGCGCATGGTAAGATCAGTTACGAATATATCAATCAAGGAAATAAACTCAGCGAAGAAGCACTAAAGCGCATATCACCTCAAGATACTATTCGCTATTGGTCCACGGCGGCTCTCTACGCCATGAAAATGGGCGAGAATAATTTAGCAATCCAACGCTTTAATAGAGTGCTAGAAACGTCTCACATCACGGAGCATCAAAAAGCGATTGCCTATTCTTCACTGGCATTTATCTATCAGAATATGGGAGATACCGCGCTAGCTAATCGCAATATCATTTTGGCTGCTATTGCTGATATCAAGAGTTGTACGAAAGAAACAGTAGCGATGAGTGTAGTAGCACAACATGCATTCGAACAAGGAAACATACCCGAGGCCGCACACTTTATTCAAGTGGCATTGAACGATGCTAATTTCTATAACGCACGCCATCGACAAGTGAAGATAACCAAGGTAATGCCAATCATTGAGCAACAGCAGTTATTGATTGAACAGCAGCAGAATAGGCGTATAACACGCCTAAACATCTGCTTATATGTGCTGATCGTGGGGGTGCTGTTGGCATTTGTGTTGCTTTATAATCGTCATCGTGCAGTAGTTCGCGCTGAGCAAAAAGTACAATCTGCCAATATGCAACTCACTGAAGCCAATAAGATAAAAGAAGAGTGTATCGCCACATTCCTTTGCAACGAAAATTCGGTGTATAGTATATTCGAAAAATACCAACGTTATGTCAAACGCAAAGCACAAGATAAACGTTGGGAAGAACTATTTTCAATACCGCTGTATGCGGATGTGCGAGGGTTAAAAAACAATTTTTACAAGCGCTTTGATACGATGTTTCTACATATCTATCCCCATTTTGTGGAGCAATTTAATCTATTGCTCAAGCCCGATCAGCAGATTTGTCTTAAAGCCAATGAATTGTTGAATGCTGAATTACGCATCTTTGCACTGATTCGATTAGGTATAAACGATAATGCACAGATTGCCAAACTACTGGATTATTCAATCAATACAATCTATACGTATAAAACACGCATCAATAATGCTACAGATCTTAGTCCAGAAGAGCTAATCCAAGCCGTGATGCAAATAAAGTGAGCTCGCTGGAGTTGGGAGAACGGGCTGCGCCCTGTAGGGGGGATATGTCAAAATGGCAGGTGGGAAGGGATTGGGAGGTTTGGCAAGGTTTTTGATAATTATGAATTATGAATTAAGAATTATGAAAATTTGCTTGCGACGAATCGTTTGAGCAAAGGCGAAATAAGCATTAACAAAATAAAATATATTTATGAGCAAGAAAGGAAACATCGGGGTAACATCAGATAATATCTTCCCCGTCATCAAGAAATTTTTGTATTCTGACCACGAGATTTTTCTCCGTGAGTTGATTAGTAATGCGGTAGATGCTACCCAAAAACTGAAAACCCTCGCCTCTGTAGGCGAAGCCAAAGGCGAGTTGGGTGACACACGTGTGCGCGTACTTATTGATAAAAAGAAAAAGACCCTTACCGTACAAGACCACGGTATCGGTATGACAGCCGAGGAGGTGGATAAGTATATCAACCAAATCGCTTTCTCTGGTGCAGAAGAGTTTGTGAATAAATACAAAGACAAAGCCGAAGCTATCATCGGTCACTTCGGTTTGGGTTTCTACTCTGCCTTCATGGTTGCAGACAAAGTGGAGATATTCTCCCTCTCGTACCAAGAGGACGCCAAAGCCGTTCACTGGTCATGCGACGGTTCGCCTGAGTACACAATGGAAGAGACCATCAAGTCAGAGCGCGGTACAGATATTGTGTTGCATATCAACGACGAATATGCTCAGTATCTGGAAGATGCAACCGTAGAGGGATTGCTCACCAAGTACTGCAAGTTCCTCCCTGTAGAGATTGCTTTCGGCAAGAAGAAAGAGTGGAAGGACGGCAAACAAGTAGAGACCGATGAGGATAATATCATCAACGATGTTAATCCTGCATGGACACGCAAACCTGCTGACCTGACCGATGAGGATTACCAGAAGTTCTATCACCAACTCTATCCTTATCAAATGGATGAGCCACTCTTCCATATCCACCTCAACGTGGATTACCCATTCCATCTTACGGGTATCCTCTACTTCCCACGTATCAAGAATAATATTGATATTCAGCGCAATAAGATTCAGCTCTATTGCAATCAAGTGTTCGTGACCGATGAAGTGGAGAATATTGTGCCACAATACTTGACCCTCCTCCACGGTGTCATCGACTCGCCAGATATTCCGCTGAATGTGAGCCGTTCGTACCTGCAAAGTGACAACAATGTGAAGAAGATCTCCAGTCATATCACCAAGAAGGTGGCTGACAAATTGGCAGAGATATTCAAGAATGATCGCGAGGACTTTGAGAAAAAGTGGGAAGACATCAAGCTCTTTATCCAATACGGCATGCTCAGCGATGATAAGTTCTACGACCGTGCTGTGGGCTTTGCGTTGCTCAAGAATATTGACAGCAAGTACTTCACTTTCGAGGAGTATAAAGCACAGGTCAAAGACGCTCAAACCGACAAGAACGGTGACCTCATCATGCTGTATGCACAAGACGCTGATGCCAGCTACGCCTATATCCAACGCGCTAAGGAGAAGGGCTATGACGTGCTCCTCATGGACGGCGAACTGGATGTGCACGCTATGTCGCAATTCGAGCAAAAGAGCTATGGCGATGGCAGCGACGACAAGAAGCAGATGATTCGTTTCGTGCGCGTGGACTCGGATGTGATAGAGAACATCATCCAAAAAGAGGACAAAGCCAAGGTAGAACTGACAGCCAATGAAGAAGACGCATTGCGCTACAGTTTCGAATCTCAGTTGCCTAAAACCGATAAAACCCGCTATGACGTAAGTTTGGAAGCCGTGTCAGCAGATGCACTTCCTGTTTTCCTCACCCAAAATGAATTCATGCGCCGTATGAAAGAGATGTCGGCTCATCAACAGGGTATGTCGTTCTACGGCAATATGCCAGACCAATACAACTTGGTCATCAATACGGCTAACGATAAGGTGAAAGCCCTCCTTGCAGAAATTACCGCCGCTTGCGGCGAGCAAGTGAACCCAATCGTGGAGCAGTTGGCAGCTAAACAGGCGGAGGAAAAGGCATTGCAAGAGGCGCAAAAGGGTAAGAAGGATGCCGATTTGACCCAAGAGGAAAAGGATGCGGTGACTAACGTGACCAAGGAGTTGGCTGCGCTCAAGCAACAACTTAAGGAGCAATACAGCACCTACGCTGCAAGCAGCGACAAACTGCACCAATTGATTGATATTGCCATGTTGGCAGCAGGTCAATTGAAAGGCGAAGCGCTGGCTAAGTTTGTCAATCGCTCCGTGGAACTGCTATAAGCTATTGATTGCAGCAATAATCGATCCCCGATGAAGTTGATTCATTGGGGATTTTTTGTGCGCATATTTTGTAACATGGAAACTACAAAAGTATTAAAGTTTCTTAAAATCTTTGGTTGTTTCGTAAAAAAGTAGTACCTTTGCACGGTTTTTGCGGGAAGAGGAGTGCTTTGTACTGGGTTGTTCCCTGCTTAAAGGCAGCATTATCTTACGTTTATCCTACGTATATGTTACGTATATCCTACGTATATGGTACGTAATTGATAAGGGAATATAAAAGAACAGATGAGTGATGTAAAAGAAAGCATATTGAAAGCGGCTAAGCCACGTATGCAGGAAGTGGGAATACGTTCGGTGAGCGTGGATGACCTATGCAAAGAGCTGGGTATATCCAAGAAGACGTTTTATGTGTATTTCCCTTCGAAAGATGAATTGGTGAGCGAAATATTGCATGAGCACGAGCAGAAAGTGGCACGGGAAGTGCAGCACCTGGTAGCGGATAAGACCGTGCTGCAATGCATCGTGGATTGGACGAAGATTGCCAGACAAACAGAAAAAAGTACGCATCAGACACCGCCGATGTTATACGACCTGAAGAAGTATTATCCCACGCTGCATCAAGAACACCTGCAACGTATGCGCAAGATGATGCAACAGTTTTTGGTACAGTTCTTGAGGAAAGGTCAGGGCGAAGGGATATTCCGCGAGGAGATAGATATAGAAGTGGCAGCATTGTTGTTGGTGAATACGCATCTGATGTTGGCCGAACGTGCGGAAAGACACAAGATGAAGCCACAAGACGTTAGACATATGGGCAATACGACGATAGATATCCTGCTGCGTGGCATGTTGACGGAAGAAGGATTGGCAGTGCTCGAAAAAGAAGTACATAATAAATAAGGTAATATATAAGAAAAGATGAGAAAGATTGTATTATTAGTTAGTATGTTTGCCATAGCGGCAAACATGATGGCAGCCGACCATGTGATGGCTGCCACGAAGCGTGCACCCAAACAAGAGGTGCCTGCTACCCTAAACCTGAGCTTGCAAGAGGCGCAAGACTATGCAGTGGCGCAAAATCGCTCGCTGAAGAATGCGGACTTGGCAGTGCAGAAAGCGTATGCCACCCGTTGGCAAACGATAGCCAGTATGCTTCCGTCGGTGGATATGTCGTGGGCATATCAGTCGATGATGGGCTACGAGATGAACTTGGGTGGTATGCCTATTAAAGACAATGGTACATTGGGTATCACAGCATCGGTGGGTATTAATGGACAGGCGATTGTGGGAGCATTGCTCAACAATACTGCGATTGAGATGCAAAAACTGAATCTCGAAATCAGCGAGGACAATCTGCGCGCGAGTGTGAAATCGAGTTACGCTTCGGTGTTGGTGCTGGAAGATGTGGTGAAGTTGCTGGATAGTTCGCTGAAGAACATTGAGAATTTGGCGGCAATGACCCAACGCAGCGTGGAAGTGGGTGCAGCAGAGCAAACGACGGCTGACCAAATCCTGGTGCGCGTGAATACATTGAAGAATAATATCAATGCTAACAAGCGTTCGACACAGTTGGCAATCAATGCGCTGAAAGTGCTGCTGAATGTTCCAGCAGAAACCGAACTGACCCTCACCACCCAACTGAGCGATATGCTGAGTGCGGAGGCAATAGTCGCATTGCTGGGTAAGGAGTTTGTATTGGAAAACAACTTGAGCTACCAAACATTAGCCAAAAATGTAGAATTGGCGAAGAAGAATGTACACATGGCAGGTTGGGCGTATGGTCCAACCATAGGTGTGGGCTATCAATACAGCGAAAAAGACTATTTTGGTGAGAAAGAGGGCTTTAACATGACTCCTCCTAATGCGCTGAGCATACAGGTGAGTATGCCATTGTGGTCGTCGGGTAAGCGTGCAGCAGGTGTGGTAGAGAAGAAAATCGCCTTGGAAGAAGCGCGTAACACGTTTGAGGAGACAGCCGATAACCTTGGTATCCAAAATGAACAATTGCGCTATAACCTGCAAAATGCGTATGAGACTTACACCAACGAGCAAGAGAACATGGGCGTGACACAACGCGTGTTTGACAACACTTCGCTGAAATTTCAACAGGGTGTGGCAAGTAACTTAGACCTCGTGAATGCCAGTAACGACCTCATCACCGCACAATCGACTTATGTGCAAGCGGTGCTGACACTGGTGAATGCGGAAGTGGAATTGGAGAAGTTCCTTAATTTATAATTTTGAATTAAGAATTTTGAATGAAGAAAATAATAAAGATAATGAAAAAGATTGTATTAATGATGGCTGCCGCAGTTTGTTTGATTGGTTGCGGCAAGAAAGATGCTCAGGCAACTCAACAAGAAGCTGAGCGCGTGGAGGCGGTAGGTACAATAACCCTCCAAGAAAAAGAGATTGAGCGCGTGCTCAATATTTCTACGAACGTACAGGGCTATGTGACACAAAACGTAGCACCATCGCTGACAGGTAAGATAGAGCATATCTTCGTGGAAGTAGGCGATGAGGTGAAAGCAGGCGACATGCTTGTACGTATGGACCAAACACAGTATCTCACACAAAAAATCCAACTGGCTAACCTTGAAATCGAGGTGGGACGTTTGGAGGCATTGCTGGAAACAGGAAGCGTAAGCCAACAGACCTACGACCAGACAAAAGTGGCATACGACCAACTGAAGCAAAACCTCGCTTTCTTGGAGCAAAACACTTACGTGAAAGCTCCATTCGATGGTGTTATTTCTGCTAAGACCTACGAGGATGGCGAGCTATATGGCGGTCAGCCAATCGTGGTGCTCACACAAGTGAAGAAGCTGAAAGCGTTGATTGCAGTGCCAGAGACATATTACCCTATGATTAAAGAGGGTATGAAGCTGACCGTGAAGAGCGAAGTGTATCCAGATGAGACTTTCCCTGCAACGATTGAGGTGGTTTATCCAACCATCGACGCTGCGAGCCACACCTTCCAATGCAAGGTGGTTATCCCTAATGCGAGCAAGAAATTGCGTGGTGGTATGTACGTGACTACTACCCTCGGATTGGGCAAGGAGAACACCATCGTAGTGCCTTATCAATCGGTAGAGAAACTGATTGGTTCGAACGAACGCTATGTGTTTATCAACGAGAATGGCTACGCTAAGCGCGTGAGCGTGCAACTCGGACAACGCTTTGACGAGAACATTGAAATCATTGCACCTGAAATTAAAGCAGGTGTAGAATACATCAGCGTGGGTCAACACAAACTGGTTGACGGAGTGAAAATTGAAGTAAAGTAAAACCTGAAGAACTATGGCAATTTATAAAACCGCGATTAAGAATCCCGTAACGACGATGCTGGTGTTCGTTGCGGTGATGATCATAGGTCTGTTCTGCTTCGTGCAACTGCCTGTGGATCAATTTCCTGAGATGGACCCACCCTATGTGATGGTGATGACCACCTATCCAGGTGCGTCGGCGTCCGAGATAGAGACCAATGTCTCGAAAATCATGGAGAATAGTTTGACTTCGGTGGATAACCTGAAGTATATCAACTCTACCAGTAAAGATAATGTCAGTCTTGTAGTACTCGAATTGGAATGGGGGTCCGACATTACGGAAGCCGTCAACGACATACGATCGTTCTGCGACATGGCTAAGAACCAGTTGCCTGACGGTTGTTCGTCGCCTATGGTGTTCAAGTTCTCATCGAGCACCATGCCAATCTGCCAATATGCTATCACGGCAGACGAGTCATATCCTGCACTCGACAAAATCCTCAACGATGAGGTGATTCCACAATTGAACCAGATCAATGGTATCGGTAACCTGTCTGTAGCAGGTGCGCCAAACCGCTATGTATATGTGGATATTGACCAACAAAAATTAGATGCTTTTGGCATCTCACTGGAGCAAGTGGGACAAGTCATTTCTGCCAACAACCTCAACCTCTCGTCGGGTACGGTGAAGATGGAGAAGGAGCAATACCAAATGCAGGTGCGCTCTGAGTTCATCGAGAGTCGCGAGATTGAGGACTTGATGGTGACCATGACCCCACAAGGGCAACAAGTATTCGTGCGCGATATTGCTACTGTGCGCGATACTATCAAGGATCTTTCATTGGATGAGAAGACCAATGGTCGTGAGGCCGTGCGTCTGATTGTAGCTAAGCAATCGGGCTCCAACACCGTGCAAGTCTGCGAGGACGTAGATAAAGCATTGAAAAAGATTCAAAAGCAAATGCCTACCGACGTGAAGATTCAAGAGATCTACAACTCGGCTGACAATATCCGCAACTCCATCAACTCCCTTGAGGAGTCTGTGCTCTACGCATTGCTATTCGTGGTGCTCGTGGTGCTCTTCTTCCTGGGCAAATGGCGTGCGACACTCATCATCTCGCTCACTATTCCTATCTCACTGATTGTAGCGTTTATCTATTTGAAGATGGCTGCCTCCAGC
The DNA here is from genome assembly GCA_945921355.1 of uncultured Bacteroidales bacterium. Lineage (GTDB taxonomy): Bacteria > Bacteroidota > Bacteroidia > Bacteroidales > Paludibacteraceae > Colicola. Next base: position 74,106 of record CAMEKM010000001.1, read on the forward strand.
ATCAACATCATCTCGCTCTGTTCATTGACTATCGCTATTGGTATGGTGGTGGACGACGCGGTTGTGGTGCTCGAGAATATCACACGCCATATTGAACGTGGTGAGAGTCCACGCGAGGCATCTATCTACGCCACCAACGAGGTATGGATCAGCGTTATTGCTACTACCTTAGTGCTCGTAGCCGTATTCGTGCCACTGACCATGATGGAGGGTATGGCAGGTATCATGTTCAAATCATTGGGCTGGATTGTTACCGTAGTATGCTGTACTTCTACTGTCATCGCTATCAGTCTTACCCCTATGCTCTGCTCTAAACTGCTGAAAGCCAAGAAATTCAAAGTAATTAATGGTAAGTTGGTGGACGATAGCGAGAAGAAATCGTGGTACGACCGCACTATCGTAGCTTTCCTCGACAAGGTGGACAAAGCATACGGCAAATCGCTTGCATGGTGCTTGCGCCACAAGGCATTGACTATTGTTATTCTATTTGCGTTCTTCGGAGCTTCACTCTTGCCATATATTTTTGGCAAAGTAGGTACCGACTTTATGCAACAACAGGACAATGCTCGCTTGAGCGTAACCGTTGAGTTACAACGCGGTACACGCATTGACGAAACCCTCAAAACCGCACGCAAATTGGAAGAGCGTTTTATGGTGCTTGTGCCTGAGATCGAGATGATTGCTACCTCTGCGGGTTCCAACGATGATGACGGTACGGGTGCTATCTTCTCCACCACAATGAATAACACCATCTCTATGACCGTGCGTTTGAACAAAAAGTGGGAACGCGAGCGCACTATTTGGCAGATTGCCGAAGTGCTTCGTCAAGAAATGGCACAATATCCTGAAATTATTGAATATCAAGCATCTACCAGTGGTGGAGGCCCTGGTGGCGGCAATACTGTAGATATCGAGATCTATGGCTATGACTTCGATATTACCAACCAAATGGCGCAACAAGTCATGGCACTGACCAAGGAACTGCCAGGTGCACGTGACGTCTATGCCGACCGCGATGATGACCGTCCTGAGATAAAGATCGTAGTGGACAAAGAGAAAGCAAGTCGTCTTGGATTGACTTCTGCCACCATATCTTCCTACCTGCGTAACCGCGTGAATGGTATGGCTGTTGGTTACCTCAAAGAGGATGGTTCGGAGTATGATATCCTCGTTCGCCTCAAGGAGGAAAACCGCAACTCCATTAGCGATGTGCTCGACTTCTCTATCCCAACCCCAACAGGCAAGATTATCAAACTGTCAGAGGTCTGCTCAGTGGACGAGTATTGGGCTCCACCTACTATCGCACGTAAGAGTCGTCAGCGTATTGTGACCGTCAAAGTCACTCCATTCGAGACCACATTGGGCGAACTCGCGCACGCCATTGAGACACAAGTGCTTCCTCAAGTGGATTCCCCTGCTGGATACACTATGCGTATCGCGGGTGACTACGAAGACCAACAAGAGACATTCGGCAAGATGGGTATGCTGGGTATGCTGATTATCCTGCTCGTGTATATCGTGATGGCATCGCAGTTCGAGTCGTTCAGCAAACCTGCTATCATCATGTTCTCCGTACCATTTGCGCTCTCGGGTGTGATTATAGCCCTGTGGCTCACCAACACTTCTCTGGATATGATTGGCGCACTGGGTCTGGTACTCCTTGTGGGTATCGTGGTGAAGAACGGTATCGTGCTTGTGGACTATATCAACCTCATGCGTGAGCGTGGACACGACCTTAACGAGGCCATCCAGATGTCAGGCGAGAGCCGTCTGCGCCCTGTATTGATGACTGCGTTCACCACTATCCTCGGTATGGTGCCAATGGCAGTGAGCCAAGGTGAAGGTGCCGAGATGTGGCAACCATTGGGTATTGTCGTAATCGGTGGTTTGACCGTTAGTACATTCTTGACTCTATACATTGTACCTGTCGTTTATGGTGCAATGTCTAAGAAAGGTGAACGCGACAAACTCAAGAAAGTGCGCGAGAACTTCATCTTCATGGACATTGATGTGAAAGATTGCGAAGAAAACGAAAAATAAGCTCCTTAATCCAAATGTAATTATGAAATCTGTAATGATAGTATTCAATCAAGCTAACACCGAACGTGTGGAGTATATGCTTGATATGTTAGAAATACGTGGTTTTACTTTCTTCGAGGAGGTACAGGGTCGTGGAAGTAAGAATGGTGAGCCACGCCGTGGTACCCACGCATGGCCAGAGATGAACTCATGTGTTATTACCATTGTACCAGATGAGAAAGCTCCTATGCTACTCGAAGCAGTAAAGAAACTCGACAAACGCAACAAAGAAGTCGGTGTTCGTGCTTTTATGTGGAATATCGAGGCTACTGTATAACGGCAGATATATTCCAACAACAACAAAGGATGTGTCAAATAATTGATACATCCTTTGTTTTTACATTAAGTGTTTTAATAGATATGCGAAGGCAAGATACGTCGGATTGTATTTTCTACATTCGTCGCTGCAAAATCAGGTTGCATAGCAACTTCCAATGGTACTTTTTCTCCCAGTATCGGGTAGACGCCCGCGAAGCCCATTTGTTGAACACTATCGCACATTTCTATACTACCACCAATAGCCACTACAGGTATGCCTTGTTGCTTGGCGCGAGTCAAAACGCCTGCGACAGTCTTGCCTTTGGCTGTCTGAAAATCAATTATTCCTTCGCCTGTGATAACAAGGTCGGCGTTTTGGATGATTGTGTTAAAATCAATAGCATCGAGCACCATGTCAATGCCGCGTCTGAGGGTGGCATGTAGGAAAGCGCGGAACGCGCCGCCCATACCGCCTGCTGCGCCTGCACCAGCAATGGGCACGATGTTGATGTGATATTTGTCTTCTATCACTTTCGCCAGCGATGTCATGCCTGCATCTAATTGCTGTACCATAGCGGTGTCTGCGCCTTTCTGTGGTGCAAATATGGGTGCTGCACCTTCAGGACCGCAGAAGGGTGTATCCACATCGCATGCAATGGTGAAAGTGGATGAGCGCACACTATCGGGCACATGACTATCGTCAATACGCACAATATCTTGCATGGTACCGCCGCAGCAATGGGTAATCTCTTTATCATTGGCGTCGTAGAAACGAAAACCCATGGCTTGCAACATTCCTGTGCCTGCATCGTTGGTAGCACTACCGCCTATGCCCACAAGAAATTGGCGACAACCTCTGCGAATAGCATCCATGATCATTTCACCCGTACCGTGGGTGGATGTGAGCCACGGATTGCGTTCTTCAGGGCGGAGTAGGGGAAGTCCACTGGCAGCTGCCATCTCGATAAGAGCGGTTGCACCTGCTATGCCATAGTGGGCTTGAATAGGGCGACCGAGCGGGTCGCTCACGGTGGTAGCAATTATCTCACCGTGCAATGCTTCTACAATGGCATCTACTATGCCTTCGCCGCCATCGGCTACGTTCACCGCCACCACTTCGCAATCGGGATAAACAGCTTTGATACCACGCGTAGCCGCCATAGCCACTTCTGTGCTGCTCAACGAACCCTTAAACGAATCGGATGCTACAACGATTTTCATAGCCTTGCTTTCTAAGGGTAATCAATTCATTTATCGGAGCAGGTATTTTTTGCCATTGTTAATACCTATTCCTACGTAATTTTCTGGGTCAATAGGTTGTCCCAATATATTGTACCATTTTCCCGTTTGCAGCACGACGATATTCTCTATCGCGGTTGGCTTGGTAGTGGTCACGAAGTCACATGTGATCACTCCATCAACCTCCTGTATGTTTTCTAATTTATTGTGCGAAAAAGTCGTATATGAGGTGATGTTTCCAGAACCAGGGAATGGAACTTCTGGTTTAGGTTTAGTAGTCGTATAGGGAGAAGAAGTCTTCTTCGCTGAAACCAAGAAATAACGAGCGATATAGTCATTTGGATAGTTGCCGAACCAGTCTTCTTCGTCAAATATCACTCGCCACATTAGCAATCCATGCCCTGGCAAGTACGCATCCCAGCCCTCTTGCTGACGATTCTCGATGTAATAAACGGTATCTGTGCGATAAGGTCCTGCTGCCACATGCTGCTCATCGCGACTAATCATATAGGTCGTTTCTCCATCTGCTGGTATTTCCAAGCTTTTGGATGTAGCTAAAGCTTCAGGTTTCAGCCATCCTAAATAATACTTGTCATACACAGAATAATTAGGCGGGGTATTGCCATCGTTGAGGTAATTTCCATATCCCATCAACGACCATGCTCCTGGTGTATATCGTTTATCAACAGTTGGATTGCCAGTTGTTAAATAGTAATCTGGTAATCCTAATACATGGCTAAACTCATGGCAGATTGTACCTATTCCTGTACGAGCATTCGAGCTCTTTTTTATTTCATTTGAGCAAGCGTAATTATTCAGCAGTTTTCCATCTATTTCGGGCAACTTATAGTTTGTCGCAGATGTGGCAAAATACTCTTTTTGATTGGTGTAACCAAAATACAACGCAGAAATCAAATCCCAGTTATGTGGCCAAATGGTGGAGGCTCCTCCTCCTTCTGACTCTGCATAGCCTGCATAGATGATATACACAAAGTCCACCATACCATCATTATCATTGTCATATTTAGCGAAGTCAACACCCAATTTATCAGCCCCTTGACATGCATCAATCACAAAATCAACCACATACTGGTCACTGCCATCGCTCTTGTTGGCTCCATAGTAAGCCATTGATTGTGGCAGAACTACAGGTCCAACCACATCAAAATGTGGCACGTATTGTCCATTCGATTGATCTTTGAAATATGCTTGACATGAGCCGCTTGCTCCATTGTAGGTATAATTCTCTCCGTTAGCAAGTGAGTCAAACGCCTGAACGGTATTTGTTTCTGCAAACGTAACATCCGAAAAATCTACCAAAATCAATAATCCGCGAGGCGCAAGATTGATTTTGGGTGTTTGGCGAGGAGCCACTTTCTGTATGTTGGTATGAGCATCATGCGACACGATTGTAAAAGGTGCGCGTGCGCGATAAGGCTCTTCTAAATCCAATCCAGGTAGGGGAGCTACTGCAAATGCATTTACTCCTACTATCCAAAGCAATGCCGCTACAGCGGCGCTATAAATACTCTGTTTCATATAAAATCATGTTATTTTGTCCTGCAAAGGTACGATTTTTTTGCAACACTACAAAAAAAAATGTACTTTTTTATGAAAAAATTTGGTCATGTCAAAAAAAAGCAGTACCTTTGCACCCGCTTTTGAGAAGCATGGTCCGTTAGCTCAACTGAATAGAGTACCACACTACGGATGTGGGGGTTGCAGGTTTGAATCCTGCACGGATCACCAGAAAGTAAAAACGCTAAAGAATTCTTTAGCGTTTTTTTTTGTTTCATCAGTTCATCGCATCTCGGAGCTTATGCTTGATATAGTGCTCATCCGTGAAATGGCTCCTCAGGTGAGGGGTCATTTCTGCATGGGCAAAAAACTTTTGGTATTCGCGTTTGATGTCCTCGCCAAGATTAGGATCATGAGGCGTGTAGTGGCAGATGGTTTCTGGCGTGTCCTTAGGCTTGTATGCCTTGAAACGAAATAGGTCTTGCATCGTCAGTTTAAACTCTGTTTCGCCATTCTCACGACGGCCACGATACTTGTTTACGCCGACTGCCTTCTTTAGCGAAGACATCGGATTCAACACTGGATTGATGACAATCTTCCTCCCTGCGAAGTCCGCACACAAGACATAGAAACCGCCCAACGAACTGCCAATCAGGTATTTGACATCGGGGTTGGAAACTACGAAATCATTGATTTTCTTCACTGACTCGTCCACATGATGATCCACCTCCAGTGGGCACCATTCCAATTCTGGATAATATTTACGAAAGTTCGTAATCGTATCGGAGTGTATCGACCCCGCAAATCCGTGTATATAAACTGCTTTCATTACTTATTACTTATAATTCATCACTCATCCTTCATCACTCATCCTTCACCGCTCATCCTTCACCGCTCATCCTTCACCGCTCATCTTTCATCCTTCATCTCCCCCGTTGTATGCCCCTAATCTACCACCTATCAACATAGGGACATCATAGGTACTTCATAGGGACTTCATAGGGACTTCGCCGATACTTGAAGCGGGGATAAAGCGGACATCTTGCTGTTTTCGTTGAGGTTTATTCGTTCTTTTTTCGCATTTCGCTGAGTTCGTGCCGTATGTAATCCCATAGACGTTCGGGTACAGCTGGCTTACCGTTGGCGTGTGCGCTGCGTTGGTGTTTGCTGGCTTCTCGTTTGGCGGTTAGGTGTTTGACTGTCCATTCGGCTTTGAGTTTTTCATCTCGAAGGATTGCGGAGGCTTCTTTGCACAACGAGGAAAAGGCTTTTACGGTTGGGTGTTCTGCCATTTTCTGCTTCTGCTTCTTGCTATATTGGGGCTTTCTGCAATACGCTGCATATCCTTTTCTGCCTGGGATAGGGCGCAACCAATGATCTTTATCAATGCTGCCACCGATACTTTCTAAAAATGATGCTACATGTACTATCATAGTAATTGCTTATAATATATTTAGGTTCCAATTTTGACTGCAAAGTTACACTTTTTCTGCGAAATATACAACTTTCAACTTAATTATTTCTACAAAAACATCAGTACAATGATTGCAGTGTGCAAGGATAATCGATGTTACTATGGGAAATGAAACATGCACTCCGAGGGGAGTGCATTTTCTATATTATATATAAGGTGTAACCTTACATTACGATGTTCACGATGCGACCGGGGACGACGATGTTATTTCCAAAGTTGATTAAGAGGGATAGATAAAAACTCCTCTGTTGTGAAAGCATTAGATCCAACGATGAACGTGTGTATAGGATGGAACTTCTGCTCAAACACATGTACTCCTGCGTTGTCTATTCTATGACCGCTCTTTACTTCAATGGCTAATAATTCTTTGTTACGATTCTCCAAAACAAAATCTACTTCATCATTATTTTCTCGCCAATAATAGACATTATATCCATATATTTCTGCTTGATTGAGCAAATATGCTCCCACAGCAGACTCAACCCATCTTCCCCAACGCTCTGGTGATTCGCGCTCTGCATCGAAACCCTTGCCATGCAAGGCACTCAGCAAAGCAGTATTGTAAACCATGAACTTAGGCGAAGACTGATAACGACGCGCCTTGTCTTTGGCATATTTCTGAAGTCCACCCAACAGATTGGCTTCGGATAAAGTATAGAGGTAGTTGGAAAGAGTAGTCACATTGCCTGCATCTTGCAACTGACCAAGTACTTTGGTAAAAGATAATTCTTCGGAACTATACGAACAACCTATCTCAAATAGTTGTCGCATCAAAGCGGGCTTGAGAATGCGTTTGGTCATTAATACATCTTTCTCTATGCCTGGTTCGATAATGGCATGTTGCATATAGTCTAACCAGCGGCTTTCATCGCTTCGAAGCGTTGCCCCGCCTGGATAGCCACCAAAATAGATATATTCATCCAAAGAAAAATCAAATGCTTCATGCATTTCCGCAAAGGTCCAGTGTGTCATGCGAATCAATTCAAATCGTCCGAAAAGACTCTCTGTAAGACCATCTTTCAACAACAAACGACTACTGCCTAACAAAATAACTTTGATATTTATTCCCTGCTGCGTATCTGCATCCCATTCGCGCTTGACTACAGCACTCCAATCGTTAATTCGCTGTATCTCATCAATGATGAGAATGTATTCCGTTAGTTGTTGAATGCGCATCTTTGAGCGTACTGTTTCCCATTGCAAGATAATCCACTCTTTATTCGTTGGCTCTACCAAATCGGCAGAAACACTAAGCACAGGTGTATTGGTCTGTTGCACAAATTGTTGTACAAGCGTTGTCTTGCCAACTTGCCGTGGACCTGCTAACACTTGGATAAAGCGTCTTGGCTCTTCCATACGTGTTTTAAGAACGGATAACTGCTGTCTGGTAATCATAAATGTTCAAAGTTTGCGAATAAAATGTTCAATCTATGTTGTAAAAATGTTCAAAGTAAAACGAAAAAATGTTCAAAGTCGGTGCAAAGGTAGTATTTTTTTTTGAAATAACAAAACAAATATACGTTTTTTAATCAAATTTATCGAAAAATGCACTCTCTTTTGGGAGTGCATTTTCTATATTATATATTAAGGTGTAACCTTACATCACGATGTTCACGATGCGGCCGGGGACAACGATGACTTTCTTTGGAGCGGCGCCGTTCAATTGTTTGGCGGTCAGCTCGTGAGACATGACAATCTTCTCAACCTCCTCGCGTGGGGTGTCCTTTGCTACCTCAATCGTGAAGCGCACTTTACCATTAAACTGAACAGGGTACTTTTGCGTTGCCTCTACCAAATATGCTTCGTTGCACTCAGGCCATTCTGCGTGGCAAACAGAACCTGTTTCGCCACAGAGATGCCAAGCTTCCTCAGCAATGTGAGGAGCGTATGGAGCAAGCAAGATAGCGAAGGTCTTGAGGATAGCGACCTTGTTGCACTTGAGGGCTTGCAATTCGTTTTGCGCAATCATGAAGGCAGGGATAGAAGTGTTGAACGAGAAGTTCTCAATATCCCAAGTGATCTTCTTGATGAGCTTGTGCAATGAGCGAAGTTCTTCTGCTGTTGGTTCGTCGTTGGAGAGGGTCTCGAACATATTCCACCACTTGCGCAAGAAGCGGTGTACGCCATCAATACCGTTGGTGTCCCAAGGTTTGGACATCTCGAGAGGGCCGAGGAACATCTCGTAAAGGCGCAATGTATCAGCACCATACTTAGCCACTACATCGTCTGGGTTCACCACATTGAACATAGACTTGGACATCTTCTCTACTGCCCAACCGCAGATGTATTGCTTGTCGGTAGGAGTACCCATGTAAGGGTTGTCCACATCTGTTGTGCCATCTGAATATACAAACTCCGCATTCTTGAACTCTGGCATCCAGTTACGGAAGGCATCAATATCAAGGACATCGTTCTTGACGATATTCACGTTTACGTGGATAGGTTGTACCTTATCTTTGTACTCTGGGTTGTCGATGAGGTTGTAGCTGATGAAGAGGTTGCCCGTTGCGCCTTCGCCGATATAACGATACACGAAGTTGGAGCGACCTTGGATCATACCTTGGTTGATCAGTTTCTTAAATGGTTCGTCCTCGCAGATATAGCCGAGGTCAAAGAGGAACTTATTCCAGAAACGGCTATAGATAAGGTGACCCGTAGCGTGCTCTGTACCACCGATATAGAGATTGACCTGACGCCAATATTCGTTGGCCTCTTTGCCCACGAGAGCAGCATCGTTGTGGTTGTCCATATAGCGGAGGTAGTAAGCCGATGAACCTGCGAAACCAGGCATGGTGCAAAGCTCCAATGGGAAGATAGAAACGTTATCAATCAGGGACTTAGAAACGACCTTGTTGTTTGCAGTATCCCATGCCCAGAGGTCCGCATTGCCGAGAGGTGGCTCGCCTGTGGTGGTAGGTTTGAAGTCCGACACCTCAGGTAGGAGAAGTGGCAAGCACTCTTCTGGGAGCATGTATGGCATGCCGTCTTTGTAGTAAACAGGGAAGGGTTCGCCCCAGTAGCGTTGGCGGCTGAAGACCGCATCGCGGAGGCGGTAGTTCACTTTCACACGACCGAGACCCGTGTTGGTGATATGCTCCTTCATGCGTTGGATGGCCTCCTTGACCTCGAGTCCGTTGAGGAAGCCCGAATTGATCATGATACCTTCTTTGGCATCGAAGCTCTGTTCGCTGACATCTGCACCCTCAATCAATGGGATGATAGGCAGGTTGAAATGTTTCGCAAACGCATAGTCACGGCTATCGTGTGCAGGCACAGCCATGATAGCACCTGTGCCATAACCGCTTAGCACATAATCGCTTATGTAGATAGGTATCTCGGCATTGGTGAGAGGGTTGATGGCATACGAGCCCGTGAAGACACCTGTGACACGGCGGTCGGCAATTCGTTCGCGCTCGGTGCGGTTCTTCACCATCTGGAGGTATGCCTCCACTTCGGCGCGTTGCTCATCGGTAGTGACACGAGCCACATACTCGCTCTCTGGCGCAAGCACCATGAAAGTCACACCATAGACCGTATCTGCGCGGGTGGTGAAGATAGTGAATGGTTCGTCTTGCCCCTTGATAGCGAAGCGCATCTCTGCACCCTCGCTGCGACCAATCCAGTTGCGTTGGGTCTCTTTGAGGGAGTCTGTCCAATCCACGCGGTCAAGGCCCTCCAAGAGGCGTGGCGCGTAGGCACTCACGCGGAGGTTCCATTGGCGCATCACACGTTGCTCTACAGGATAGCCGCCGCGCACGGAAAGTCCTTCGCTCACCTCATCGTTAGCGAGTACACAACCGAGCTCTGGACACCAGTTCACCTTCGTATCTGCCAGATAAGCAATACGATAGTTCATCAGGCGTTCTTGTTGTTCGCGCTCGGAGAGCGTTGCCCATGTAGGGTCAGTTTGCTCAAACTTCTCGATGAGTTTGCTGATAGGTTGTGCTTTTTGCAGAGAAGTATCGAAATAGGAGTTGAACATTTGGATAAATGCCCATTGTGTCCACTTGTAGAAGTCTGGGTTGCAAGTCTTTACCTCACGATCCCAGTCGTAGTTGAAGCCAATCTTTTGGAGTTGCTCGATATAGTGAGCGATATTCTCCATGGTGGTTTTCTCTGGGTGTTGACCTGTTTGGATAGCATATTGCTCCGCAGGCAAACCATAAGAATCGAAGCCCATTGGATGGAGGACATTAAAGCCCTGTAGGCGTTTGTAACGGCTGTAGATATCACTGGCGATATAACCGAGAGGGTGACCTACGTGCAAACCCGCGCCCGAAGGATATGGGAACATATCGAGCACATAAAATGGCTTTTTGTCGCTTTGGTTACTTACGCGGTAAGTACCAGCCTTAGCCCATTCGGCTTGCCATTTCTTTTCAATTTCACTGAAATTGTAATCCATAAAACTATTTATGATTTAATTATTTAGCATTTATTCATTTTCTATTTCGGCTTGGCAGCCTCAAACAATCTGCCTACACCGTGGTCATTTAGGCGTGACCTTTGCGCTGCAAAGGTACTACAAAAATTGCACATATGCAAATTTTTAACTGTTTTTGTGGCGAAAGTGCTATTTATCGAAGTTTTGTGTGTATTTTTTTGTAAAATATCGAAATAATGACACCTTTTAACAACACAAATCTATAATAATGCTGCAAAAATCTTCGGCGCGGGGCTTATGTAACATTTTGTGTACCTAAAAGAAGCGCAAGAGTAGCGCGAGATATGCTGTTTGGAGGGTTTTTGGAAGGAAGTTAAAAGGTATACGATTATTAAGATTTCAGTGCTTGTTCCACTCGCCAAATTGTAGCAGTCAAACAGCCACTCTCAAACCACTCTCGCGCCACTATCAGAGATGGTACAATTATATCCAATACCTCTTCCATTGCAGAGCCTGCTCGGTAGTAACACCGTATAGAGTACAATATCTTTCCAATTGGGACTGAGTATAACGAGAGCTAAGCAGTTTCCAAACACAACCGGCTTTGTGTTTGGTCTCGGTTTCTGCATCGACAGTCATTTCATCGACGTACTCGGGCTTGAGACTAAAAGGGTAAATCGGATGCATCTCCTTCTGAATTGGGTTTTTCATCGAAATTACAGTCACCTTCTCGATAGTTTTCATAGAAATTGATACTAGATACAATATTTTCAAAGCACGAAATAAGTAAATCATATAATTCAGGTGCATTGTCGTAGAATATAATCCGAACATGTTTCGTCCATCCTACACTTGCTATCAATGTGTACCGATACGGGCAAATTCTACGATTATCGCACTCCCGAAATCGAAGTACATAAATTGTTCCGTCATTACGATTTAAAGCTTGAGATGCTTCTGCTACAACATCTCTTGTGTAAGCAATTTCATCATGAACATCTCTAGTCACATGCACAAAATCAACGCTGAAAGATGTGAGCGTGGCAATTGTGTCCTTGAAATAGAGCTGCATGACTTTTGTAGGAATGTATGCTCTATGGGGATTGTAATCTGTATTTTCCGGAAGGATGAGTCTTGGCACATGCATCATATATGTTGTAAGAATATCTACAACATTAGTCAACTCCTTGTCTGTTTGAAAATAAGGACTATTTTTTAATTTCAGATTTTTCTTTATCGCTTCAAACATATCATTGGGAGAGAAGTTTCTTTCCATGAGATATAAATCATTCCAATACATGTAGAAAGGTTTATTGATTGACTGCCATTCATCTTCTAAAAGCTCACGTTTCAATTCGTGCTCCAGGACTGCACGCAACCGTTCTTCCGTGAATGCGTCGTCATCGAAAGGATTGAACGGATGCCGCTTGGAAGGCTTAAAATACTTTGCATTTTGATAACCGTGTTCCAAGGTATTCCAAGTTGCGCAATGCAGACCTCCACCAAGACGCGTTAGCGACTGCGTGTATTTAATAGGATAAACCTCACAGTCAGGGAATGCCTCCTGAATGCGCTTGACTGCTGGCGCGTCAGACGGTTTACCGAGTTGCGCCATGAAGATCTTATTCCCAACGCGGAGGAAATTGAGGTATTCCCAACTAAGGTCTGTAATGAGCGAACCATCGTCAGCTATTGCCATCATCCCGTCCACATGGCCATAGATGTCAGACTTGTCCCAATGCACTATCTTAATGGAGCGTGCATTGAGTGCTTTCTTTAGGTTCGCGATAAGCAAGTTACGAGGATAATTGGGGTTCTCCAAGAAGATCTTATCGGTCATATAGACATTACCACTCTTATCCGTGAGCACATTACCTCCGTCAAGAACGATATCCTCATACCGGAAAGGAGTTATCTCCAAATCGTCCCAGATAGGCACCATGTCTGGTTTGTACTTCTCGTAACAAGGTGCGCGCAGGTAGTCCGGGTCGTAGCGGAATTGTGCAATGTCGCCTTTTCCATCAACCGTGATGGGCATATAGTCGCGTACCCATAGACGAGACTTTTTGCTAGTGTACGGTAACTCACAATACTTAACATTAGCTGCCCTAAATGCTGCAATAAGGCTCTTGAACAAACGAGGAAAATGATACCGAATAGCCATCGGTATAAATACGAAATCAGTTTGCGAATCGTGTAACATAATCTTTGCATTTATAAAGTTAATAATTAGTTATTTAGCTTTTGGCGCAAAGGTCAACTTTTTTTCGCAAACTTCCAAAAATATTCTGTGAAAAATTGTTAAAAGTTTTAAAGAAGATATTAACAATAAAAAAAGAGGACTATGTCCTCTAATTTTATAAATAATATTTATTCTTTCTCTCTTTAATATGTTTTTCCTTGAATTGAAAGTCGGTAATCGTCATTTCTATAGGATTATTTATGCCTTTTCTTACAAAACGATATTTTTTATTCCAATACAAATCCAATTCATTACTTTTTTTTATACCTTTTCGTTCTGTGGATGGTAAAGAAATATATTCCTTTTTATCTGCATCTATCAATTTGCATTTTATTTTTTTTGCTGTATTAAGTACTTCGTTCTTGCAGACCAAAGGACCACCCCAGAATGTATTATCTTCAACTCTCTCTATAGCACGAATTAATATTCCACCAAAGAAACCTTCATAAAATGAACTCTCAAAGCAGATATCAAATCCGCTATAGTGATAAAACAAATCTCCTGCCTTTTTCTTATCTCGCTTATATACATGCTCATCTGCATGCAAATCTTTATGATAGATATAGAATTCTATCTCTACCGGACGATATTTATATGTACCATTATAGATATAGAACTCATTCATTAATACCCTTGCTATCCTTTCTAACTCATTTTCTATATTATGAGTTGAAAGAATGCGAGGAATATTTAATAATGATTGCAGATGATTCATGTTTGTCTTTTTCTCATTTTCTCCTTTCCCTGAGTGCTCGGAAAAGGAGGGTGTCGTTATTAATCTTTTTAATCTCTTATCTCGCTACACGCGGATTTTTAATAGGCAGTTTTAATCCGTGATAGGCCTATTACAGCAGCTTCTTGACTTGGTCGCAGACGTTCTGAGCGGTGAAGCCGAGTTTCTCGTCGAGCACTTTGTATGGTGCGGAGAAACCGAAGGAGTTCAATCCCCAGATAGCGCCGTTTTCGCCGACGAGACCTTCGAGGGTGCATGGCAGACCTGCGGTCATACCGAAACGCTTGATGCCCTTCGGGAGGACGGAGTCTTGGTATTCTTGGGACTGCTCGCGGAAGAGACCTTCGCTCGGTACGCTGACAATCTGCAAGCGGATACCTTCAGCGCGGAGCAGTTCTGCGCCGGCAAGAAGAGTTGAAACCTCCGAACCGGAAGCCAAGAGGACTACTTGGGGGTTTTCGTCTTGGCTCACGATATACGCACCTTTGCGGAAGCCTTCGAGGTTGACGTTAGGCACCGGAGCGATGTCCTGACGGCTGAGGATGAGGGCTGTCGGCGTAGCGGTGTTCTCGATAGCGCAACGCCATGCGAGGGTGGTCTCCTCGGCATCCGCCGGACGGAGAACGAGCATGGACGGTTTGCCGCTGTGGTTATGCAGTTTCTCCATGAGACGGATCTGCGCTTCTTGCTCTACGGGTTCGTGGGTCGGTCCGTCTTCGCCGACACGGAAGGCGTCGTGGCTCCAAATGAATTTAACAGGCAGTTCCATGAGCGCCGCCAGGCGGACAGCGGGTTTCATATAATCGCTGAAGACGAAGAACGTGCCGCAGGCAGGGATGATTCCTCCGTGGAGTGCCATACCGATGCAGACACAAGCCATGGTGAGTTCGCTAACACCTGCTTGCAGGAACTGTCCGCTGAAATCGCCCTTCTTAAGGGCATGGGTCTTCTTGAGGAAGCCGTCTGTCTTGTCGGAGTTGGAGAGGTCGGCGGAGGAAACAATCATATTGCCCACGTTCTCCGCGAGGAAAGAGAGCACTGCGCCGCTTGCGTTGCGTGTAGCGGCTCCGGCTTTCTGCTGGATAAGGCTCCAGTCCACGCAAGGTGCTTCGCCACTCATGAAGGTCTCATACTCGTTGGCAGAGAGCGGATTCGCCTGTTTCCACTCGTAGTACGCCTCGTATTTCTTATTGCACAACTCGCGCAACTCGGCTGCGCGATCGTCATACAGTTTCTTCACTTCCGGGAAGATCTGGAACGGGTCCTCGGGATTGCCACCGAGGTGCTCGATGGTCTTCTCGAAGGACGCACCGGCCTTGCTGAGCGGGGCTCCGTGGGTGGAGCATTTGCCTTCCCAATTCTCGCCTTCGGCGGTCACGCAGCCCTTACCCATAGAGGTATGACCGATAATGAGCGATGGACGATTCTTCTCTGCTTGTGCATTGAGGATAGCTTGGCGGATAGCCGATGGGTCATGACCATCAATATCTTGTACATACCAACCCCATGCCTCGTATTTCATGGCTACATTTTCGGAGGAAACCTCATCACAGAGCGTGGAGAGTTGAATCTCGTTGGAGTCGTAGTACATGATAAGGTTATTCAACCCCAAGTGACCTGCTATACGGCCTGCGCCTTGGCTGATCTCCTCTTGGATGCCACCGTCAGAGATGAAAGCATATATAGTTGGGTTGTGGATCTCGCCGTAACGCGCATTGAACCATTTAGCTGCGATAGCCGCACCAACTGCAAAGGTATGACCTTGACCAAGAGGACCAGAGGTATTTTCGATGCCGCGCTCTACATTGCGCTCTGGGTGACCAGGAGTGACACTGCCCCATTGACGGAGCTGCTGGAGTTCGTCCATGGAGAAGTGACCTGTCAGGCAGAGTTGTGCATATAGCATAGGTGCCATGTGACCAGGGTCAAGGAAGAAGCGGTCACGCGCCTCCCAACATGGGTTTTCTGGGTCATGGATAAGAAACTCGGAGTAGAGCACTTGAACGAAGTCTGCTCCACTCATTGAGCCACCTGGGTGTCCACTCTTGGCCTTCTCGACCATTGCTGCGGCAAGGATACGGATGTTATCTGCTGCTTTTGTCATTAGTTGATTTGAATTCATGATTGTATCGTGTTATATTGTTTAGCGTTGTTTAGTATTGTGTAGCAGTTGTGTAGTATGGTGTAGTGTGGTTAAAATTTATATGCGAGGTAGTAATTGAATCCCCAATTAAAATCCTTGCGGAAACCTAAACCAGGAATATAGTATGGCATGACCTCTCCTTCTTTGGCATTGCGGGTGAATAGGAGTTTCATACGAACGTACCATCCCATTTGAAATCCTTTATACACTTGTACTTGGCAGCCAGCTACAATCTCTCCCCAACAATCAAATCGCTGTTGGTCGTAGAAGTTAATTCTTTGCTCTCCCCAATAATCGCTATACAACTTGACATTTGTAAGGTCGTAGTTTTGGTATGCCCCACCAAATCGCAAACCAACTAGCATATTATTCTCAGATGCACCTTTCTTGACAACAGCCAAGTCCATTCCAATTCGTCCAAAACCACCTTTCCCTTTGTGCATTCCACCATCTGCACCACGCTCCGCCATGGCATATCCTGCTTCAATGGTGGGGTAGAAGCGTTTAGCAAGGCGCACATTGATGGCTGCTTCATAACTTTGTATCTTTCCTGCTGAACGCGCCAACTCAAAAACAGAGTTTCCAACATCCAACTTCACGCTCATGCCCTGATATACAGCGGTGTCTGCATACTCGCGTGCGCTCGCGCATAATGCGAAACAGCAGAGGGATACTATGAGCAACAGTCTATTCATGCAGGTAGATACAAAGATTGTCTTGTGCAACGGATTCAACACTCGCGTTGATAATACGTACGCTGTCCACGCGTGGATCGCTTGACCATGCCGCAGTAATGGTGTGATACACCGCACAACCGCAAGCCATACTGATGAACTGCTGACGAGGGGTATGCTGGATATAGAGTGTATCTATTTGATTGTGATAACGCATCAGATAGGCGGTTAGATTGGTGTCGGGGCGCAACTCCAGTCCCATGACTTTGACACCTTTGCCTTGCATGCCTATGTCGCTACCAATGCCTACCACGGTTACGCTATCCCATTGAGCGTAGTATGCGGTATCGCCAGCCGAAGTGATGGAATCTGCCGATAGGGTGATTTGTACTGCTGATCCTAACTCTTGGTGGCATGCTGTGTCTGGTTCACAAGCTGCAAAAAGGGAGCAAAGAATAAGGAATAAAGAGCAAAGACGAATATGTTTCGTCTGTCTTAATAAGAAGTGATATGTCTTGATTCTTTGCGCTTGGTTCATGACTCACAATAATGTCTTCGCCTCGTTTTTGAGTGCTTGTAGTGCAATTTCATTGGGCGTATCGCCATTGGTACGGTAGGCTGTGATTAGTGTTTTAGCATAGTCCAACGCACTACTTCCATCTGGCATTTGTTGTGCGATACTATTCACAAAAGCCACTGTCTGTTGCTTGGCGTTGTCAATCAAACCCCACACTTCGTCACTAACATAAATCTGTTGGCTGAGGTTATGGTTATATTCTTGACGAATAGTATGTATCAAATGTGCTTGCACTTGCAGAGGTGTCATTTCTGCCAAATTGAGGTCAATGAGCATATGCTCTGGTGTAGTACGCTCTAGCAGCAAAGACAAGCGCTCGTATGCGCGCACTCGAATCGGAGAAATCTCTTTTTGTGACAGTCTTTTCAATTCCCAAAGACGCTTTTCTTCCTCGTTTTTATAAAACTGATGCATCACAAACCATGTCGCAAGAAGCACGCAAAGGGCAGGAATGCAATATCTCAAAATCTCTACCATAATCTTCGTAAATTACCAAATAACCGTGCAAAGTTACTGCTTTTTTTGCATAAATGCAAGAAAAAGCGGTATTTTTGTTTATTTATCGCCTAAATGTATGCTAATCAGTATAGGGTCATGATCCGCATAGCGGAACATCGTTTTGTCAAGCCGACGCTTGTAACCACGCGAGTAGAAATAGTCGGCATTGAGGTGATAAGGGTGCACTGCCTTCACTTGTGTTGCCATTGTTGGAGATGCAAATGCGCGATCCAAATAACCCGCCTCGCTGTGATACACATAGGAATACCCCGTTGAATCATATTGCATTAGTACATCTTCATAACCTGCTTGAATGAGGGTTTGGATAGGTTGCTCTTGAGTGTAGCAGTTGTAGTCACCTACGAGCAGGATATCCTTGTCGCCAAACAAATGCTCTTTCTCAATTTTATCCAACATCATCAATAGACTATCCACATTCACCATTCTTTTGCTATTAGACGCATCGCCCGTGCCTCGCTTCGAACGGAGATGGTTGATGTTCAATACAAAACGCTCGCCACTCTTAATCTCTTCAAATCCGCATGCCACCATGCGATAGTGGTAGTGGTTGTGCGGATTATGATAGCCATATTGCAGGTCACCATATGGGCGCACGCGGTCGGTGCGATAGATATAGCCACAGGAGATGGTATCTCCATTGTTCCAACCTTGCGACACATATGCATAGCGCGCTTTTTTTACTCTCTCATTCATCGCACGCACCAACATCTCTGCCGCACTATCGCCTTTCTGTATTTCGCAAATGGCGTAGATATCGGCATTGATGTGTGTGAGAGCCTTGCTGATTTTCTCTGTTTGAATAGCTTGTTGCTCTTTTGTAGTTTTACGATGTGCATAGCCCCCAAGGTCATAGAAGTAGTTTTGGATATTGGCTGCACATACTAGCAGCCCCTTTGGCATCTTGGGCTTTGGCTCGGGCTTGTTATTTTGGAACTTTGGCGTAGCACCTGTCACGAGTTTTCCTGGTGCAACCACACGAGCGGTCAGGTTCTTCAATACTGCCCCCGTGCGCACTTCATAGTTGCGGATATTGCATGTCAATCGGAGGATCTGTGCCCTATTTGCCTGTTTAATAGCCCAATACATCGTACTGTCGCCCTCTGCCAAACCTATGGCGCGTTCCTCTGGAACGTATAGACGTTCAGGGGCAAGGATGAGCGAATCGTAGTAGTTGCCACATACATATAGCGGAGTGGTGATTTGCACCATTTTTCCGATGTATTTATCCCAGCCTGTCTCTAATAATTCGGGCAGTTGTACTTTCTCTACAGCAAGCAGTGAGTTCGTCCAAAGGAAGATAAGTAATAAAAGAATTTTGCGCATGAGAATCTGATTTTACAAATATGCCACAAAAGTACTACTTTTCTGCGAGATATGCAACAATTCGAACGAATTATTCTTAATTCTTAACTTGTATTTGTGTATATGCAAATCCATTAAAAGAAAGAAACGATAATGAAACACCTTCATTATCGCCTCCAGTGGAGATAGCGGGATTCGAACCCGCGTCCAAACAAGGAACCAATATGCTTTCTACACGCTTATCTTGGCCTTAATTTTCGAGCAATGGCAAGACCCAAGCCACCAACCATTGCCTTATCTGCTTTTATCTCATTCTTGCATCGCAGCCTGCAACAACCAGTCCCGATATTTCCGCACCGCTTAACCCATTCAGCCTCTGGACGTTGGCTTGGAGCGATGTCTCGGTTCAGCACCTTGTGCCGAAACTATGCGAATCTACTATACTTCGATTACGCAGCGAGAGCTACAGTATTGTTGCCAGTTATAATGGCGAACCCGATTAACGAGCGGTGTTCATGCTCGGCGTGCTTACATACCTGTTCTACCTGCTGTCAAAACCAAATATCCCCTTATAAAACAGTTTGCGACTGCAAAAGTAATGCTTTTTTGTGACTTACGCAAGAATTTGGCGTAAAAACACCCGTTTATCGTTATTTTTCTTCACTTTTTCGCCTTGATATGCCTTTTTTTTACCACTTTCGGCGAAGCAGACCTTGCTTGAACAAGGATATATAATGGATACAAGATTCATAGAAGCGCATTCTCATCGTTGCAATCTTCGCACGAAGAAAACTTTTCTCCAAATGCCAATAATCCGAATACTGCAATTTTTGCCTAACATTTGCATATGTCAAAAAAAAAGAGTAATTTTGCACGCAAAATTGCTAAAACGAAAATAATACGAACATGAAGATAGATTGGAAGAAAATTCTGCCCTATGCTGTGGCTATCGTGGCCTTTGTGGCGATAGCAATGATTTATTGTGCTCCTCTATTAGAGGGCAAAGTGCTGGTGCAAGGTGATGTAAACAACTGGAAAGGTGCTGCACAAGAGGCTCTGGAATACAAAGCCGAGACGGGTAACGCTACATCTTGGACCAACTCCATGTTTGGTGGTATGCCTACCTACCAAATCACAGGTAGTTTGCCGTCAAGTAAATTCCGTCAAGTAATATCGGATGCATTGCATCTCGGATTCCAAGACAGCAATCCCTTTGGACTAGTATTTGCCTATTTTGTAGGCTTCTTCATCATGCTTCTGTGTTTTGGCGTCAATCCTTGGTTGAGTATCGTGGGGGCTTTAGCCATGGGATTGAGTAGCTACTTCTTTATCATCATTCCTGCTGGACACGTTACAAAAGCATTAGCGATCAGCTACTTAGCGCCTATCATAGGCGGATTCCACCTGATTATGCAACGTAAGTATTGGGTGGGCGCTCCGTTAATCATATTTTATGGTTTCGTGGGTATTGCTTCACACGCACAGATGACCTATTATATATTTCTATTGATAGGTGTCTTGGCTTGTGCTGAACTCTATATCCATATCCGCGAGAAGCGTTGGAAGGATCTAGGCATATCTGTTGGAGTGCTGGCCATCAGTTTGCTGCTGGTGTTTGGCACCAAGTTGAGTTGGTGGGAAATGAACCAATCCTACCTCAAAGAAACCATGCGTGGTGGACACTCAGAACTAAAATCTAACAGCGATAGCACTCCAACTTCTAACAGCAATAGCGGTCTTAGTCTTGACTACGCTACCGCATGGAGCTATGGTGTGGATGAGACAATGACTTTCCTCATTCCTAACTGGGAAGGTGGTGCGAGCGGCTATAATGTGGGAGAGAAGTCACAGTTGTGCGAGACAATGAAGGACAATGGCGTGCCTAAACGCTCTGCCGAGCAGTTCTGCCAACAAGTGCCTACCTATCGTGGAGAGAAGGCCTTTACTAGTGGTCCTGTGTATATGGGAGCGATTATCTGTTTCCTCTTTGTTTTAGGCTTATTGATTGTGCCTGGACCATACAAATGGGCACTATTGGTGGCTACACTCTTCTCTGTGGTTTTGGCGTGGGGAAGAAATATGATGTGGCTCACGGAATTGTTCTTCAACTACTTCCCAATGTACAATAAGTTCCGCGCAGTGGAGAGTATCCTCGTAGTGGCAGAGATTACGATGCCGTTGCTGGGCATTTTGGCTCTGCAGCAGATTGTGGATAAGAAGATAGTATGGGAGAAACTGCGTGTAAATATGTTCATCGCGGGTGGTGTGACTGCTGGTTTGTGCCTCTTCTTTGCATTGTTTGCAAGCGTGGTGGATGTCACCAGTAGTTATGACGCACAATGGGTAAACCAAGTGCCTGCATGGCTCAGAGATGCAATCTACGATGAGCGTACTGCCATGATTAAAGCCGATGCATGGCGTTCGTTTATCTTTATTGCACTCGGTTTTGCAGTGGTATATTGGTATGCATGGAAATCTAATTCCGAGTCTCTAAACACTAAACCCTCAACACTAAACTACATACTATATGGTGCATTAGCAGTATTAGTACTCGCAGACATGCTTCCTGTAAATAAGCGTTTCTTTGGTAATGACCATTTTGTAAAGGCTAAAGATGCGGATGCGTATTTTGCGATGCAACCATACGAGCAGCAGATTTTGCAAGATAAAGACCCTAACTTCCGTGTGCTGAACTTGGCGACTAACACTTTTAATGATGCGCGCACAAGTTACCGACTAAAGTCAATAGGTGGTTATTCGGCGGCTAAACTGCGTCGCTATCAAGATTTGATTGACGAGCATATCTCCAAAGAGATGAACCCATTGATGCAGACGATTATGCAAACACAAGGTTTTATGTTGCCCGATGCGAACAAGGGTAAGGACTTCCCTGTACTCAATATGCTGAATATGAAGTATGCGGTGGTGCCATTGCAAGGTGGCAAACAAGCCCCCGTGCAGAATCCATATGCGATGGGCAACTGTTGGTTTGTGGATGAAGTGATTTTGGTGAATACACCAAATGAAGAGTGCGCTCTGCTGAGCGAGATTGACTTGCACAAGCAAGCTGTAGCCGATAAGAAATTCGCTGAGGCATTGGATATTACCAAACCCGCAGTAACACCATTGATGGCCTTTGATACAACCTTGATTCAATTGACATCGTATGCCCCAAATAGCCTCACGTACGAGTCGATGAATGAGCGCAATCAGGTGGCAGTATTCTCAGAGATTTACTATCCATATGATTGGCACTTGTATATTGTAAATGCGAATGGCGAAAAGATGGAATTGGCATTGGCTCGCGTGAACTATACGCTGCGTGCTGCGGTAATTCCTGCTGGTCACCATCAACTCCTCATGGAGTTCCGCCCGCATGCTATGCAAACGGATAAATGGTGTATGGCAATATCTATTATGATTCTGATATTATGCCTAATAGGCCTCGGGTTACATTGGTGCGGAAAGAAATCAATTTGTTCCCTTTCTGAGGTTGCAAAATAAGCAGGAAATAGAACCATAGCACAATCGTTCCGCCCCATTTGATACCTTCTTTAAAGAGGCGAGTAGCGTATTTAGATTTCGAAATAGCGAGTGTCCGTTGACGCTCGCTTTTTCCCATTTGAAGCGTGAGTCTATCAAAGTAATCTTGCTCTAATTTCTTTTGTGGAATGATATGGTGCAAAATCATTTGGGGCAAATAGATAGGTCGCCAAGCTTTGGCGCGCATTTTATCAAAGATATCTTTCTCCTCTGCTCCCATTAGACTATCTCCCTTGCGACCGAGATTGGTGTTGAAAAGCCCTACTTCTCTGAAGACTTGAGCTCGATATGCAGCATTGCCACCTCCCGGATAACGCTCCCCTGGATAGACCCGTTCTGTATCTCCAAAATACATGTAGGCTGTTAGTAATTCTTTGGTCCAATGGCTCATCCATTTAGGTTCTTCCGTTTCGTAGAGCGGTATGATAGGACCACCACAAGCCATGCAATCGTGGTTTTTGTCCATGTATTCTGTGATTGTGCGAAGATACCATGTATCTACGATTGCATCATCGTCTATATATACAAGGATATCTCCCGTCGCTTCTTTGATACCTTTGTTGCGGGCAGCAGAAAGCCCTTGCTGAGGTTCGATGGTATAGCGAAACATTACATCGGCATGAACGCTAGCAAAAGTGCGGCAAATAGCGCGGGTGTTATCCGTACAATTGTTGTCCACCAGAATAATCTCGTAGTCCTTTTTTGGTAAATCATTTGCCACAATACTTTCTAATAGTGGACGGATATATTTCGCACGGTTGTATGTACAGATAATGATAGATAGTTTCATAGTGATTGTAATAAGTTGTTCCAAAGTGTTGCTACATTTTCGACAGAGAATCGATGGCTTGACTCAACACATTGCATACTCATTTCCTGGCGGAGTTGGTCGTTGAGCATTAGGTTGCGCAGTTTTTCTACAAATATGTGTCGATTGTTATTTTCTATCAGTATTCCATTATTCCCATCCATTATGAGGTCAGTGGCCGCAGCAAAACTATTGTAAGAGATAGGTACGCAGCCACATTGTTGCGCCTCAAGAATGGTCATAGGGAATCCTTCACATGTAGATGTTACTAAAAAAATGCTTGCTTGTTGGTAATAGGGTAATGGTTTTTGTTGTCCCTCAAAAATGACATTTGTGAGTTTTTTGTTCTTTACAAAGTCTTTATAGAAAGGCGCATCAATACCATCACCAACTATGCGCAATACCCAATCGCAGAAGCGATGGTCTTTTTGAAGGTCTGCCCAAATGTAGAGAATTTCGCTAATGCGCTTGTGCCAATCATCCAATCTAGCTACTACCAACACTTCCTTGTTGCGGTATTTGTTGTGAGGTATTTCTACCTTATCAAACGAATTAGCATTGGGAATAGCGACAAAGTCGCTTGCTTGTCCGCTAGCAATGGATAGATAGTTACTGATGGTTTTCTGGGATAAAACTACTATCTTATGGGCTTTTCCGTAAGGGCGAGCGTACTTGGGACGCAATTTTTTGAGGAAATACGACTTTGGGAGCACCATCATTGCCAATTGCAAAACGGTTTGCTTCAATGTCCAACGCGCATCAATGTTGTGACATAATCTATATCTGATAGTATCCCATCGGAGTGGAACAATCTCAAATCCAGGTGTACCATGAAAAACATTGACTACTTTTATAGATGGTAGTATTGGTACGCAGTCAAAAATATCTTGCGCTAAAGTACATGGTGATTGCACAATGACAATGCCTCCACCGATACGATTGATCCATGAGCAGAAATCTTCTTTGTTCTGCCAAAGATGGGTTTCTACAAAGGCTGGTGCAGGCGTAATTTGTTGGGTTGGAGTTGCGTAAACAGAATAGCATACATGCCCAAACTGTTGGGTAAGTGCCTCTGCCATGACATAGGAGATTCGTGCTATTCCACCTGATAGCGGATTGACGTAATTATCAGTAATATAGATTATGTTCATCGCTCGCTATAAAACTCTATTTTTGAATTATGAACAACACGTTTATCTTCAGGTGGTAGTTGCATATAATCTCCAAATAGGGCTGTTAGTACTGCATCGGGATTGTTGGGTACGCATGCTTGGAAATCTTCAAATGGTATTCGTTTAATAGGATAGTAATCTTTTTTAGAAAAACCATTGTAGGCGTACCATCCATATACATGCGCTAATTGGTCTATGTGGCGAAACTTGTTGATAAAGCGTGTTAGAACGGTGAGTCCCCATGCAAAGGGCAGAACAATCCATGAAAGTATGGTATCTTTGCTGTCTGCATAATGGTGGATACCACGCAAACAGTGTCCATACCAATAATCCAATTTTGCTTTCCACGCTAGATTGGGGATTTCTTCGATAGGAATAATGTCAATGAATATCCCTTTTTCTTTGAGTTTATCAGTACAAGGTTCTTCATACATATATGAATCTTTTTCACGCACTTTGGCTATGAGGGTAGGATAGTGTGGGTCCGTAAAATAGTCTTGATAAACTAGATGAGAGGGCAGTTCGAGAGGGAGAATTTTTCGCAATTTCGCTAAGTCGTCTCTTGTGACATTGATATCAATATCATCATCCCAAGGGATAAATCCACCATGTCGAACAGCACCTATGAGTGTACCTCCGTCCAATGTGTATTGGATACCATGTTTGGTACATATAGCATCTACCACTTTTAGTATCTCCAACATCCGCAGTTGCGCTCTGCGGAGAGTGGAACCTTCGGGATTATAGTGTGACAAATCTTCCATTTATTTCTCTCCTCTCAATTTGTGTAATGTCTCGTTGATGAGTGTGCTGGAAGTGCCTTTAGTGTATGGGAAATATACAACTTTTGCACCTACTGCATTGAGGTCGGCTTCTATTTTGTTCCATTTGTCGGTACCTTTCCAATCGTCGCCTACGAACATAACTTGGAAATGGTATTTCTCCCATGCTTCCATCTTGTTCATATTCTCTTGTGTTACCACCTCATCCACATACTTGATAGCCGCTACAATCTCTTTGCGCTCTGCAAACGGAATGACCGCATGTTTGTGCTTGTAGCTAACCAATTCATCAGTGGAAACGCCCACAATCAAGTAGTCGCATTGCGCTTTGGCTTTGCGAAGTAGATTGAGGTGACCAATATGGAATAAGTCATATACGCCTGTCGTATAGCCGATAGTGATTGGCTC
Source organism: uncultured Bacteroidales bacterium (assembly GCA_945921355.1). Classification (GTDB taxonomy): domain Bacteria; phylum Bacteroidota; class Bacteroidia; order Bacteroidales; family Paludibacteraceae; genus Colicola. The sequence goes on from CAMEKM010000001.1 coordinate 99,961, forward strand.
ATACATGTTGAGAAATTGCTCAAGGCAGTACAATTGCCATTTCTGATTGCCCGTGAGTTGGGTCATGTCAATATCGCGACGGAACTCTGGACGAATAGGTCCACACCAGTCCTTGAAATATGCATCCACAGGGCGAGGCATAGGCACTTTATTTGGCACAGGAATCTCTGGGTATTTTATCTGCATCAGTTCGCGGATAAGATACTTGGATTCGCCATTGCGAACACGAGTCAAGTCCAATGGGTCTGCCATACGGAGTAGAGCGTATGGATCGGTATAAGGCATACCTGCTGTCTTAAAGGCGTTGTAGTAGGAGCTGGATGACTCGCGACTGAACACATCATCCATGAAATGCAAGAAGTCGATTTTTCCCCCCTGACGATAGCGTTCATAGAGATAAGACATATCCTCAGGTTGCTTGAGTACCAACTCAGGATTAAGGAAGGTATAACGTTTTGCAAAATCCTCTACTGTCCAGTCTTTTGAAAGCAACTGATCCATACCGCCAAAGATTAGATCACTACTCTCGCCTACAATCAAGTGAGTTACGCCATCTGCTTTGGCTTGCATAGCCGCTTGATAGAGTTGTGGCTCAATGGAGTGGACAGGAGCATTTTTTGAACGCATTACTGGTTCAAGGCAGTTTTGTACTGTATTCCAATCTATGTCCACATAGTGGAGGTTGAGTCCGTAGTACTTTGCATAGTATTCTGCACGTGCCAATTCCTCTTTTTGGTATTCGCCACCCAAGAAACGGAAAGTATAGGCATCGCAGCCACGCATATAGGATGCTAAGATGGCAGAGTCCATACCACCAGAAAGGCAAATACCTAATTTCTCGCCTTTGAGCGAATCAAAGACTTTTTGAATGGCCTTGTCAATGTCCTCTGCTGTATGCACGTATGTGAACTGCTCTGGATTAGGCAGAGGTATATTTTCGTGATGAAGTCCTTCGTAAAAGTCCATGCCTTCGCGCTCTATATAGCGGAAAGCCAAGTAGGAACTCATGCAGAAATTCTTGTTATTCATATTATATATCTTCTTTAAATGTTATTTTCTTGTTTTGTTCTTCGCCGAGGACGATGTGGACAGATACTTCTGGCAGATAGTTGAATACCACGCCACAGTCGTCGGTGGCTGGGAGATGAACCTCGCATGCATCTGCACTTAGACTATCCACGCCCAACGCTTTGGTATATGCTTCCGCTATTAACTCTAAGCGGAAAGCTTGTGGCGTTTGCGCACGCATGATGGTAGAACGTTGTGGGATACGGGCTACCTTACCGTCTTTCATCTCATAGACTGTGTCTGTGGATGGTATGGCTACTACTACTGCTTCGTGCTCTTCGAGGGCTTGGCATACGTTGGATATAATCTCTTGGCTCACGAATGGACGGGCAGCGTCGTGGAGGAGTAAGTTTACTCCCGTATCAACCAGCCTACCCCCATCCCCTCCCTGAAGGGAGGGGTGAATTTCCTCTGAATTGAAGTCCTTCCCTTTAGGGGAGGATTTAGGAGAGGCTTGTGTATATGCACGTATTGCCTGTACACTGGATTCCCAACGTTCTTTGCCTCCTGGGATGATGTGGCGAACTTTTTGCCATGCGTTGGCAAGGAGCATTTGTTCGGCATGCATGATATAGTCAGGGTGCATCACAATGCACACCTCATCAATGCAATCGGCCTGCTCAAAGGCACTGACTGCATGCTCCAATACCGATCGACCATCTCCGAGAGGCAATAATTGCTTTGGCAACGTGCCTCCGACACGTACGCCTATACCTCCTGCTAATATGACTGCGATGTTTTTCAATTTTGAATTATGAATTAAGAATTTTGAATTATAAGTATTCGTTGTTGAATGAGTTGCCAGTAGGCTTCTTGCAGGTCGGCGGGGAGGAAGGAGTTGCGGATGGTGGCTTCCCATTGCGGGTAAATGCGCAAGAACTTGCGGAAGATATTGCTCACCACCTTCTCGTTAAGTCCGCTACTGAGCATAGCCGTCTCGAAGTCGTGTCGCGTGAGTTTACGTTTCTTGCCGTTAAGCGTGAGTGCCAGTTCTTCGTTATCCTCTGGAATTACTAAAAGGGTGTTTACTAAATCGTATGCTGGAGCTAATACATGTTCTGTCGTGTTGGGAGCATACAACGAGAAGTTCTTAAGGTGCATATCGCTGTTGCCAACTAACCAACAGAAGAGTACCATAGTCCAGTAATTGGTTAAGTCCAAACCTGGGGCATGGGAATATTGGCGTATGGCTTTGGCTATTTGTTCGTATGAACCCTTATATTTGCGTTCTGTCAGTCGTTCGGTGAGTTGGCACATATCCTCCATCGGTAGTCTTGTTCCATTGGCAGTACGGTCAATACGCTTGGTGAGATAGCATAGTTCGCCATCTTCAAAGCGCACAAGAATATGGGGAACAACCTCAATCTTGGCTATTTGCGCCAAGTGCATGGTTAGGTCCTCGTTCTCGGGCAAATAGGGATATTGTGTGGTTTGCGGTTTGAGTATATATGCTCCGTCCATACTTACGATGGTGAAACGTGACTCTTGTTCAATGCGCTGGATGTCCATTGACAATTTGGCTTGCACGCCTGTGACGGTCGTTTGTGCCCGAACAATCTGCTTTGCCATATCTCGAATGTCTGCATGCGAATAAGGCAAAGTGGGTACACCTCGCGCTCCAAACCAACGTTTGGCACATGCAGCATGGTAATCATGCTCACCTGCATTCAGTTCCTTATAACAACACAGACATTTCATTTATTCATTCGTTTCGGCTATCACGCTGACTGCTCCAATGCAATTACGGCAACATGCTAAAAGCAATGCCATGCGGTCGCGAGGGTCTATTTTCCAGTTCTCTTGTGCTATATCCAACAACCAGCCTTCGGGAATCAGTCCGTCGAAGAATGGGAAAAGCACGTCGCTTTTGTAAGGCCGAGGGCGCAGAGGTAGTGTTAGACTGATAGGTTGAGATTGCGGATTTTGCAGATATTCGGTATCGTATGCAAATAAAAATCCTTCTTCGTTTTCTATCAATCGTCCCGCTAATGTATTTTGGAAATATATCTTAGCACTCTTCATTTTGTTGGCATCTTGTTGGCAATAATTCTACACCAAAGAGACTCAGTACTTGGTTTACTTTATCCATACGTAGTGTGGTCTTTCCCTGTTCCAAGTCGCGCACAAAACGCAAGCCAACACCCGCTTTATCGGCTAAATCTTCTTGCGTCAAACGATATTGCTTGCGCATATCTTTTACATACTGCCCTAATTTTGTTCTTTCCATGTTTTTTATGCTCTATCGGGTATAAAATGGATGCTCATTTTATAAATTATACCTTTTCGGGTGTAATTGTTGGTTATTTTGCTTGTTTTATACCCTTTCGGGTGCAAAGGTAGTGCTTTTTTATGATATATGCAAGCGTTTTATGCTTTTTTTGCGGCGAGGATCATTTCACAGAGCTCGCGGATGGCACCATCGCCACCTTTCTTGGTGAGGTGGATGATGCCTGGGACATTCTTTACGACGTCCACTGCGTTGGCGGGGCATGCGGCCACACCTGCATGTTGTAAGAGGTCAAGGTCATTGACATCATCGCCTACAAAGCAGACATTTTCTAATGTGATGCCCAACTCCTTGCAAATCTCGTTGGCAGCATCGAGTTTGGTCATCTTTACACCATCTACTACACGACCAACACCTGTATATATATATTCCAAACCAAGTTTTTGTCCTCGTTTCAAGCCAATGGCGGTGTTCTCGCTGGTGAGGATTCCGCAAGGGATTCCCGCTTTGCGTAGAAGCACAATACCCATGCCGTCATATACGCAAAAGCGTTTGAACTCGTCACCGCTCTCGGTGTAGTACATACCTCCGTCGGTCATGCAACCATCTACGTCGGTGAGGAAAAGTTTTACGTCTTTCATATATTGTTGTATATTGTTACAAAGGATTCTGCTAATCTTGACCACGAATACTTATCTTTTTCTTTGATAAGATAGGTGGTGTAGTCGGCTTGGCGGTTGTGGGTGTAGTAGTCGGTGAGGGCTTGGGCAATGGCTTCGGCGTTGGGTTCGACGGCATAGCCCATCTTGTGGTCGTGGACTATCTCGCCCAATCCGCCGACATTGGTCACCAACATGGGTTTCTCGAAGTGGAAAGCCACTTGCGTTACGCCACTCTGCGTAGCAGATTTGTAGGGTTGAACAATCAAATCGGCTGCTCCGAAGTACTTGCGCAGGTCGGCATCTGCAATAAACTCGTTCTTGATGATTACTCTGTCCGTCAAATCATTATGGACTATCTGTGCGCGGTACTTGTCTTCATCTTCGTAAAACTCGCCCGCGATAATCAGTTGCAAATTAGGCAGTTGGTCTTTGACTTTGCCGAAAGCATCTAACAAGAGGTCAAGCCCTTTGTATGCACGCACTAAGCCGAAGAAGAGCATGTATCGGTTTTCGGGATTGAGGTGGAGTGCTTGGCATGCCTCCTCCTTGCTCATTTGCTCGCCATAGTGGTCGTAGATAGGATGAGGGTAGGAGGTCTTTGGCTTGGTGCCATGGTCAAAGCGGTTGATGTCTTGCACTACACTCTCGGAGAGTGCCACGAAGCCATCGGTATGGCGCACGAAGAATGGTGCAAAGAGTTTGTCAAGGATACTTGGTTCGTGTGGTATCATGTTGTGAACCAATGCAATACAACGTGTTTTGCCATTGCGTTGGACTATGCGCTGAATCATGCCATAGCAGGGAGCGAAGAACGCCATCCAATAGCAAGTGATGAGCATATCGGGTTGCATCTTGCGTATGCGATGACCAACTTTTATCCAATTGAATGGGTTGCAGGAATGGACTTGCCGACTGATTCGTAGGTCAGCAGGTGCGTTCTCGGTGGAGTATTGCGTTTTGCCTGGGAAGAGGAAAGACGGATATTGCAGGGTGAAAGTGATGACTTCCACCGTATGTCCTTCCGCTTGCAGTTGGCGTGCAAGGCGTTCGTTGAAAGTGGCTAAACCGCCACGGAAGGGATATGCTGTGCCGAGGATGACGATGTGCACGATAATTAAGAATTTTGAATTATGAATTTTGAATTATTTATCAAACGCATTCCAACCTTGGGCTTGGAGGGCAATCTCTTCTCCGTTGCGACCAATGAGGTTGATGCCGTGTTCGGGTTTGGTGATATGACCAATGAGATAAACGTCCTCCAATGGGATAAGTTTCTCGTAATCATCTAAACTACAGGTGAATAGCAGTTCATAGTCTTCGCCGCCGTTGAGGGCACAAGTCACGATGTTGAGGTTCATCTCTTCGGCAAGGGCTGCGGCTTGGTAGTCGATTGGCAGTTTGTCTTCATAGACAGCGCAACCAACATTGGACTGCGTGCAGATGTGCATGAGTTCGCTGCTCAGTCCGTCGGAGATGTCCATCATAGATGTTGGCTTGATGCCTGCTTCGCGCAGTTTCTCAATTATATCACGACGTGCTTCGGGTTTGAGTTGGCGTTCGAGCAGGTACTCGCGACCTTCAAATGCAGGTGTGGCGTTCTCGTTGGCGTTCATGACAATGCGTTCGCGTTCAAGGAGTTGCAGACCCATGTATGCAGTGCCGAGATTACCCGTAACGCAAACGAGGTCGTTGACTTTGGCTCCGTTGCGATAGACAATATCGGAGTTATAGGCCTCGCCCAGACAGGTAATAGAGATGGTGAGTCCCGTCATAGAGGCGCAGGTATCGCCACCCACGAGATCGACGTTGTAGTGCTCGCAAGCGAGGCGGATGCCGCTGTATAGTTCTTCGAGGTCTTCTACGGAGAAGCGTTTGCTAATTCCCAGAGAAACAGTTATTTGCGTGGGCGTAGCGTTCATGGCGTAGATATCGGAGAAATTGACAACAGCCGCCTTGTACCCGAGGTGCTTGAGAGGCACATATTCGAGGTTGAAGTGTATGCCTTCGAGCAAGAGGTCGGTAGTGACAAGGGTACGTTTATCCTTGAAATTGAGCACAGCCGCATCGTCGCCAATGCCAATTTGTGTGGATGGTTGGGCATGCTTGATGTCTTTTGTCAGGTGTTTGATTAGTCCAAATTCGCCTAATGTAGAAATCTCTGTTTTTGTCATTGAGTAATTTTGAATTTTGAATGATGAATTTTTAATCACACATATTTAGTGCGCAAAGGTACAAAAAATAATGCACATACGCAAGTAAAGCGAGTAATATTTTTAAAAAAGATAGATTTTATCTATCTGCAATAACATTTCATAGTTCAATAGGAGCTTGCTCGTGATTGAACGTATGGGATGTTATTACAAAGGGTGCTAACCGATTTTTTGAAAATATTGCGAGCAAACTGGAGTATGTCCAGCATTTTGCAAATGTAGCTTCGAGGTGGGCGAGTTCGCCAAGCGAACGAGGTCGGTGCCCTCGACGGTACGATTTTTTTGCTACATATACAAATTTATTTGTACTTTCCCTGCGCTTTAACACATTTTTAATAAAATCTGCCAAACATACTTTTCAAATGCTTCTTTCCTAACTCTAAATTCTTGATTTCAAATTCTTAGTTCAAAATTTCTAACTCCCCTTGTCTTTCCCTTTTCATTTCCTTATCAATTACGTTACATACACGGTAGATATACGGTAGATATACGGTACATACACGGTAGATAAACGGTATATTAGTATATGCACACCGTAGGAACATCGTATGTATCATATATTTACACTATTTTGACAAAATCATACAAATATACCTCTAAATAGTTGCTGATATCATATATTTTTCGTACCTTTGCAACATCTTAATTCAAAATTCATAATTCTTAATTCAAAATTCTTAATTCAAAATTCTAAAATCCCGCCACCCGTCTAGTGCTCGGCGTACTTGCCGAGCAATCCTTTCCCCTAAACCCTAAACAGTAGCGAAGCGTTCACTAAACTGCGCTGCAAGCGCTCCGCCTCTAACCTCAGCGGGGTCCCCGAAAACGCTCGTGGCGTTTTGGGGTGCTTGACGAATGTTATTCGGGTTATCTCTCCTCTGCTCGCCAATTCTCCTTACTCTAAAGTTTCCATTTAGAAACGCAATTTTTAGCCCGAAAATATATTTTCGCCCAAAACACTTGTGTATGTGCATTTTTTTTTGTACCTTTGCGCGTTTTTTGCAAAGCAAAGAGAGATGATCAAACATGACGGCATAATAATCGCGTTGAATGAGGATGGCACCGCCCTCGTGCGTATCGTGCAAACAAGCGCGTGCGCTGCATGCAAAGCCAAAGCCATGTGCGCCAGCGCAGAGAGTGTGGAGAAGGAGATGAGGGTGACTCTAGCCTACCCCCATCCCCTCCCTGAAGGGAAGGGAGTGAATACCACCCATCAAACTTACGCAATAGGCGATGAAGTGGAAGTGATGGTGCAGCAGAAAATGGGATGGAAAGCCGTGGTATTGGCATATCTGCTGCCGTTCTTTGTGATGTTGGCAGTTATGCTGATAGGTAATGCAATCTGGGCAGTGCGCGAGGAAATCCTTGGCACAGCAGCACTCTGCGCTATGGCGTTGTACTATATCGTGTTGGGACTGTTCAAAAACAAACTTCAGAAGGAATTCAGCTTTACGGCTCGTAAGCGCAACAGCGCTTAACGGGCGTTATATGTCCTTTGGACGTTAATAACAAGGATAACGCGTAGCAGACAACGTCACATAATGTGACAGACAACGCGCAGCAGACAACGTCGCGCAGCGACAAACAACGTGAACATAGTGAACAATAAAAAACATAAAACACAATGAATTTAATTCTGATTTCTTTAGCCGTTTTGGGTGTGACGGGATTGGTGGCAGCAGTGCTGCTATACTTCGTTGCCCAAAAATTCAAGGTGGAAGAAGATCCACGCATTGATGAGGTGCAAGAGGCGTTGCCTGGCGCAAACTGCGGTGGATGCGGTTTTGCGGGCTGTCGCGCCTTCGCCGAGAGTTGCGTGAAAGCGGACTCGCTGGATGGACTTCTCTGCCCTGTAGGCGGTGCACCTACGATGAAGACAGTAGGTGAGATTCTTGGAATGGCGGTCGGAAACATCGACCCCAAAGTAGCAGTAGTACGCTGCAATGGTACGTGCGAAGCACGCCCAAAAACAAGCACCTACGATGGTGCTAAGAGCTGCCAAATCCTGCATAACTGCTATGTGGGCGAGTCGGCTTGTCCGTTCGGATGCTTGGGTTGCGGCGACTGTGTGGCTGCCTGCGAGTTTGATGCCATCCACATGAACCCCGAGACCGGGTTGCCAGAAGTGGACGACGAGAAATGTACCAGTTGCGGTAAGTGTGTAAAAGCGTGTCCACGCAACATCATCGAGCTCCGCAAGAAAGGTCCAAAGAGCCGCCGAATGGTAGTGATGTGCGTGAACAAAGACAAAGGTGCTGTAGCACGCAAGGCATGTACCAATGCTTGTATCGGTTGTAGCAAGTGTCAGAAAGTTTGCGAGTTTGATGCAATCACCATCGAGAATAACTTGGCATACATCGACTACAACAAGTGCCGCCTCTGCCGCAAGTGCGAGGACGTTTGCCCAACAGGAGCAATCCACGCTGTGAATTTCCCACCAAGGAAGGTGAAAACTGAAAACGGAGAGGTGAAAACTGCGCCTGCAGCACCAAAGGCTGCGCCAGTGGCAAAACCTGTAGTGAACGCGAGCGAAGCAAGCCAACAACGTGAAACCATTAACGTGAGCGAAGCGAACCAACAACGCGAAGCCATTAACGCGAAGCAAGAAGCATGAAAGCAACATTTAGTATAGGTGGAGTTCATCCACATGATAATAAGCAATACTCTGTTCATCAACCTATCACCGAGTGCCCATTGCCAGCGAAAGCAATCATTCCGTTGGTGCAACACATCGGTGCGCCTGCGCAAGCGGTAGTGGAAAAAGGACAGAAAGTGAAAGTAGGCGAACTGATCGCCAAAGCAGGTGGTTTCGTGAGTGCGAATATCCACGCTCCTTTCAGCGGTACTATCACCAAGATTGATACTACCATCGATGCATGGGGTATGAAAATGCCTGCCATCTTCATGGATGTAGAGGGCGACGAGTGGCTTGAGACCATCGACCGCAGCAAGGATATCGTTCGCAAATTAGACTACGAACCAAAGTATATTATAGACAAGGTGCAAGAGGCAGGTATCGTAGGTTTGGGTGGCGCATGTTTCCCAACCCACGTGAAACTGATGCCTCCTCCAGGCAAGAAAGCCGAAGTGCTGATTGTGAACGGTGTGGAGTGTGAGCCATACCTGACTTGTGACCACCAACTCATGCTTGAGCACGGCGAGGAGATTATCATCGGTATTCAACTGCTGATGCGTGCGCTCAATATTGAGAAAGCTATCATCGGTATTGAGGCAAACAAACCTGATGCTATCAAGCACATGACTGCTCTCGCAAGCAAAGTGCTGGGCATTGAGGTGAAAGCCCTCAAACTCAAATACCCACAAGGTGGCGAGAAACAGCTCATTGATGCATGTATCCATCGCCAAGTACCCAGCGGTGCATTGCCAATTGAGGTAGGTGCTGTGGTGGACAACGTGGCTACTATCTATGCCGTATATGAGGCAGTGCAAAAAAATAAACCACTCATCTCGCGCGTGATGACCGTCACAGGTAAGAGCCTTGCTAAACCAGGCAACTACGATGTGCGTTTCGGTACACCATTGACCGAGGTTGTGGATCTCGCAGGCGGTGTGCCAGAGGATACAGGTAAAGTGATTGGCGGTGGTCCTATGATGGGTCGCGCAATGAGCAATCTCGACATGCCAAGCAACAAACGCGTGAGCGGTCTGCTGTTCTTGCCAGAGGCAGAGAGTCTGCGCCAAGAGATTACGAACTGCGTGCGCTGCGGTAAGTGCGTAGGCGCTTGTCCAATGGGTCTCGAACCATGGCTCCTCAGCAAACAAGCATGGCACAGCATGTGGGATGAGATGGAGGACCACAATATCATGGACTGCATCGAGTGCGGTTGCTGCCAATTCACCTGCCCAAGCCACTTGCCACTGCTCGATTATGTGCGCATGGGTAAAGCAAAAGTAGGAGGAATCATTCGCGCTCGTCAAGCGGCGAATAAGTAGTTTAAAGTTTAAAGTTAGATTATATGAAACAACTTATAGTATCTCCCGCACCACACTTCCATAGTGGTGATAGCGTGCGGAAAAATATGCTGTTGGTGATCATCGCCCTCCTGCCAGCTTACGCAGTCAGCGTTTGGCAATTCGGTTGGGGCGCACTCATCACCACCGCCATCAGCGTGGCAGCATGCGTGCTGTTTGAGTGGCTGATTGCGAAATATATCTTGAAACAAAAATCCACTATCGGCGACCTCTCTGCTGTACTGACAGGTCTGTTGTTGGCATTCAACTTGCCAAGCAACTTGCCTTGGTGGATCGTGATTATCGGTGCGTTGGTGGCTATCGGTGTAGCGAAAATGAGTTTCGGCGGATTAGGACAAAACATCTTCAACCCTGCTCTTGTAGGTCGTGTGTTCCTCCTGATCTCCTTCCCTGCTCAGATGACTACATGGCCCGTGCCACAAGGTTTTGCTACCTCGTATGTGGATGCTGCTACAGGTGCTACTCCTCTGGCTGCCATGAAGGAGGCTATCAAGAGTGGCGAAGCTAACGTACTCAGCGAGTTGCCAGAGATGTGGGATATCCTTATCGGTAAGATGGGCGGTAGTCTTGGCGAGGTGAGCGCATTGCTCCTGCTCGCAGGTGGTATCTTCCTTATTGCTACGCGTGTGATTACATGGCATATCCCAGTGAGCATCATGGCTACTGTGGCGTTGTTTGCTGCGGTAACTGGCTGGGCTGGAATGTTGCCAGAGAGCGTATGCACAGGCGAATATGTGATGCTGAGTCTTTGCACTGGTGGTATGATGCTGGGTGCATGGTTCATGGCTACCGACTATGTGACTTCTCCTATGAGCAACTGGGGAAAGATCATCTTCGGTGTGGGTATCGGTGTGATTGTGATGGTGATTCGTACTTGGGGTGCTTACCCAGAGGGTATGTCATTCGCTATCCTAATCATGAATGCATGTGCACCATTGTTGAACCTCATTCGTCCAAAACGTTTTGGCGAGAAGAAAAAAGCATAAGGAGGACAGGACTATGGCAAAATTACAAAGTTCATTTAAGAATATGTTGCTATCGCTGACGCTCATCGCGTTGGTGGCTGCGGCTGCTTTGGCTGGTGTGTATATGCTGACCACGGCACCTATCGAGGAAGCCAAAGTGGCTAAGCAACAGAGCGCTATCATGCAAGTGCTTCCTGAGATGGAAGGCATAACTATCGCTGAGGCAGAAGAGGTGAATGGTATCACTCTGCACAAAGCGTATGTAGGCGAAGAGTGGGTAGGTACTGCCGTTGAGGCAAGCACCGAGGGCAACATGAACATGCCTTTTGGTGGCACCTTCCGACTCATGGTAGGTTTTGATAATGTAGGTAATGTGGTTCGCTATGTGGTGTTGGAGCAAGCCGAGACTCCTGGTCTGGGTGCGCAGATGAGCACATGGTTCTGCAACCCTGACAAACCAAAATCCAATATCTTGGGTAAGAACCCTGCTACGACCAACTTCAGTGTAAGCAAAGACGGTGGCGATATTGATGCTATCACCGCATCAACCATCACCTCGCGCGCGTTCCTTGAAGTAGTAGTCAAAGCATACAACGGTATCGCACAACAACCTATGCCAATCGAGGCAGTGAGTAGTGCAACACAATTACATGAGGAAAACGTGGTAGTTGAAGAAGATACTACTGGTAGAAAAAACTGCAAAGAACGTGGTAGAGAAAACTGCAAAGAACGTGGTCGTTGTAAAAACAATAATGTTCAGGAAGGAGGCCAACAATGAAAAATAAAGCATTAAACACCGTATTGAACGGTATCTTGCGCGAGAACCCAGTATTCGCTCTCGTGCTCGGTATGTGTCCTACCTTGGCGACTACCACTTCTGCTATCAATGGTATGTCTATGGGACTCGCTACCACTTTCGTGCTTATCTGCTCGAATGTGGTGATTTCACTCTTGAAGAATTTGATTCCCAACAAAGTGCGTATCCCTGCGTTCATCGTGGTGATTGCTACTTTCGTGACGATGGTGCAACTCTTGATGCAAGCCTATCTGCCTGCTATTTATGAAGTACTTGGATTGTTCATTCCGCTGATTGTAGTGAACTGTATCGTACTTGGTCGTGCAGAGGCATTTGCAGCGAAGAACAATGTTGGCTTGTCTGCTTTGGACGGTCTGGGTATGGGTCTTGGTTTTACGCTGGCATTGACATTGATTGGTGCCGTGCGTGAGTTGCTGGGTACAGGTTGTGTCTTCGGACTGAACCTCTACAGCGAGACTTATGGTATGCTCATCTTCGTATTGGCACCAGGTGCCTTCATCGTATTGGGCTACTTGATGGCATTAGTACAAAAACTGCTGAAGAAGTAAAAACAGATCGGCGCGATGCGCCTGTAGATGGTAGTTCGGGCTGAAGCCCTTGTAGTTCGCCACGTAGTGGCTGTAGTTGACAGACTACAACGAGCGCAGCGAAGTGAACTACAGCGAGTGAAACGAGCGATCTACAGTGAGCAAAGCGAACGATCTATAGTGAAACGATCTAAATTCAAAAAGAATTATGGTATATTTCTTGATATTTATCTCTGCGATATTCGTGAATAATATCGTATTGAGCCAGTTCTTGGGTATCTGTCCATTTTTGGGCGTAAGTAAGAAAATCAATACTGCGCTGGGTATGGGTGCTGCCGTATTGTTTGTCATGACCTTGGCAACCTTGGTAACGTACCTTTTGCAACAACTATTGAACGCATGGGGCTTGGGCTTCTTGCAGACCATCTTGTTTATCTTGGTGATTGCAGCTTTGGTGCAGATGATTGAGATTATCTTGAAGAAGATTTCTCCATCCTTGTACCAAGCATTGGGTGTCTTCTTGCCATTGATTACGACCAACTGCTGTCTGCTTGGTGTGGCAATCATGGTAGCCAGCGGCACATATAAGTTGCCTATGGGCGCAGAGCCAGGTCTATTGACAGGTATGTTGTTTGCTATCGCAACGGCTATTGGTTTTGCGTTGGCATTGGTATTGTTCGCAGGTATGCGCGAGCAATTGGCATTAGCTAAAGTGCCAAAAGCTATGCAAGGTACACCTATCGCCCTTTTGACCGCCGGCCTCTTGGCTATGGCATTCATGGGCTTCAGCGGCGTGGTATAATCCTGCTAAATGTATATCTCTACAAAAAAGCACTTACTCATGTAGGTGCTTTTTTGTTGTTATTATGCCCGTTGTGCTGTATAGGGTAGGCACTACCGCCAATTGTATGAAGTATTGGAATATAGCCCTCTAAAAAGGTTGACTTTTTTCCTAAAAAAGTGGACTGCCCTCCTAAAAAGGTTGACTCATTTCCTGAAACTGTTGACTTATCTGTTTTTAAACAAAAAACGCCCCAAAAAGCGATTTTTCTTGCTCAATTCAAAATAATTCACTACCTTTGCGGTCAATTACTGAGTTATCACTCAATAGGATCTGTAGGAATAGAAGTTATGACCTTAAAAGGACTCTGCAAATATTACATTAGTTGTATAGCCTTAGAAAGCAATACTACATTCCGAGCTTCTATGAAAGACGAAAAATCCTTCATAACTCTGCCTTGGATAAACGACTATGCATTAAAGAAACCTGAGATAGGTGCGTTCTTGCGAGGCAACAAAGACAAGGAAATGGATTTACTGATCGGTTATCCTGTATTGAAAATAAATCATTTCCTTTCTCCATTATTTAGGCGTATAGGTCAAATATTAGGCTGAAACCTCTGTAAATGTCTGATACTTATAG
>CAMEKM010000002.1 GCA_945921355.1 uncultured Bacteroidales bacterium
GATCAGCGCCAAGTGTGGCGAAAATACGAGAGATATTAGCACTTTGAAGTGCATATGCAATTTGGACACCAAAGAATCCAAAACTGAGGTTAAAAAGCTGTCCAAAAGACAAGTTGCGTTTTTCTGTCATGACTGATATTTTCAAAATCGGCTGCAAAGTTACACATTATTTTTCACATACGCAAGAGCACAAAAGAAAAAAAATCAAAATATCAGCGCAAACGTTTTCGAATAGCAACAATGAAGTGTGATAAAAGCAGAGAAAGCGACCCGATGGAGTGTCGGCAATCCTTCGGTGAAGGTATTAGTGACAGTCGGTTGACCGTCGGCTCACCGTCGGGTGACTGTCGGTATTGACAGGCAAAACAATTGACAGTTAACAGTTGACAGGTGACAGTTGAGAGTTAACAGTTGAGAGTTAACAGTTGGCAGTTGACAGGTGGCAGTTGACAGGTGGCAGTTGACAGTTGGCAGTTGACAGGTGACAGGTAAATAGGGAATTATGATTATCAATAAGTTATGAAATATGTTTTAAAAAAAGTAGCTTTTTTTGTAAAAAGATTTGTATATATAAAATATTTGTTGTAATTTTGCAGTTGAATTGGGTACAAATCAAGCCTACCCATCCATAAGGGAATCATTTAGGTATAAAAGGGAATAGCCTTAATTGATTGAGCAGGAAAAAGTAATCATTATAAATATACGACAATTCGTTCTATGACACGACATGAACAACTGATTGAAGCATTACAACATCATTTCGGATTTGACTCGTTTAAAGGAAATCAAGAAGCCATCATTAACAACGTAATGGATGGTAAAGACACCTTTGTATTGATGCCTACAGGAGGCGGTAAGAGTCTTTGCTATCAATTGCCATCGCTATTGATGGACGGTGTAGCCATCGTGATTTCTCCCCTCATCGCGCTGATGAAGAATCAAGTGGACGCCATGCGTAACTATTCGGAGGAGGACGGTGTGGCACATTTCCTGAACTCATCGCTATCACGCCCTGAGATTCACGCGGTGAAGGCAGATGTGTTGAGCGGTAAAACAAAGTTGCTATATGTAGCCCCAGAATCGCTGAATAAAGATGAGAATGTGGACTTTTTGAAAGATGTAAAAATCTCGTTCTATGCCGTGGATGAAGCACATTGTATATCAGAATGGGGACACGATTTCCGTCCAGAGTATCGCAGGATTCATCCGATTGTGGAGCGCATAGGCAAGGCACCCATCATCGCCTTGACTGCAACAGCAACTCCGAAAGTGCAAAGCGACATTCAAAAAAACTTGGACATGATGGATGCAACGGTGTTTAAATCATCGTTCAACCGCCCTAACCTATACTACGAAGTAAGGGAGAAGACAGATGATGTGGATAAGGATTTGGTACGTTATATCCGCAGCATGAATGGGAAATCAGGTATCGTGTATTGTTTGAGCCGAAAGACCGTAGAAGAACTGGCTGAGACATTGCGCGTGAACAATATCCCTGCCTTAGCCTATCACGCGGGAATGGATGCAGCAACGCGAAGTGCCAATCAAGATGCATTCTTGATGGAGAAAGTGCAAGTGATTGTGGCTACGATCGCCTTTGGTATGGGTATTGATAAGCCAGACGTGCGTTTTGTGGTGCATTATGACATTCCAAAATCATTGGAAGGATATTATCAAGAGACTGGTCGTGCGGGTCGCGATGGCGGTGAGGGTCAATGTATCTGCTTCTATTCTCCAAAAGATATTGAACGTTTGCGCAAGTTCCAACAAGGCAAGCCCGTGTCGGAGCAAGAGATTAGTAATCAGTTGCTGTTTGAGACTCAGTCGTATGCAGAGAGTTCGATTTGTCGCAGAAAATTGCTATTGCATTATTTTGGTGAGGAGTATAAAAATGACGACTGTGGCAGCTGCGATAACTGCCGTAAGACGTACAAGATGGTGGATGCGACGGAGTTGCTCGGTTTGATATTGGAGACTATTCACCAATTGAATGAGAAGTTCCGTGCGGAACATATTGTGGACATTATGCGCGGTAAAGAGTCGGCAGGTGTGTTGGCATACAAACATAATGAATTGGAGAATTTTGGCTGTGCAGAGGACGAAAATGAAGCCAACTTGCATGCCATCATTCGCCAAGCGATGGTGAGTGGATATATCAAGAAAGATATCGAATCGTATGGCGATTTGAAATTGACTTCAGCAGGTAAAAAATTCATGAAACGCCCAACGATGTTTGAGGTGCCGATTGAGGTGAAAAACGATGAGGACGACGGCGATTTGTCAGCCAGCGTAGCTACGTGTGCAGCTGCCGATGATGTGCTATTCTCCATACTAAAAGACTTGCGCAAGAAGTTGAGCAAACGTATGAACGTACCTCCATTCGTGATATTCCAAGATGGTAGTTTGGAAGCGATGGCCACCACCTATCCGATTACTGTAGAAGAATTGCAGAATATTCCTGGTGTAGGCGTGGGCAAAGCAAAACGCTATGGTGATGAGTTTATTCGCGTGATAAAAGAGTATGTAGAGGAGAACGATGTGATTCGTCCAGAGGACTTGCGCGTGCGAACCGTAGCAAAGAACTCAGCAAGGAAAATTGCGATTATTCAAGCGATAGATCGCCGTGTAGCATTGGATGATTTGGCGGAGCGTTTGGGCATGTCCATGGAAGAGATGCTGGAAGAGATTGAAGCCATCGTTTATTCAGGTACCAAACTGAATATCAAGTACTTTATCGAAGAAGTGGTGGATCCGGATGAAGAGTTTGATATATATGACTATTTCCGCCACGCTGAAAATGATAATATCCGTCAAGCCATGGAAACACTGGGCGAAGACGATTACGATGAAATCAATGTGCGACTGGTGAGAATCAAATTTCATAGCGAACTGGGGAATTAATTTTGAATTAAGAATTTTGAATTAAGAGTTGCGAAAAGGAGAGATAGATATAATCACGTTGGGTTGTTCGAAGAATCTGGTGGATGCCGAACGATTGATGCGCCAATTGGAATTGGCAGGGTATCGTTGTGTGCATGATTCGGCTGAGCCCAAAGGTGAGATAGCCATCATCAACACTTGCGGATTCATTGGCGATGCGAAAGAGGAAAGTATTGATATTATACTACAATTCGCAGAACGAAAAAACAAAGGTAAACTGCGTAAGTTATACGTGATGGGGTGTCTGTCACAACGTTACAGAGAAGAACTGCCCGCGGAGATTCCAGAAGTGGATAAGTGGTTTGGGAAGTTTGATTATATGGGGATTGTGGAGGAGTTGAAGCCTACCCCCAACCCCTCCCTAAAGGGAAGGGAGTTTGGCGAGGAGTTGAAGCCTACTCCCAACCCCTCCCTAAAGGGAAGGGAGTTTGGCAAGGATTATGAGCGGACGCTGACAACCCCAAAACATTATGCGTATTTGAAGATTGCAGAGGGATGTAATCGATATTGTTCTTATTGCGCAATACCGTTGATTACAGGGCGATTCACATCGCGAAAAATGGAGGATATATTGGAGGAGGTGCGATGGTTGGTAGAGCAAGGTGTGAGAGAGTTCAATGTGATTGCGCAAGACTTATCCAGCTATGGGTTAGACCTTTACGGCGAACATAGATTGGCACAGCTGGTGGATGAGATGGCACAAATAGAGGGCGTAGAGTGGATAAGACTACATTATACCTACCCCACTGATTTTCCATACGATTTGCTGCCCGTGATGGCAAAACACAAGAACGTGTGCAAATATATGGATATTGCCTTGCAGCATTGTTCGGACAATATGCTCCAGAAAATGCATCGCCATATCACTCGCGCGGAGCAAGATGCTGTCATTGCTCGTATTCGAAAAGAAGTGCCAGGGATATGTATTCGTACTACACTATTGGTAGGACATCCTGGCGAGACGGAGGAGGATTTCAAGGAACTATGCGAGTGGGTAAAAGAGATGAAGTTTGAACGCATGGGGGCATTTGCATACAGCGAAGAAGAAGGAACATATGCGGCTCAACATTATAAAGATGACATTCCGCAAGAAGAAAAAGAGCGTCGCGTGGAGACACTGATGGCTATACAACAGGAAATTTCCGCAGCATTGTTGAGCCAAATGGTGGGCACACAACAACGTGTGGTGATTGATAGAGAAGAAGAGGGATATTACGTAGGACGCACACAATACGATTCGCCAGAAGTGGATTGCGAGGTGCTGATAGAGAAGGAGAAGCCTACCCCCACCCCCTCCCTTAAAGCACCCCATGACGCAAGCGTCATCGGGGACCCCGCTAAGGGAAGGGAGGATACTGGATACCCAACATTAAAAATGGGAGAATTTTATACTGTAACTATCATAAAATCAGAGGATTTTGACCTCTACGCAACATTATGAAAACAAAAGACCTTATTCAACACATTGCCACAGCCACCTCTATGACCAAGACACGTACAGAAGAGCTGTTGGATGCCACCGTGGCTGTGTTGCAAAAAGAATTACTTGCAGGAAAGAGTGTACAGTTGCACAATTTTGGTACATTAGAGATGCAACGCAAAGCTGCGCGTACTGTAGTACATCCCAAAACGAAGGAACGTACGACTGTACCAGAGAAGATGCAATTGACATTCAAAGCAAGTAACACCATCAAAGAACAACTGAAAAACGCATAAGATATGGCAAACGAAAAACTCACATGGCTCGAACTGCGCAAGGCAGTGGCAGAATATGCCCATATTTCCGAACAAGAGGCAGGACTGTTTCTCAATGCCCTATTGGATGGTGTGATCGAGGGACTGAGAGTTGACAAACAAGTAAAAGTCAAAGGATTAGGCAGTTTCTCACTCAAAGCAGTTGCTCCACGTAAAAGTGTAAATATCGCCACTGGAGAAACGTTTACAATTGAAGGATATAATAAACTGACTTTCAGCGCAGAATCGCTGCTCAAAGAAAGCGTAGAAAAACGCCTTGAGCAACCACAAACGGGAGCAGTCCTATCGGAATTGAATAACGATCCACTCAAGAAATTGGGTGAACAAGCCGATGAAATTGTAGATATATTGGCAGAATTGGGACAGGCAGTATCCAAACCATTAGATGAAGGTTTGGAAGTTCAAAAAGTGAAAGAAGTTTCAGAGGTTTCAAAGGATGAAGTGGAGGAAAGATCAGTAGAACCAGCACCAAAGGAACCCGTAAACAAATCTACTTGCAAATGCCACAAATGGGTATGCTGGGCGATTGTTGCAGTAATATTATTGGGAATTATAGGAACAGGATTCTACTTCCGTGAGACGATCACGCAATGGTGGCAATGTGTACAAGATTGCCAGCAAGTAATGGGAGTGGAGGACGTTCAGGAAGGTTCAGAAGTTCAGGAAGGTTCAGAAGTTCAGGAGGTTGCGTTGGCGGATCAGCCTCGCGAATATGTCAACTTTATTGGCATTGAGCGTGTGGGTCAAGATAGTCGTTTGGCATGGATTGCATACAAATACTATGCACAAAAAGATTTGTGGGTATTTATCTACGAAGCAAATCGAGATTTGATTAAAGATCCTACGTATATACGTCCTGGACAATATATTCGTATTCCAGAATTAAGCGAAGAATATCGTAATTTGTACAATCCCGAATTAAGACAACTGGTGGATAGTTTGGCAACAAAATATTTGACAGTTGACAATTGACAGTTGATAATTGACAATTGACAGTTAACAGTTGACAGTTGAATGAAGATGTAATTCATATTCACGGGGCACGCACGCATAACCTGAAAAACATTACCGTAGATATCCCCCGCAACAAGTTGGTGGTAATCTCGGGAGTGAGCGGTAGCGGCAAGTCTTCTTTGGCCTTCGACACATTGTTTGCCGAAGGTCAAAGGCGTTATGTGGAAAGCCTGAGTTCGTATGCGCGCCAGTTTCTTGGGCGTATGCAAAAACCCGATGTAGATTTTATAGAAGGCATACCACCTGCAATAGCCATCGAGCAGAAAGTGACAAACCGCAATCCACGCAGTACAGTAGGCACTATCACAGAGATTTATGAATATCTGAAGTCGCTATTCGCACGCGCAGGAAAGACAATCTCTCCGATAAGTGGTATGGAAGTAAAGCGCCATAGCGTGCACGATGTGGTGGAGTGCTTGCGCCATCAAGCCATTGGAAGCAAAGTGCTATTACTCTCCCCTATCATAGCAGAGAACGTAGCGGAGCAACTGGATATATGGCAACAACAAGGTTTCTCGCGCCTATATCGCATTAACGAAGATGGCACAGGAGATATCGTGCGCATCAGCGCAAACAGTACCGTAGGAAAAAATGGCGTTTTTCTGCTCGTTGATCGCATAGTAACCGATGATGAGCAATCCACGCTAAATCGTTTTGCAGACTCGGTACAGACGGCATTCTTTGAGGGTAAAGGCGAGTGCCAACTGATTATTACACCTCCTAATGCGACAGAAAATACCATCGCAGTATTCTCCCAACGATTTGAAGCAGATGGGATTACATTTATAGAGCCAACAGAGCATTTATTTGACTTTAACAACCCACTTGGCGCGTGTCCTACGTGTGGCGGATTTGGTAATGTCATAGGTATTGATCCCGACCTCGTGGTACCAGATAAATCAAAGACCATTTATGAAGGTGCAATCGCTTGTTGGCGAGGCGAAAAGATGAGTCTGTGGAATGATGCGCTCGTATATGCAGCCGACAAGTTTGACTTCCCTATTCATACACCTTATTACGAACTCACGAATGAGCAGAAGCAACTGCTATGGACAGGTAACGAGTATTTTCATGGATTGAACGATTTCTTCCATGAATTAGAAAGCAAACAATATGCCAAGATTCAATACCGTGTGATGCTCAGCCGTTATCGCGGCAAAGCGATATGCCCAGACTGTCTTGGCAAACGTCTACGCAAAGAAGCAGAGTATGTGCTAATCAATGGCAAGTCCATCACACAACTTTGTCAAATACCGATTGACAGTTTACAGTTGATAGTTGACAGTTGGCAACTTCCAGAGGCATTTAATCCTTTGGTTCTGGAGATTCGTTCGAGACTTCAGTTTATGCAAGATGTGGGCTTGGGATACCTGACACTCAGTCGAATGTCAAGCACATTATCGGGCGGTGAGGGACAGCGTATCAACTTGGCTAAATCATTGGGTAGCAGCCTTGTAGGATCGCTCTACGTATTGGACGAGCCCAGTATCGGTCTGCACCCGCGCGATACGCAGCGCCTGATTCATGTACTGAAACAATTGCGCGATTTGGGCAATACGATTGTGGTTGTGGAGCACGATGATGAGATACAAAAAGCAGCGGATTACACCATAGAGATTGGTCCAAAAGCAGGGCGTCATGGCGGTGAAGTGGTGTATGCAGGCGCACCCAAAATAGAGAAATTCACCTACTCCATTCCGCCTTTCCGTCGAACTTGGAACAACTACATTGAGGTGATTGGGGCTACCGAAAACAACCTCAAGAATATCAATGTCCGTTTCCCGCTGAATGTAATGACAGTGGTCACGGGCGTTAGTGGTAGTGGTAAATCGTCGCTAATAAGCAAAGTGCTGTATCCTGCTCTCAAAAAGTACTACGGCGGTATCGCTGAGCGTACGGGAGATTTTGGTAGTCTGCGCGGAAGTATGCATTTGATTCAAAATGTGGAATTTGTGGATCAAAACCCATTGACCAAGTCTTCGCGTTCCAATCCAGTGACCTATCTCAAAGCATATGACGAAATTCGCAAACTATATGCAGATCAACAGCTTAGTAAGCAAATGGGATTCACTCCTGCACACTTCTCATTCAACACGCCAGGCGGACGCTGCGAAGCATGCCAAGGTGAAGGAAAAGTGACCATTGAAATGCAGTTTATGGCAGATATCACGTTGGAGTGCGAACACTGCCATGGCAAGCGTTTCAAACAAGATATATTGGACGTCTTATACCGCGAAAAGAGCATTTATGATATTCTGGACATGACCGTCAATCAAGCCATTGAATTCTTCTCTGAAGATTCGGCTTGCAAGAAGATTGTCAATCGTTTACGTCCATTGCAAGACGTGGGTATCGGTTATGTAAAATTAGGTCAAGCAGGCAGTACGTTGTCAGGTGGTGAGAGTCAACGTGTGAAGTTGGCATCGTTCTTAGCACAAGAGAACGCCAGTCCTACGCTCTTTATCTTTGATGAGCCTACCACAGGTTTGCACCACCATGATGTAACCACTCTATTGAAAGCACTTAATGCATTGATTAACAGAGGACATACAGTACTGATTATTGAGCACAATCCATCCGTTATTTTAGCAGCAGACCATATCATCGACCTCGGAAAAGAGGGCGGCGATTTAGGCGGATATATCGTAGCAGAAGGTACTCCAGAGGATATTATGCAATGCGCTGATAGCTATACGGGCAAAGCATTGAACCAGCTAAAAGATAGTTTCATCACCAATTAAATACACACTTATCAATGGCAAACATTATCATTCTTTGTGCGCCCAGCGGATCGGGCAAATCCACAATGGTCAAACATTTGTTAGACACCTATCCTGGGCAATATGAATTATCCATCTCAGCTACCACACGCGCCCCACGCGGACAAGAACAACATGGTAGAGAGTATTATTTTATTTCCAGAGAAGAATTTGAACAGCATATTAGCAATAACGATTTTGTTGAATATGAACAAGTGTATGAGGGATTGTATTATGGCACATTGAAAACAGAAATCGAACGTATTCAATCAAAAGGACGTACCATTGTATTTGATATTGATGTAAAAGGTGGTATCAATTTGAAGCGCATTTTTGGTGATGACGCATTGGCTATTTTTATTGCTCCACCTTCGGTGGAAGAATTATCTCGTCGTTTGCATGGTCGTGGCGATACAAGTGAAGAAATGATACAAAAACGCCTTGCTAAAGCCGAAATTGAGATGGCAGATGCACCACATTTTGATCACATCATTATCAACGATGATCTGGCAACAGCAAAAAAAGCACTTGATGAGTTAATTAAGAAATAGAGTTTTAGTTTGTATTATGCGAATTGGCATCTATGGAGGATCATTTAACCCGATACATTTTGGACATATCGGCTTGGTAAAATGGGTGATTGAGCACACCGATTTGGATGAGGTGTGGATGATGGTTTCGCCTAACAACCCGTTGAAAAACAAGAACATATTAGCCGATGAGCAGGAACGATTGAAAGAGGCGAAAGAGGCCATTAAGCGATTAGATAATCAGTCGATAGAACAAAGAATTGTGGTGTCGGATTTTGAGTTTCACTTACCCCGCCCTACCTATACAGCCAACACATTGCGAGCATTACAAGCAGCATACCCTGAACACGAATTTACACTCATCATCGGGGAAGATAACCTGGATATCTTTGATAAATGGCGGGAATATCGCTATATTTTGGATAATTATCGTATCTTCGTTTATCCACGAAGAGGAACAAAGCTGAGGCAAGAGATAGCAAATATCAACCATCAGCATATAATATTTATGGATAAAGCACCGTATTTTGATATTTCATCTACAGAATTGCGCGCACGGCAATCGATGGCATGATTTTTGTAGTAAACAGGGTGATAACTAAATACTAATAATTAAAACATAAAAACAATGAAGAAGTATATTTGTGATGTATGCGGTTGGGAATACGACCCAGCTATCGGAGTAGAGGAAGCAGGAATCGCGCCAGGAACAGCATGGGAAGATGTACCTGCAGATTTTGTTTGCCCACTTTGTGGCGTAGGCAAAGATGAGTTCTCGGAGGGAGAATAAATCACTTCTACCTCTGTGAATATGAGGTACAGTATGCAGTGAAGGTAAGATTTGTAACATTAGGATGTAAATTAAACTTTGCCGAGAGTAGCGCTCTCGGCAAAGAATTGTTGTTGCGAGGTCATGAGCGAGCTTCACAAAACGATGTTCCTGATATTTGTGTGGTCAATACGTGCTCTGTCACCGATGCGGCAGACCACAAAGATCGTCAAGCCATCAACCAATTGCATCGCAAATACCCAAATGCCATTATCGTTGTGACTGGCTGCTATGCGCAGTTGCAACCCCAGCAGATTGCAAGCATAGAAGGAGTGGATTATGTCTTAGGGCAAAACGAGAAATACGACATTCCACAACTCATCGAAGAGATAGAAAAACACGCCTGCCTAACTGCTCCTCAAGAAAGACATACGAAGAACAAAATCCGCGTGGCAGCGATCCGCGAAGTAGATGATTTTCACGGAGTACATTCCGCAGACGACCGTACACGTTGCTTTATCAAAGTGCAAGACGGATGCAATTATTTCTGCACCTATTGCACCATTCCCTATGCTCGTGGTAAATCACGTAACCCAAAGATTGAAGCCATACTGAAAGATGCACAAACAGCCATTGAGCAAGGTGCTAAAGAGTTGATTTTGACTGGTGTAAACATTGGCGACTTCGGAAGAAGTACGGGTGAAACCTTCATTGATTTGCTCAAAGCCATTGACACCTTATCTGGCAACTATCGAGTACGTATCTCATCGTGCGAGCCTAACCTGCTAACCGACGAGATTATTGACTTTGTAGCCAACTCCAAGCACTTTGCGCCGCATTTCCATATTCCGTTGCAATCTGGTAGCAACGAAGTGCTTCAAATCATGAAACGCCGATACACCCGCGAACTATTTACCGAGCGCGTACAGCATATACGCAAGGTGATGCCCCATGCTTTTATTGGTGTCGATTGCATGGTCGGCGTGCGCGGCGAGACAGAGGCTTGTTGGGAAGATTATTTAGCATTTATCCGAGGATTAGATGTGAGTCAGTTACACGTATTCACCTACTCCGAACGTGCTAATACACGCATGTTAGAGATGGACCTCTATGTCGTGCCGAAAGCGGAACGCCAACGCAGAAGCAAGATATTACATACCGTATCAGAAGAAAAAACGGCCACATTCTATGCCAAGCATGCTGGCAAGAAAGCTGTCGTATTATGGGAATCGAAAAAAGAAGGCGACCAAATGTCGGGCTTTACCGACAATTATATCAAGGTCTATGGACCATACAAAAAAGAAAAAATCAACACTTTTGAAGAAATTGTGCTATAAAAGTTTGCACAATTCATTTATTTTCACTACCTTTGCACCGTCTTTGTGGGATTAACAAAGATTTTCCCAAACTCAAGAAATTTTTATTACACATTTTTTATGCAATACGATATGCAGAAACTCGGGCGTATGACGCTCGAACAGTTGACTGAAATTGCAGGAACTTTCGGCTTAAAAATACGCCGAGGTGCTTCGCTGCAATCAATTATTTATGACATTTTAGATGCTCAGGCGGATCAACGCGGGGCAGAAGTGCAAGCGCGTGAAGAAGCGAAACAAGCTAAGGTAGAAGAGAAGAAGCGCAACAAACGTGCTCGTATTCAAGCCACACCTACTAAGGTGAATACCGACAATCTCAAGAGCAATCGCGTATTAGCCACTGTAGGCAGCAAGGAAGAAACGCTCGGGCAAATCAAGGAAGAGCAAGCTAAGCAACCTGCTCCTAAACCAGCGATATCTGCTCAAACCACTATATTTGATACGCCTGCTGAACAACCAATGCCCACCAAACCACAAGAGCCTGCTGTAGAACAAGAGGTTCCTACAAAGAAAAAAGGCAACAAGGCAGCGCCTATAGCAGAAGATAAAGACAATGCTACTGTACCAACTGCTGCTGAAGCACCAGCAGAAAAGCCCAAAAAGAAAAAAGGTCGCCCTAAGAAAAGTGAGCAAGCAGAGACTTCCGTTTCGGAACCAACCGTTGTAGAAACGGCTCAAAATGCGGAAACTACCATTCCAGAAAAAGCGACCACCAACACCCCCAAACAAGAAACACCAGAGGAAAAAAAGGCACGCATAAACGCTCGTATAGAACAGATTACCAAGCAAATCGCCAAACGTGAGGAGCAGATTGCTAATGGCGAAGACCTTACTCCTATTCAGCCTAACAATCAGGTTAAACCAGAAAATGACCTATTGGAAAAAGGTGTAGAAGCCTTTGGTAATACCATCGTTGCTACAGGTACGCTGGAATGTGCCCCCGACGGCTATGGATTCTTGCGCAGTGCTGACTACAATTATATATCTTCGCCAGACGATATCTATGTATCGCAACAACAAATACGACAATATAGTCTCAAGACAGGTGACACGGTAGAATGTACGATTCGTCCTCCAAAAGAAACAGACAAATATTTCCCTATGAAAGAGGTGCTTCGGGTGAATGGCATTTCTCCTGCTCAAGCCAAAGAGCGTATTGCCTTTGAAAACCTCACTCCACTCTTTCCAGATGAGAAATTCAAACTCTGCAAAGGCAACAAGAGCGATGCGTTGTCGGTACGCATTATCGACCTTTTTGCTCCTATCGGCAAGGGACAACGTGGATTGATTGTAGCACAACCCAAAACAGGTAAGACCGTGCTGCTCAAGGAAATAGCCAATGCCATTGCTGCCAACCATCCAGAGGTATATATGATCGTACTGCTCATTGATGAGCGCCCTGAAGAGGTGACCGATATGGCTCGTTCGGTCAAAGCCGAAGTGATTGCTTCTACCTTTGATGAACCGGCTGAGAACCATGTCAAAGTGGCTAATATCGTGCATGAGAAAGCCAAACGATTGGTGGAGTGCGGCCATGACGTAGTTATCTTATTAGATAGTATCACGCGTCTCGCGCGCGCTTATAATACGGTCGCTCCTGCCAGCGGCAAGGTACTCTCTGGTGGTGTGGAGGCGCAAGCCCTGCACAAACCAAAACGCTTCTTTGGTGCGGCACGCAATATCGAGAATGGCGGTAGTCTGACCATCATCGCTACGGCACTGACTGAAACTGGTAGCAAGATGGACGATGTCATCTTCGAGGAATTCAAAGGTACGGGTAACATGGAGCTTCAATTGGATCGCAAACTCAGCAACAAACGTATCTTCCCAGCGGTGGACATTCCTGCTTCTTCTACTCGTCGCGACGACTTGCTATTGCCAGCAGATGTGCTCAACCGTATGTGGGTCATTCGTAAGCAACTCACCGACATGAATAGCGTCGAAGCAATGGAGAAACTCAAGACATACATGGAGCGCACCGAGGATAACGATGAATTCCTATTAGCTGTCAACAGCGCAAGATAATCCATCTACTACTATGCGTATCGTGATTATCAATGGCCCTAACTTGAATCTGCTTGGCAGACGAGAAGTGAGCATCTATGGCACAAAATCCATGGAGCAGATAGTAGTTGATATCCAACGCGCATATCCAGAAGTGTACTTTGAATATCGCCAATCGAATCACGAAGGAGAATTGATTGATTGGATACAAGAGGTTGGGCTATTGAAATGGAATCAAGAAGCAGCTAAAGGAATCATACTCAACGCTGGTGGCTATACCCACACGAGCGTGGCGCTACGCGATGCTATTGCATGTTCACAAGTGCCTATAGTGGAAGTGCATATCTCAGACATCACCCAGCGCGAAGCATTCAGGCGCGTGAGCCTACTCACCGACGTATGTGCACACACCATCATCGGACACGGCACCTACGGATACCAAGAGGCTGTACAATGGCTTATCAAACAACACAAATGAAACATCACTCACTGATATATTGCCTATTATCTATTATCCTAACATTAGGTAGCATCGCTACCAATGCTCAGAACAACCCCTACGTGGACGACCGACTCCTCCACTTTGGTTTCTTCCTTGAGCTGGACGTGCTGTCCTATCTGGTAGAGGAGAACGATAGCTTGACGCAGTTGCAACTGCCTGAGGCTAACGGCAACGTCTATCACCTGCGCTCTTCTGTCGTAGGAGCGGGTTTTGCTGCTGGATTCATCGCCGATTTACGTCTAAGCCGCCATTTGAATCTGCGCTTTACTCCAGCACTCCATTTCGGCGAGCGCACACTGCAATACAAAAGTTATACCACCCCTGTTGCAGGTAGTACAGAGGCTTTGCGCGACAAGATTGGTGTACTCACCATACCTATCTCCATTCCATTGTATCTAAAGTGGTCGGCAGAACGCGAAGCGAATTATCGTCCTTATGTCATTGTGGGTGGAGGCGTACAATTTGAGTGCTTCCGCAAGAAAGATGCCGTGATTCTTCACCAACCATTCGATGCCTTTGTCTCCGCTGGATTTGGTTGCGACTTCTATTTCCGCTGGTTCAAGTTCTGCCCTGAAATCAAGTACAAGATTGGTTTCATAGACGCGCATGTGCCTACATCCCGCACCGAGGCAGAAGGATGGCAACTCACGGCTCAAGATTATTTCTACACCAATGCCATCCGTCGCCTAACGCACCAAGAATTATCCATCGCCTTCAACTTCGAATAATGAAAAAGTGGTTTTCCATAGTATTACTGCTTGTCGGATTGGTATCGTGTAAGCAAGATATCCTCTCGGACGACCCTACCATGCAATTGCGATTCTCGCACGACACCGTGCTTTTTGACACGGTCTTTACCACCATGGGGTCATCCACCAAACGAGTAATGGTTTACAACCCGAATGCCAACGCAATAAATATCGACCAAGTAGAGATGCAGAATGGTAAATTCTTCCATATCAATCTGGATGGTGAAAACAACTTAGCAGCATTACGCAACATCACGATACGCGGGGGAGATAGCCTATTTTTGTTTGTACGAGTATATATTGATCCGCTTGAAAAGAATAATCCTGTATTGGTGGAGGATAATATCGCTTTTCGCGTCAATGGTAACGTACAGTCTATCAACCTGCAAGCCTACGGACAAAACGTCAAGAAGATACAGGGCGAAAACGGATTGAAGATCTACCAAAGCCTCTCGCTCAGCGACACCCTCCCTTACCTACTCTACGACACCATCGCTGTGGCGGGCAATCTCACGATCGCGGCTGGCACCACCATCTACATGCACGCGGGAGCGATGCTATATGTCTATGGCAGCCTCAATGCCAAGGGCACGGCCGACCGCCCCATCATTTTCCGTGGCGACCGCACCGACATGCTCTTCGACTCCGTACCCTATCGCATGGCGTCTGGGCAATGGAATGGTATCTACCTCATCCACACCAAAGGGCAACTGCCACCAACCCACAATCTCCATTATGTAGATATCCTCTCTGGCAGTATCGGGCTCTATGCCTATTCCGAAGCGACTGGCTTACTCCTGCCCAAACTCCATCTATATAATAGCCGCATACACAATCATAGCATTTACGGACTGGTCGTACAGAACATGGATGCCAAGGTCGTCAATTGCGAGATTAGCAATTGCGCCTCCTATTGCGTTTATCTCGCAGGAGGTAAGCACGACTTTATCCATAATACCATCGCTGCCTACTATGGCTATCCTTACACCAATCTCAATATCCACCAGAATATCCTCCCAGAGGACGTGGCTGCCGTCTATGTCAACAACTTGAGCAAGAACACCGCCAAGACCATCAGTTCCTTCACCAACTGCATCATCACTGGCGGCAGAGCCAACAACCTGCTCATCGCCACGCCTTTGCCTGAATATTACCAAGGTACTATATCGCACAACTACCTCCGCGCGGATTCGCTCCACGAGGCATATGCCAACAACAATGTATATGCTTCAGATTCCGACTCGTGCGTCTTCCGCAACACCTATTACCTCTACAAGGAATACCACTACTACGATTTCCAACTCGACACCCTCTCGCCTGCCCGCGGCATCGCGGATAGTATCGTGTCGCTCTCCTATCCTACCGACCGCCTCGGTATCCGCCGCAAATCCCATCCCGATGCAGGATGCTACGAGTTCGCAGAGTAACCCTGCTCCCTCCTACACTTCTATATCATACTTCTCACACAAATACTTCACCACTTTGGGTGGTAGTATCTTCGTTTTCGCGGTCACGTGATGGGCTCTCAGATAGGCTTCATCGCTTTTCAGCCATCGCCTAAAAGTCTCCCCGCTCACCCCTGCCGCCCGTGCCAGTTCTATTTTGCTATATGCTTTCATCCTTGTGCTCTTCTATTATGATTTCCATTAGTAGTGGTTTACTTCGCTCCATTCTCCGTTACGCTTTTCTAACAGCGAAGCGGTCTTTTATCCCGCTTCCTTTCTCGTTACCACATCGATACCACTTCGTTACCATTCAATGACTATCCAGTACTTTCCCTTTACCTTTCCCATATTTTTCTGCAAATCGTCTTCTTGCTTCCAGTTGTGCTGGTGTAGGAGGCTTATATCGTCTCGGGCAGCGTTGAATCACCTGTTTGCCGTACACTACGCGGGCATAATAGTCTTCACCTATTTTACCCTTTAACTGTTCAAATGGAACATACAATTTCGCTCTCATAATTCAAAATTCTTAATTCAAAATTCAAAATTCTTAATTCAAAATTCAAAATTCTTAATTCATAATTCAAAATTCCTTTTCCTTTCACCCTTCACTTCCTCTCTCCTCCCCTTTCAGGGGGAGGTTGGGAGGGGGCTTTTTCATTCGTTAATTCAAAATTCATAATTCATAATTCTTAATTCCTTTCACCCTTCACTTCCTCTCTCCTCCCCTTTCAGGGGGAGGTTGGGAGGGGGCTTTTTCATTCGTTAATTCAAACTTCAAACTTCCCTTGAGCGGAGCCGTTTGACTACCCTCTTAGTATGTATACATTCCCCTGTATAGGGGGAATGATACTAAGGGGGACTCATGGCTCCTGCTCAAAACAGGCTCGGCATCTCCTCTCTTTGCCCCTTCTCGCTCGTGCTGCGCAGGTCGTAATATGTTTCATTGTCGTTGATCTTGCGTTTGTCTATCAGCTCCATCTGATAGGCTTGTCGCAGCAACTCCCTGTAGGCGGTCTCGCAATTCACTTCTGGAAAACAGCGCATGGCTTTATGCTTAAAATCGTATGCTCGCATGCTGGTCAAACTGCCAAATACCTTCGGTACAATAGTGGCAGCATGTATTTGTCGCGCATACTCATTCCCCACAGTTCTCTCCCCTTGAGGGGGAGTTAGAGGGGGCTTCTCTAAGATGGGCAAACCATCGGCATTCACCGTAAACTCCAACTTCGCACCAATATCATACTTCCGCGTAGCGGTCTGCTTCAGCGTGAACAACCGCGTATCCTGTTCTTTCTGACACTCGTAGGTCTCGTAGCTTTTGTTTTGCAACTCTGTGCCCAATGCGCCGCGCAACGTCTTGTCTTCCAACGCTTTGTTCTGGTGCAGCACGCACACGATGCATGCCCTTGACCACGAAGCCAGTGATAGCAACTTATCCAGCACCGTCTGGGCTTCGGTGTAGTTGTTGATATCGCCTACCACGTCGCGGATACCGTCAAAGATGACGAGGTCTGGCTTGTGTTGCACAATGCACATCTCCGCCCAATGGAGGCGGTCTTGCCAGTTGTCGCGACGCAGGTTATACACATAGTATTGCTCTTCGGGTATCGCCTGCCCAATCAGCGAACCGATGCGGTGGCACAGGATCTCGTGCGTGGAGTCTTCGCTCTGCTCGGTGTCGATCCATACCACACGCAGCATCTCATCGTGCAGGCGTGAGAGTCCCATGAGGGGCGAACGTACGCCAAGTGCCATCAGTATCGAGCAGACGAATGTCTTACCCGACTTGGCTTTACCTGTGACGGCTACGAGCTCGCCGCGGGCGAAGCACGGACGGTCGCCCCAACGGAAGAGAAAATCGTGTTGAGGCACCGTCGTATCGGGAGTAATACGACGGGCTTGAATCTCTTCATATTCCGACTTCATAATTCAAAATTCATAATTCTTAATTCAAAATTCTTAATTCTTAATTCCTTTCACCCTTCACTTCCTCTCTCCTCCCCTTTCAGGGGGAGGTTGGGAGGGGGCTTTTTCATTCGTTAATTCATAATTCAAAATTCAAAATTAGCACACCTCTTGTATCATTCTTTTCAGCCGTATATACGCATCATAATGCGGCACATGCAGGTCAATGCGTATCACCATATCATTGCCACATGTCACTTTCACATGTGGTTCACTCATCAGCTCTGCGGCTGAAATCTCAAAGTACGCTGCCCACTTCTCCACATGTTGCAGGGTGATACCTCTTTTCCCGCTAATCACGCGGCTCAGATGTCCTGGATCCATTCCCATTTCCAATGCCATTTGTTGTTTGTTGATGTCATGTTTGTTAATCAATTGCAGCACATTCTTGCGTACTACATTTTCCAAATTTTTCGTCATAAAGCGTTTATTTTTAAGTGTTTAATAATCAGCTTCGCACCAGCAGTTCAACCCTTTCAAACTCGCTTTGCGAATGCGCTGCAAAATTACCACTTTCTTTTTATTTGCTTCTTGCCTCATTGGCACATTATCCCCTCCCCCAGCCTATTTGGCAAAATCCCGCCCTCCTCTTAACCCCCTGCCCTTCCCCTCGCCTCTAACCTCTAACCTCTAAACTCTAAACTGTAGGCGCTCTGCGCCGTTCACTAAACACTAAACAGTAGCGCCTCCGCCGCGTCCTCTAAACAGAATGAGACAATGGTTCCACCTCTCAGCGTGCACGCTGAGTATCCATGTGCTGCTATTATCTGTCAAGTGCTCGGCGGTAGTTCGCCGAGTATTCTCCTGCCTATATCCTATAGCCGCTTGCGGCGTCCTATAGGCGAAGCCGTCCTCTCACCTCTCACATCTAAAACTCTAAACACTAAACACTAGCGGCTACAACGATGACGAGACACGTGATGGCTTTACTTGTGTTTTGAAACAGAAATCATCAAATTTTACTTGTGTTTTGAAACAAAAATAACATACTTTTACTTGTGTTTTGAAACAATTATTTAATAAAATATTTGCGTAATTCAAAGATTTTTAGTACCTTTGCAGCGAAAATAACAAAACAACCTATGTTCCAACGAAAAATAATACAAGATTTGCATGCTTGGGCAGCTTCCGAGCATCGAAAACCATTGGTACTACGTGGCGCACGTCAAGTGGGAAAATCTACCCTCGTAAAGGAGTTTGGTAATGAGTATGATGTTTTTATCTCGCTCAATCTGGAGCGTCCTCAACATCATGCAATCTTTGAATCCAATAATATAGATAGTGTAATTAAACTAATCTTTCTACAAGCCAAAAAGCCGATAGATACGCAGCGCAAAACGCTTCTATTTATAGACGAGATTCAGAACTCGCCCAAAGCAGTCGCATTGCTCCGTTATTTTTACGAAGATTATCCATGGCTTCATGTGATTGCTGCAGGTTCTTTGTTACTCACACTGCTCAATCAGCATATCTCGTTTCCTGTAGGGCGAGTGCAATATATGTACCTGCATCCGTGCTCCTTTAGCGATTTTTTAGAGGCAACGGGCAATCATCTTTTAGTAAAGGAACTGGAGAATAAAGCCGTAGATGCTGAGATGCATGATATGCTAATGTCATTATTTTCTGAGTTTGCCCTTGTAGGAGGTATGCCTGAAGCCATAGCCCGCTATGCAGAAAAGGCAGATATCGTGGGTATCAAGGATGTCTATTCTTCACTACTGCGCAGTTATAGTGAAGATGTAGAGAAATATGCAAAAAATGACACTATGAAAAATGTGATTCGTTTGTTGCTCAAGAAGGGATGGACATATTCCACAGAACAAATCACCTTGGGAAATTTCGCAGAGTCCAGTTATAAGGCTCGCGAGATGGGGGAAGCACTGCGAACGTTAGAACGCACCTATTTGTTAGAGTTGACCTATCCTATCACGACCTATCAGTTACCTATCATACAAGAGAATCGCCGCAAACCCAAACTCTTTTGGTTGGATATGGGACTTATCAATTATGCAGCTAATATCCAGCAAGAGGTAATGTCTTCTACCAATATTATGGATACTTGGCGTGGAAAATTGGCAGAACAGATAGTAGCGCAGGAACTACTGTCCAACACAACTGACGCAGATGCACACCGTGATTTCTGGGTACGAAATAAAAGTAATGCAACTTCAGAGTTGGATTTTGTATATGTATATCAAGGGCAAATTGTTCCAATCGAAGTGAAAGCAGGACATAATTCGCATCTCAAATCGCTGCAAATTTTTATGGATGAGGCATCTACCAATATTGCTGTTCGTGTGTGGAATCAACCTTTTCAAATCGATGAAGTTCAAACAGCACATGGTAAATCTTTCCGTCTGCTAAGCATACCATTTTATTATGTACATATGCTTAAGGATATACTAAAGTCTTTTGTGGTGTAAAGCTACAACTAAATAAAAGCATAAACTTCAAATAGGATCCCCTCCCCCCCCCTTCTTCCTACTTTTTCCGATTTTGTCGGGCTTTTTCCCACAATGACCAACGTTAACCCACAGCACCCCTGTGGGTTTGTTGTATCTTTGCACCCGATTTCGAAATTAGCGCGCATTTTGGAATCCACCTAACATTATTAACCTTTCACGCTACAACGCAACGCATCTAACGCCCAAAGGGCAAAGAACATAACAACGCGAAGCTAACAACGTCGCAACGCGACATGTAACGTGAGTAAAACGAACACAAATAACTATGGCAAAAATCCGTCCTATCGACACCGTCAAAACCATGAGTGGCAAAGTATGCGAACACTCCGACATGTACTTCCGTACCAACAAACAAACCCTCAAAACCGTCACTGGCAAACGCTGCAACCCTTCCGACGTGGAACCTACCGAGGCACAACTCAAAGTACAATCACGCTTTGCTAAGATCACGCAGACTGCACGTACCATCATTGCTGACCCTGAGCAACGTGCCAAATACGAATCGGCTTACCTCAAGCAACACCGTATCGGTTCGCTCTTGGGCTATGTAGTCAACAAGATCAAAAGCCAGTACGACGAGAACGGCGACCCTATCTCCAACTCCTAACCCTAATTTCAGTTTAGAGAACGGCGCTTTGCGCCTACTGAACGGCTTCGCCTACTGTTTAGAGGCTAATCACTAAACACTAAACAGTAGCCCGCAGGGCGTTCACTAAACACTAAACTCTAAACACTAAACATTTAACCCCCTCCCAGGAATGGAGGCCCTCCTCGCTCTAAATCCACGAAGTCCCCTGACAGGCGGGAAACCGTCCCACGGCGGCGCCAGCCGCTAACTAACGAGAGCCTCAAGCGGGGTCCCCGAAAAATCATTGATTTTTGGGGTGCTTTGTGGGCTCGAGTTAAGAGGAGGAATGGCGGTCGCCTTAAATCGCCAAGCGATTTCTTTGCGACAAGCCAATTCCGACGAAATGGCACACGTAACCCTTGCAGCCCCTATCACGGGCTTGAGCGGAAAGCTCAGTAAATCACACGCTTGCGTATTCAACATGCGACAAGCACCCACCAGCAACGACCGTATGATCGACATGCCTTGCTACACCAACTGGCGACCAAAAGGCCAGAAGCGCGACGCTACCGAATGGAATACCCAGTTTGCGCAAATCGCTGCTGCTACCCGCGAACGTTTGGCAGACCCTTCTTTCATGGCAAGCGACCAAGCGGCGTTCATCAAGCAGTCGAAGTTCAAAACCATCCATGCATTTGTCTTCAACATCTGCAAAGACGAAGTCTTGAACGGCAAGTAATTGTCAACTGTCAATTGTCAACTGTCAACTGTCAACTGTCAACTATTATGAAGCGACTTCAGCTTGTTCTTGCTACTGCAATGTGCACCTTCGGGTGCGCATTGCTTGCATGCGGCTTCCTCTGTCCGCCTATGGGTGAGATTCACCATAGCGTCCTCATCGCCTTTGGTGAGATCCTCACGTTCACTGGCTCCCTCATCGGCATCGACTATAAATACCGATATAAAGAATAATTTTGTTTGCTCTCCTAAATGCGGCGCAGCTGCATTTCATTAGAGCAAAACAAAATACTCTCCTTGAATTGACTATAATTGACAATTAAATTGACGATCATTGTCTTAAAAATAAACCCAAGAAAATTATGTATATACGATTGATTAGAAATAAGCCGCAAGGCAATGCCATCACTGGTCGCCTCGTCATCAATGGTCGTTGGTTCTGCAACACCCTTGAGCGTGTCGGCTACCAAATCCCCGCTCTCTGCTACCATGTAGCCGTCACCCAATCACCAAAATTCAAACGACTACTACCACTTGTCTGCAATGTCCCAACCTCACCTAAATCCTCCCCTAAAGGGAAGGACTTTAATTCCGACGAAAAACTCCCTTCCCTTCAGGGAGGGGCTGGGGGTAGGCTAGGCATCCGCTTCCATCGCGGCTCTAAACCCGAACACTCCACTGGTTGTATTTTGGTTGTCGCTGACAACAATCCCATGCCTTTACACGCTACACCTTACACGCTACACCCTCCACAAGGCAGAACTGCTGCCGACGTGGAGCAGGAACTGACCCGTTTAATCCTCAATACCCAAAACGCCCATGAAGAAATCATCCTCGAAGTCACTGACTTTCGTCCTGGTACTGAGTACGGTTATAATACCCCTTGCCCTTCCGAGTTGCAAAAGCCTTGACACCACCATTGCCACTAGTGCTACCAGTACGGCTAGTGCCACTACCCACTCCCACGACACCGTTATTCTCCGTGACACTTTCTATCGCCATTCTTCCTCTATCCTCGAAGCCACGAGCTTCTCGGAGGATTGCTAAGGATAATATTTTTGTTCTGCCCACTAATGCAGTGTGCTGCATTCTTATGGGCAAAAACAAAAATGGGTTCTTCGATTTATATATATTTTTATAGCTCGGCACGAGCGTATTTTTGTTAAAAAAAATTGACACTAATTGACATCTTAATTGACAATAATTGTCTTTTTATAAAATACCGCTACAAAGAATAATTTTGTTTGCTCTCCTAAATGCGGCGCAGCTGCCTCAATGGGGCCCCCTCGAAGCTCGTGGCTTCGTGGGGAGAGCGGAGGAAGCTGTCGCCTAATATCGCGAGCGATAGTCTTTGCGACCTGCTTACCGAACGCGAGAGCAAAAACAAAATCTTCCCTCGATTTTTAATTATTTTTATAGCTCGGAACGAGCGTATTTTTGTTAAAAAAAATTGACACTAATTGACGTCAAAATTGACAATAATTGTCTTAAATATTATCTCGTTTATGCGTTATCTTTCATCCCTTTTATTTTTCTTCCTTCTTATATCCTGCAAAAGCCTTGACCCCACCTCCGCCGCTAGTGCTACCAGTACGGCTAGTGCTACTACTCACTCCCACGATACGCTCATTATCCATGATAGTATCTTCGTGCGTGAGTATGTAGCGGGAGATACCATCTTTCGTGACCGCATACAATACCGTGACCGATGGCGCACGCAAATAATCCATGATACCATCATTCGCACCGATAGCATTACGCAAGTCATCGACCACCCACCTCGTAAATATATCCCATCGTTTCACAAGTGGAGTACCGCTGCTTTTTGGATACTCATTGCATTAAGCATCGTTTACCTCATACTTCGTACAAAAATCCACGCCTTTCACCTTTAATCTCTAACCTTTAACTTCTCACCTTTCACCTCTAACCTTTAACCTTTAACCTCTAACCTCTCACCTTCAACTTTAATTCAAAATTCAAAATTCGCTAAACCTTAATTCTTAATTCAAAATTCATAATTCTTAATTCAAAATTCGTTCACCCTTCACTTCCTCTCTCCTCCCCTTTCAGGGGGAGGTTGGGAGGGGGCTTTTTCATTCGTTAATTCATAATTCAAAATTCTTAATTCTTAATTCCTTTCACCCTTCACTTCCTCTCTCCTCCCCTTTCAGGGGGAGGTTGGGAGGGGGCTTTTTCATTCGCTAATTCAAAATTCATAATTCAAAATTACCTTAATTCATAATTCGTTCAATTTGCCGTTTAATCATGTTCATCGTTAATGTTCTTAATTTTTATAGGACACTAGTGATTTTTACCATTTTTTACATGTGCAAAACTGCATTTTGAACGATTTTGTAGATTTTTTTTGTATTTTTGAATGAAAATGATGTTTCATGTATGAAAAAAATGTTGTACCTTTGCAACCGAAAAAAATCGTGCCCTTGTGGCTAAGACATTGGAATTACATGAAACACCTCCTTACCATTATTGCAATTTGTTTGCTTTGCACGGTCGCGCAGGCGGCTGAGACTGAAGCCGCATTGGCTGCTTTTAACAGACAGGTCGACGCCTCCAACGCCGAGCGTTTCTTCTCCTGCTTGGAAGAAGAAGGTTTTTTGGACGAACCTGTCAGTTTCCGGAGAGAGACTTCCCATGACTCTCTCTCTGCCATGGTCTGGTATTGGGCGGCGGAATATTACTATGACGCCCAGGATTTCATGCTCTCCGAGCATTACGGTCTGCGCGCACTGCCGCTCTGCAAGGCCATCGGCGACAAGACGATGGAGGCGGATTGCGCTTCCCTCCTCAGTATCGTCTATGTGCGCCTCGGTGACTTCAACAACGCCGTCACATATGCCGAGTATTGCAACAAACTGGATGTCGAGAGCGGGGACCCCAATAAGATAGCTTCGTCCTATAACACCCTCGCGGGTATCTATATGTCCATGAGGCAGCCGAACGAGGCGGAGAAATATATCCTGAGGGCTATTAATTATATCGAAGATACGGATAATATGCCCCGCAAAGCGGTCATCTACGGCATGGCGTCCGAGGTGTACCAGCATAAAGCGATGCCGGAACAGACGCTCAATTATGCTACGGAGGCGCTGAAAATCGAGCAGAAACTGGGCAGAATGGACAAAGCGGCTATCCGCCGGACGCAGCGCGCGGCTGCGCTCATCGTCCTCGAATGCTACGATGAAGCCGAGAAAGAGCTTACCGAGGCTATTCCTGTTATCGAAGCGTCGGGCAATTACCACTCCCTCGCTATCGCCTATAACCATATGGGGGACCTCCTCTATGTCACCGGTCGCAACACCGAGGGCGCGGAGTATTACAACAAAGCCCTGCCGATCTTCATGGCGCAGCATGATATATATAATGAAGCGCACACGCGCAAGGGCCTGCGCGAGACGCTCCGGGGGAGCGACCCAGAAGCGGCGCTCGAGCACGGCGACCGGTTCGAACATCTGCGTGACTCTATCTATGACCACGAGACCAATGCCAACTTGTCCCAGTTCGCTACGAAGATGGAGAATGACATCCTCCAGCAGATCAACCTGAAACAGCGCGTCCGGACTATTGTCAGCATCTCGGTCATCTGTACTTTCTTCGTTCTCATGGCGCTGATATAGTATATCTTCTACCGGCGCAGACAGAAACTGCAGATCGAGCATTTCAACAACCTGCTCATAGAGGTAGAGAGGCTGCGCAGGCAGGAACAAGCGAAACAGGCTGTTGAGAAGGAATGCACGACGGAGTCAGATATCTTCCTGGTGCGAGTCGTGGAGTATATCAATAATAATCTCACTACCGACAAACTCACGGTGGAAGATATGTCGAACGCCCTCTGTATGTCGGTTTCTACCTTCCGCAGACGCATGCTCACTATCACCAAGGGCTCGCCGAAGGCCTTTATCAAT
This sequence comes from uncultured Bacteroidales bacterium, assembly GCA_945921355.1. Taxonomy (GTDB): domain Bacteria; phylum Bacteroidota; class Bacteroidia; order Bacteroidales; family Paludibacteraceae; genus Colicola. The sequence continues at coordinate 25,506 of CAMEKM010000002.1, forward strand.
ACGATTCGTATCAACAAGGCGAAAGAGCTGCTATCTTCTTCCTCGTTGCCGGTCAACGAGATCGCTACCCGATGCGGTTACAAAGAGGCGAACTCCTTCATACGCGCCTTCCAGCGCGACACCGGCATCTCGCCTGCCAAATGGAGGGAGAAAAACAAACAGCAATAAGCGGAATTTTACCATTAAACGCGTCCTCGGGGCGCGTTTTTTTTGTTATATATTGCGTTTTTGCACGATTTTGTAGATTTTTTGGATGAAAATGATGAATGCTCTTTCGGGAAAAAGCAGTACTTTTGCACCGTATTAATAACTAACGACTCTTAAAACAACAACCATTATGAGAAAATTTTTACTTTTATTCGTAGCTCTCTGTTGTGCAGGATTGGCAAATGCCACAGAAGGTGCCCTGCACGGTGCGTTTACCATTAATAAATATGGTGACCAAGTTGTTTTTTCAAAAGGCAATTTGCAATTTAATGCTGCTAAAGGCACTCATTCTTGTGTAGATGGAACTACAGCTAAAGGAACGTGGCGATTTGCTGAAAGACAATATGACTTTGTAGGAGACACTACCATCGGAAGTGTATATGAGGGTGGCAATAAATGCAACAATTTACTCGTTGATGAGAACTATAATGGTTGGATTGACAATTTTGGTTGGGGAACCAGTGGTTATGACAACACGGCCAATGACCCTCGTGCCATCCATTTCCAGCCATGGGACACCTCTTCTGACACCATCCATATCGGCGACCCGACAGAGACCGCCAAATACAATCCCTTTGGTTATGGTCCGTCGGCTTACATTATGAGATACTCATCTCTTATCCGGCAGAGCCGAAACTACGACTGGGGAGTGTATAATTCCATCGAAAACGGTGGTAATGCGCCCGATTTGTGGCGTTCGCTATCAGGCCCGGAATGGGACTATATGATAAAAGAAAGGCCAAATGCAGATAAATTACGCAACCTGGCATACGTTTGTGGTGTAAACGGAGCATTATTATTCCCTGATAATTTCAAATTGCCTGACGGTCTTTCGTTTACGGAAGATAAAGCTCAATGGGCGAACAATGTATATGATGAAGTTGCATGGCAAAAATTAGAGGCCGCAGGTGCTGTCTTTTTACCTGCTGCAGGAACAGCATCTACAGGGTGCGACTATTGGACATCTGGCGATGAAGCCAATCATCGTGCCAATATGCTACATCTTGATGTAAAGAATAATTATTCTTCTGGCAGAGTATTGGTGCTGGAGACGAAAAACGAATCAAAACGCTTTTTTGTTCGCTTAGTGCAAGATATTCCGCACGAGAAACCATCTATTGCTTCGGAAAAGACTTTAACGGGTGTATTTTCTGTAAGTGCCGAAACAAAGGTTAATTTCTCACAAGGCAATTTACAATGCTACCCGACCACCAACCCTGCTGTCAACACATGGCAGTTTGCTGAGAACCAATTCGATTTTTTGGGTATGGAAAACGAGAATATCCGTGGCAGAATTCCCCTCAATACATGGATAGATCTTTTTACATGGGGTTCCGGAGATGACCCTGCTTATAGGAACGATCTATATGCACCTTTTACAGAATGGGGACTAAGCGGCATTGAGAACGGAGGTGGATACGAATGGCGAACCATGACGAAGGACGAATGGATATATTTGTTCCGTGGAAGAGAGAATGCAGAGAATCTGTTTGGACTGGGAAAAATAGGTACTGTAAGCGGGTTAATTTTGCTTCCTGACGAATGGATTTTGCCAAGCGGGGCAGTATTCTATCCTGCTACTTCTACATCTTTCTATTGGGACGAGGAAAATCACCGGTACGGCAGTGATACCAAATCAGGTTTTAATGACAACTCCTATACGACCAACCAATGGCGGTTGATGGAAGCTGCGGGCGCAGTATTTTTGCCTGCTGCTTTATTCGGATTTTATGGAGCAGTACTGGATCAGAACATTGGAGGAGGCTATTGGGCCTCTGACGGCATAGACGGATTGGGAGGTTTTCAGGTCAGGTTCTATGCAGACAAAATAAATCTGCCAAGCACATCGGTTTTGAGTTTTTGTTATGGAAGTGCCGTTCGTATGGTTAGGGAAGTACAAGTAGCGCCAAAGGCATTGACAGGTCGATTCTCTGTTGCCACTGATAAGCAAGTTATCTTCTCGCAAGGTAATCTGCAATACAAAGCCTCCTCTAACGAATGGTCATTCGCAAATAACCAATATAGTATGATAGGTTATCAGAATGAAAATATCGCTGCCAACTACTCCGGCTGGATCGACCTCTTCGGATGGGGAACAGGTAACAATCCTGTAGAAACATCCAAAGAATCTGCGCCGTATGCTTCTTTCTCCGATTGGACGGCAAACCCCATCGTAAACGGGAATAACGAGACATGGTACACACTCTCTGCCGAAGAATGGGATTATCTACTCAACAAACGTACCGATGCGGCTAACCTGAAAGGTCTGGCGGTGGTGAATGACATAAAGGGATATATACTACTTCCTGACAACTGGACTACCCCTTTGATTCTGACTTTCACCCCCACCCCGAACGACTACACCACGAATGTATATACGTTGGGAGATTGGGAACTGATGGAGGCAGCTGGTGCTGTGTTCTTACCTGCAGCAGGAGACCGCCTCGGCACAGACATCAACTCCATCAAAGCCGGAAATGGCCATTATTGGACATCTACTCCATCATCTGAGTATTCTAATATGGCGCAAGCGATGATGTTTACCTCCTATGCTCCTGCAAGAGTCAGTGATGCCATGGTTCAAATGGGCTGTGCTGTCCGACCGGCGCGTGAAGTCAAAGCTACTGAAGTGATTGAGCTATCTACCTCTGGCTCCTCCCTGAAGGGAAGAGCCAATAAACTCCTCCGCAACGGTCAGCTCCTCATCGAGCGTGATGGCAAGATCTATAACGCCCAAGGCGCGCAGGTGAGATAAGCTTCTCAGCCATGCAGGGCTGATTACCCTGCATGGTTACTAAAGAGATCTTTGACATAATGGATTACCGAACTCAGTAGTTTAGACCGAACGCCCAAAGAGGCACCACATTGAGAAAACCGTATTCGATGTCATCCTTTACGACAATGCCGTTGGGGACATCTTCTATCTGTTTGTTGCCTTTCTTTCTTCCGCCGATCTCAAAGGTGTACTCACCAACTGTGAAATCCGAGACACGAGAAGAAAGCACGTCATTGTTGACACGCATCTGGTTGTAAAAGAAAGTCTCACGCAGGTTGCCGGTGTCCGGCTTGCCATATGCGAGAACGGTCATTAGACTGGGGTTGTCAATATAAACTTTCTCCACTTTGCCGAGACCACGCAAACCACCCGTGTTGTCCCTTAGCTGACCAATCATGCCGGCTTTCTCCAGATAGACGAGGTAGTCGGATATGTTGTTCTTACTGACTCCTACTTCCTGAGACAAACTTTCTGCGTTGGGTTTCATCGGGGCAATACCCGAGATGACACCTAACAGTTGTATCAGTTTGCGTGCAGTAGATGCTTTTAAATCCGCGTATTGAGCAATATCTGATTCGATGGTCTGGCGCACAATCTGCTCGATAAGAAGTGCAAAATCCGGCTCGTTACCAAAAGGGTAATAGCCGTTTTGCAGGTACTGTTTGAAGTACATTAACGGATGTTCCATTTGATTATAGACTTTCGTTTCGTGCGCCAATATCTGCTCCAATGAATAAGCAGGCAAATTTATGTGGTGAAACAATGCCAGATATTCACGAAAACTTAACCCCTGCATGTGGTATATCGGTGCTCGGCGGCTCAAGTCTGCCTCACCGTCTATGATGTCCAGTATGGAGGATCCGGTGAAAACCACCTTGAGCGTCTCGTGAGTGTCGTAGATTTGTTTTAACTCGCGCGACCAGTTCTTGTACTTGTGCACCTCGTCGATATACAAACGGACACCGCCGTATTTAACAAAGGTATCTGCCAACTCTACAAGCGTGTGCGTTGCGAGATACATGGAGTCGGCAGAGACATACAGACTCCGCTCGCGGTCGGGACTTTGCGCCAGATGTTGCAAAAGAATGGTCGATTTGCCTACTCCGCGCGGACCCACAAGCCCGAACATACGCCCGTTCCATTTGATGCGGTCGTACATATAACGGCGAAAAGAAGTCGGCGTCTTACGCAGTTGCTCGTTTTGATACGCAATCAGTGAATTGTCTATCATACACAAAGAGATTTAACGTTTCTGGCTGCAAAGGTACTGCATTTTTATGATATATGCAAATATATTTGCTAAAAAAATCACTCATTGAGGGAGATTTTAATACAAATAAGCACTTATTGAGGGATAAATAGGAGCAGACTTGCACTTTCTAAGGTGCAATATGCCTTAACGGTAATCCAATAAATGTTTTTTGAAACAACAAAATCAAAACAAACTAACATAACAAACGACTTTCAAACTGACGAGGCAACAGGATAAACAGCCAACAAATTTTATGAGAAAAATTTTACTTTCTATCGTCGCTGCCATCATGGCTATCACCTCCGTTCAGGCGGAACGAATTGATTATCCTGGTCCAACCGATGAGGGGCGTTTATCAACAGCTATTTACATTTACGATGATGGGTTTAATGCTATCTGTTGGTGTTACAATGACGACATGACGGCAGAATACCAAGTAATTAGTTATACGTTAGGCAAAGATTTAAACATTGTTATTCCGAACACAGTCAGTAAAAATGGAAAGACCTATACAGTAACGGATTTATTGGGTGTGATGAGTAATCAAGTGGTATCTATTACATTGCCTGCCGGTTTGAAGAAGTTGCGTGCGCATATCTTGGAAAATGAACCGATAACTTTGATCGACATTCCTGCGTCGGTGGACTCTATTGGCAATTATGCTTTTAACAACTGTCAACTAAATTCTCTTATTATGCTTAACAGTAGTTTGAAAGCTATCGGAGATTTCAGTTTCCACAGCAATCAACTCGCGATAGTTAATATTCCTGCTTCGGTCGAGCACATAGGAGTTAGTGCATTTCAGGCAAATAACATGACCTCGCTTACGCTTAATGAAGGTTTGACCGAAATCGGAGGTGCTGCATTTGCTGATAACAATATTGCAGATGTTTTATTGCCTTCAACGCTTAATTCCATCGGAGTAGGTGCTTTTGCGTCAAATAAAATGAACGAGATTGTTATCCCGGATGCCGTCACTTCGCTTGGAGAACGGGCTTTTGCATATTGTCCGCTGACAAACATTACCTTTGGTGGCGGAGTCAAAGTGCTCGAACCGGAAGTGTTCTTGGGTGCACTTGATAACTTACAGACGCTGACAGTACACGACGGCGTGGAAGAAATAAGTGATGAGACTTTTAAGGGTTGTTATAAATTAGCCCAAGTAGAACTTCCTTCTTCACTCAAACGAATTGGAAACAACGCATTTTATGCTACCGCCATCGCTTCTTTGACAACCCCTGCTTCTATTGGAGAGAGTGCGTTTGAGAATTGTCACAATCTGACATCCGTTACCCTTTTGGATGGAGCGGAGTATGTCGGTCCGAGGGCGTTTAGATATGATGCGGCATTGACAGAGTTTACCGCCGGTCGTTCGCTCAAGTCAATCGGAGAATCAGCTTTTTATGGCTGCGAGCAAATGGGAAAGGCCTATCTCGGAGAACAGTTACAAACCATCGGGGACAATGCTTTTGATGAATGTAAATCCCTTGCTGACGTTACTATGCCGCAAACTGTCGAGCAAATCGGGGACTATGCTTTCTTTAGCGCGCCTGTTCGTGAACTGACTACTGCTGCCAATATAGGAACCGCAGCATTCCAGAATTGTGACAGCCTGCGCTCGGTTATTTTCTTGGACGGCGTTGAAACAATCGGAGACGCGGCTTTCTCTCATGCCGATTCTTTGGAAACGGTTGTATTTCCCAATACGTTGGTCTCTATAGGCGATGAAGCATTCCAACAAAATGTGAATCTGCGGGTTATCAATCTACCCAAGGGTGTGAAGAAAATAGGTAAAGACGCTTTCTATTGGTGTGTACAAGCAGAACGAATCATATTGAGCGATTTAGATACAATCCCAGACGGAGCATTTGCGTATTGCGGTTCGTACACAAAAAAAATAGGGGAACTGCAAATCCCTAATTCTGTTAAATGCATAGGTAGACAAACTTTTATTGGACTCCCTATCAGCAAACTTTCTATTGGTGAAGCAGTTGACTCTATAGGGCAAGAAGCTTTTGCTAATAATGACAAAATATCTTCTATTATTGCTTATCCTACCACCGCGCCCCGTAGCGCCAAGGATGCGTTTGATTATGTTCCGACAACAGCGGTAGTAACTGTTCCTTGCTCCGCATTGGAATCCTATCGCACAGAGTGGGACCATTTCACTAATTTTACCGGAGTTGTGGCTATCCAAGGTATAAGCGAAGATGAAATGAAAGGAAAAGTAACGGTTACTTTCTCCGGCGATTGCGCAAGTTCTGTGGCGGTACTTTATGCCGAAGCGAATGACGGATTTGCTTTTGACCATTGGTCTGACGGTAACACCGACAACCCGAGGGTTATTACTTCTACAGAGCCACAAACGTTCATCGCATATTTTAAAGAAATAACGCAAGGGATTGAGCAGATTCTTGTGCCGCAGGATAATGCCCGCAAATATATGATCAACGGTCAGATCTACATCGCCCTACCCGACGGCAAGACCTATAACGCCCAAGGCGCACAGGTAAGATAAGCTTCTCAGCCATGCAGGGCTGATTACCCTGCATGGTTACTAAACAAACTAACATAACTAACCACTCTTAAACAACTAAAAATTATGCGTAAACTTTTACTTTCTCTGGCTGCGATTGTCAGCTACGCAACAGCCATTTGGGCTGTGCCTGCACCTATTAATGTCCATTGGGACAATGGCACCCTGAAATGGGAACTGCCCGCACTCACGAATGACAGTGTGTACGAGGGCATTTTCTTGACATTGTTCACCCAATCCGGTGATGAAATCTCTACGCTCGGCACAGGTGTCCGGACAAGCTACGATTTCTCGTCTGATTTATACAAAGGCAGAACCTATTTTGCCAAAGTCTCTTCTTATGCTAACCCCGGTGATATATATAGCGCCGAGGTCGTCAGCCCGGAATATACCGTTCCCGGTGTCAAAGACACCCTGGTCGTGCCGAATGTCACGCTCGACAACAACGGTACTGTTCAGTGGGGGTATATCGGTTATCTCTTCGTCCGCGCTACGCTTCAGAAAAAAAACGGGGAAGAATGGACCGACCTCGCTACGCGCACCACTACCAACGGTTGGAACCGAAGTATCTCTTTCGACGCAATCACCACGCCGGGAACCTACCGCGCGGTAGCCGACGCCTTGCAGGGTACGGATGTCGTCATGCAGGGTATATCGGACGAACTGCTCATCGAGGAGATGTTCACGGTCACCTTCAATGCCCAAACCCTCTTTGCGAACCCTGAGGCTACGGTGGCTCCCAAGAAATCCAAAATAACCCTGCCTGCTGTCCCAGACGAGTATAAGTACCAAAGTAGCGGTAATACCCATATCTTCTATTGGTCCACCGATGCGGAGGGTAATACTCCTTGGAGATTTGATGAAGACTCGCTCATGCAGGACATCACCCTCTATGCACAATGGATCGAATGTCCCGCGCTCAACCCTGTATGGGACGGCAAAATATGCCGGTGGACCATGACTGAAACACTGTTGGCGGCTTCAAAGGATCGCCAGGTCGCTGTCTATACCGAGAATGACAACTACATCTTTGGATCAGGAGGAGATGCTATCGAAGACCACATTGACTTTGACTCCTCGAACTCGCTCTTTTTCCCTGGACGCAAGTATTCTTTTTCGGCCGGTGTAAGGGATTACTATTACAACGAGGTGGCGTTCAAGAGCGAACTGATGACGGTCGAAGGCGAGGCAGCTGTCCTGCCGCTGCAGAATATGCAGGTTGGAAAAGCCTCATCCGCCAAAGTGATTTGGGATAAACCGATAGACCTGCTCTACAAACGGCTTTGCAACCTCTACCAACGAAACAAATCAACGCTGGAATGGGACAAGATTGCTACGATTGAAGACCCGTCTTCCACTTGGGCTAACAACTATGTGGAATTCAACCAGTCTCTTGACGACCAAGAGTATTACCGTATTGTTTGTCAGTTGTACCAGGGCGAATATCTGATTTACGAAGGCGAACTGTTCTACGGCACCAACCCTGCTACATCCATCGAAAACATGGATTCCGCAGCCGGTAACCTGTCACCCGTCACCCATAAAGTCCTCCGCAACGGTCAGCTCCTCATCGAGCGTGACGGCAAGATCTTCAACGCCCAAGGCGCACAAGTAAAATAAAATATATGACTATAGAAATATTTATTTAGGTTTATTGCTTTTGAATGCTTTGGCTCGTAAGAGTTCGGGATTTAGTGTTAAAAACTATCCGGGTGCTTGCACACGAGGAGTTTTTAGCAATAAATATCGAAGGAGCGCAGCTCAAAAGCATTCAAAAGGGTTTATCTTGGTTTATTTTCTATAAAACAAACATATTAACCCGCCATTCTCGCCTCTCCCCCTTCAGGGGGCCGGGGGGCTGGGATAAGCTTCTCAGCCATGCAGGGCTGATTACCCTGCATGGTTACTAAACAAACGAACATAACAAACAACTTTCAAACTGACGAGGCAACAGGATAAAACAGCCAACAAAGTTTATGAGAAAAAAATTCTTCTTATTCATTATTGCAGCCTTTATGGCTACAAGTTCAGCATGGGCGGGACCTTATGACCCTGTTGATAAAATACCCGGCACTGTATATATGCAAAACATTGTATTTAACGGTGGTAGTATTACTTTTGACGATACATTCCACCCAGAGAAAACTCTTAACCGGCATTACAATGTGTATGCGTATGCCAAAACTCCGGAAACAGCAATTTATGATGTAACTGGTGGTTATGACTATGGTTATATTTATAATTCGAACAATAATGGATTAATAAATTTCCACTCAACAGCTCTTTCGCATGGGAATTGTTCTCGCGATTATTTTAACTCTAATGGAGGACAAGTTACAATAAATGTAACAGCATTGATGGATGCTGCTCGTGAGCAGGAGGTGGAACAAGTACACTTCGTAATAGCAGGAAGGTATCAAGATAATTTAGGAAATTGGAGTTCGTATGAGGACTCTTATGCATTTGGAGCATATTTGAAGAATTATGTAGATGTTACACTTGCATCTGTTACTTGCTCTTTTGGAACTAATTCTTATGGCGTAGAAGAAGATGATACTCAATTGTCTATTAAAGTGAAAGTACATGCGTATGGTAGCACCAACTATTCCATTCAGCGAAATAGCAAACAAGGTGCCGATGATTGGGCAACCCTCAAAACCGGTAATATCTCTACTATAGATGCTAAAGCAGGTACCGTACAGAATGTTTCCATTTCTCTCAATGAGAACATGTCTAAAAATTTCGATTTGCGCTTGATTGCTAAAACCGTGAAGACTGGAATATCTGACACCGCTTACTCGGAGGTAGGGTGCAAATACAAATATACCGGTCCAAACGGAACTACAGAATATCTTTATCCGGGAACAAAGCGTTTTGTCAATATGCCCGCTGATTGCCGTGCATACAACTATATTTGCTCAAAACCGGTACAAGTCACAAAACACTCAGGTGGAGAAGCTTATGTGATTGTTATGCCGGAAGCTAATTTGACGGTTGAGGAAATTACTCCTACCTACACCGTCAAGTTCCTCAATGCAGACTACACGCTGCTTAAGACCGTTGAGGTAGAGTGCGGCGCAGATGCTACTTCCGAGGCTCCGGCTAACCCGACATACAGCACCTACACCTTCATCGGTTGGAGTCAAGACCTGACGAACGTACACAAGAACATGTCCGTGCTCGCTAAATACGACATCGGTAACACCTATTGGTTTGATGCTTATATGTCGAATCACGATAATGTAGTCTATCCTGCAGAAGGTTTCACACAAAATTTAACCCGCGCAATGGTGGGCGACAAGTTGACCTTCACCGCCGATGTTTTTGCTGCTACCAACGCAACAATCGCTTACGAGACCGCTTTCTGGAGCAATAACGAACAAGACTATCTATGGCAGAAAAACGGTCATATCAAGGTAGCGGATTACACCACACCTAATAAAGAGTGGTTCTTCGACCAGACTATCAACGTATGTTACACTCCGAACAACTCGTATATCAACCCCTTCCAGCGTAAGATGGCGGTTCGTTTCATCATGTTTATTGCAGGTCAGACGATTTATAGCGAGCCTTGGGAGATTGATATCTACTATCCGCTGTTCATCAATGCACCCGAGATGGATGCGCTGTTTGTGGAGAACACCGCAGGTGATTTCAACATGGGCGAGCAGAACATCTTCATCCCTGCAGGCTATAACGACACCGTGCGTCTATATAGTTTCAACAACGCAGACGGCGGTTGTCTCTCCTTCGGTCGTGTACTCTATCCTAATCGCCGTCTGGAAAGCGGCATTGACGAGGAAGGCAATGCGTTCATCATCGGTCCGGGCGAGTTGGAGACGGTTAACACGAACGTATCAGAGAAATTGGTTGTCTTCGATGGCGTCTATGGCAATGGCTATCCGAAGCAGTTGGATTTCACGGCAGAAGGTTTCATTAAGGTGAACGGTTATTACGGCGAGGTAGTGCCTTGCGGTGGTTCGGTTACGATGCCGGAAGACCCGACACAGGAGAACGCTATCTTCCTCGGCTGGCAGGCTTGGAACACCGATTACGCAGACGATGCGTACCTGCATGTACCGGCTGTAGATGACAACATCATCGGTTTCACCGCGCAATTCGAGTACCTGCCTGAGGTTCCGCAATACAAAGTTCGTTTCTATGGCAAGGACGGCTCGCCGCTACTATTAGAAACGCTCATCAACGAGGGCGAAAATGCCGTGCCTCCTGTTGCTCCCGAGGTAAGTGGTTTCCATTTCGTAGGTTGGGACAAACCCTACACCACTATCACCGCCGACGTGGACATCACCGCCCTCTATGGCGAGGACGCCAAAGTATGGACGGTAACCTATAAGAACTGGGATGGCAGCGATCTTGGTTCTGAGCAAGTAAATGATGGTGAAGCGGCGCAAGGTGTGAACGCCACACGCGAGGGTTACACCTTCGTTAAATGGATAGACTACACCACTGGTGATGATGTGGACATGGATCATATCACAGCAGACATCACTGTGCAGGCGGTTTTCACCGAGACACTTTATACCGTTTCATACCGTGTGGAGGGCGAGGTTACTTATACCATCCAAGTTGCTCATGGTTTTGCGGCAAGTAGCATTTATTACCCGCACGGTACACCGACCAAAGCTTCCACCGAAGCAAAAGTCTATACCTTTACCGGCTGGACACCCGAGGTGGCTACCATCACCGAGGATGTGACTTTCGATGCTGTCTTTGAGGAGTCTGCCCGCACCTATACTGTAGTCTTCCAGAACTGGGACCACACGCTCCTCTCCGAGCAACAGGTAGAGTACGGCAAATCGGCTGTCGCTCCCGAAGACCCGACACGAGAGGGCTACACCTTCAAAGGTTGGGATCGCGAGTTCGACAATATCCTCGCTGACATGACCGTTACGGCTTTGTTTGATAAGACCGTGAATCCAGGCGGCGCGACCGGCATCGAGGATATAGACGCCTCCACCACGTTTAGCGGCGCGCAAAAGATCCTCCATGAGGGTATGCTCTATATCATCCGACCAGATGGCCAAATAATCAATGCTCTCGGCGTGAGAGTGAAGTAGAACGATATCTGCTCAATGGGCTATCCCAAAGAGCAACGTAACAACAAGTAAACAGACACCACCACAATGGCTGGTGTCTGTTTCTTTAAGTCCGTTTTCACCTTTCAGTTTTCCCCTTTCACCTATAGCGGCTATGCCGCGTCCGATAGCCCTTTAGGGCGTCCGATAACCGATAGCCCTTTAGGGCGTCCAATAACCTTTCCCCTTTCACTTTTCACCTCTCACCTCTAACCTTTAACCTCTAACCTTTAACCTTTCACCTAAAAAAAAATAAGCTCATCACTTGCGTATATGCAAATTTTTCCGTACCTTTGCGCGTTTAATTGGGATATTGTGCATGTATCTATCAAACCACATAGCAAGAACCATAGGCATAATCCTTTGCCTGCTGTTTTTTTCGTTGGTCACTTGGGCAAAAGCTCCCGAAGTGCGCGTGTTTGGTTATGTTCTCGATTCGGATAACCGCGGCATTGAATTGGCAAACGTTTATGTAGAAGGCACTACCAATGGTACAACCACCAATCAAAACGGCTATTACGACCTTACCGTGGAGATGGGTGATACCATCATTATGGTGTATTCCATGATTGGATATGAGAGTATTCGACAACAACTATATACAACAAACAAAGTATTAGGTGTGAATGTAGTACTCCCTACCAATGAGGAGATGCTCAGCGAAATTACCGTGCGTGGTATCCAACGTCAGACGGGTACAATGGAGCGCACAGACGTAGGCGTGGCGCGCCTGATGCCCGATGCTACAGGTGGTGGCATTGAGAGCCTATTGATCACCTTTGCAGGTGTGCGCCAAAACAACGAGATGAGTAGTCAGTACAATGTGCGTGGTGGCAGCTACGATGAGAACTCAGTATATGTCAACGGATTAGAGGTGCACCGCCCACTGCTCATCCGCAGCGGACAACAAGAGGGTCTGAGCTTCGTGAATGCCGACATGGTGGAAAGCGTGGACTTCTCCGCAGGTGGCTTTGATGCCATGTATGGCGATAAGATGTCGTCGGTATTAGACATCCGCTACAAGCGTCCTACCCAATTAGAGTCGCACCTAAATATCAGCATCTTAGGTGCAAGCGCCTACTTGGGTTGGGGAGATAGTTTACAAAGTCAGATGCATGGTATTCGCTATAAGACATCCAAATACATGCTCGGTGCATTGGACACCAAAGGCAACTACAAACCCAACTTCGTGGACTATCAGACACAGATGACATGGAAGGTAGGCGAGCAACGCGATTGGGACATTACCCTCTTAGGCAACTTCTCGCAAAATAGTTATGCATTTATCCCTGACTCATCAGTCACCAGTTTTGGTGGTATGCAAAACGCAGTAGTGAACACCATTTATTACGAAGGGCAAGAAAAAGATATTTTCCGTACCGCTTTCGCCGCATTAAGCGCACACGGCAAAGTACACCCAGAGGTGAAAATAGGTGTGGATGTAAGTGGTTTCTACACCCACGAACAAGAGACATATGACATTCGCAGTGAATATATGCTTCGCCAACAAGACATGAGCGGCGCTGACAACAACAATAGCGGCAATATAAACAACGAAATCACCACCCCAGAAAGTAATCAAAACCTATTGGGTAAAGGTGAGTTCCACGAGCACGCACGCAACACCTTGCAAGCCAGCATGATAACCCTTGCACACACGGGCGAGTGGAAACACGAACAGAATAGTTTGACTTGGGGTGTTAGTGGACAAGTAGAAATGATAAATGACCAAATTAGTGAATGGGAATGGCGCGATTCGTTAGGGTATAGTTTACCGAATGGAGACAAGGAGATGGAATTATATTATGCCATGAAAGGTACCACGAGCATGCTGAACGGTCGCCTGCAAGCCTATGCGCAAAACACCTATCGCTGGAGTACGGAGCAAGGCAAAGTGTTCTTAACCGCAGGTATGCGTTTGAACTGGTGGAGTTTTACCAATGAGATTCTTCCTTCCCCTCGTGTGAGCGTGGTATGGATGCCAGGGTGGAAACGCGATTTCACATTCCGCGTGGCAACGGGTATATATTACCAAGCACCATTCTACAAGGAGTTACGCCAAACCATCCAAGATGATAATGGCATTTATCGCATTCACCTGAACGACCAACTCAAAGCGCAACGCTCCTATCAATTGGTACTGGGTACTGACTATTACTTCCGCGCATGGGGGCGTCCGTTTAAGTTCACCGCCGAGGCATATGGCAAATATATGGACCGCATGGAGAGCTACACCGTGGACAACGTGCGCGTGCGCTATTCGGGTAAAAACGATAGCGAGGGCTATACCATGGGCTTAGACTTGAAGCTCTTTGGCGAATTGGCACCAGGTGCCGATTCTTGGATTAGTTTCTCCACCATGCGCAGCCGTATGCGATTCATCAACGATAAGCATAATCTTGGTTGGATTCCTACCCCACAGGAGCAACGCTATAACCTCACGGTCTATTTCCAAGATTACCTGCCCCAGTTGCCCCAATACAAACTGCACCTTAAGTTCATCTGGAGCGAAGGTTTGCCTTTTGGCTATCCACGTAACGAGCAAATGCGCTATTTGGGGCATATGAGCGATTATAAACGTATCGACATCGGTGCCAGTCGCACGTTCGCTGCAAGTCACGATAAGTGGATGAAGCAGTCGAAGCATGTGGATAGTTGGACGGTGCAGTTTGATGTATTCAACCTCATTGGTTGGAAGAACGTAAATAGCTACTACTGGGTCACCGCCGCCGACGGCATGCAATGGGCAAGTCCCAACTACCTGACAGGACGCATGTTCAACTTGAAGATTGATGTGAAAATAAAGTAATTCTGTATTTAGTGAATATGGCAAAGATAGATACAACAGAAACACCTATGATGCGACAGTTTCGCGAGATAAAGAACCAATACCCTGATGCGGTATTGCTATTTCGCTGTGGCGACTTCTACGAGACCTATGCTGAAGATGCTGTGCGCGCGAGCAAGATACTCAATATCACGCTCACCCATCGCAGCAACGGTGCAAGCAAAGAAGTCAAAGCATTGGAGATGGCTGGCTTCCCGTTCCATGCGCTCGACACCTATCTGCCTAAACTCGTTCGCGCAGGCTTACGCGTGGCTATTTGTGACCAATTAGAAGACCCTAAACTGACTAAGAAGCTCGTGAAACGCGGTGTAACTGAATTGGTTACGCCCGGTGTGAGTTATTCGGATACTACCCTACAACAAAAAGAGAATACATGGCTCGCTTGCGTGAATTTCGGGAAACGAGAAGTAGGTGTTTCGTTCTTGGACATCTCTACGGGCGAGTTCCTCGTTGCACAAGGCACAAGCGATTATATCGACAAACTGTTGGTGAACTTTGCGCCTAAGGAGGTATTGTATTTGCGTGGAAAGAAGCAAGTGTTTGAAGCGGCTTTTGGTAGCAAATACTTCACTTTTGAGTTGGACGACTGGATGATGACCCACGATGCGGCAATGGATAGACTGACCAAACAGTTTCAGGTGCAAAACTTGAAGGGCTTTGGCGTGGAGCAATTGCCCGAAGGCGTGATAGCAGCAGGTGCAATTTTGCACTATCTCGATGCTACTCAACACTTACAGAATGGTCATATTCAGCATCTTAGCCGTATAGAAGAAGATAAGTTTGTATGGATGGATCGCTTTACCATTCGCAACCTGGAGCTACTAAGCGGACAGCGTGAGAACAGCACTACGCTCTACGATATTATTGACCGCACCACCACACCTATGGGTGGACGACTATTGCACCGCTGGTTGGCATTCCCGCTGAAGGATGTGCGTGCGATTCGCAACCGTCAGACAGTAGTAGAGTACTTATTCCGTCATCCTGAGGAGCGCGAGATTATTCGTGAGAACTTAGAGCGTATTATGGATATGGAGCGTATCGTAGGTAAAATATCCACGGGCAGAATTTCTCCTCGCGAAATGGTGCAACTGAGTGTGGCACTACAGTGCATTGCGCCTATCAAGCAAATTTGTGAGAATGCGACTGATAATTCGTACTTGCACTTGCTCGGCGAACAACTCAGTCTATGCAGCGAGATGTGCGAGAGAATCCAACGCGAGATTACTCCTGATCCGCCTGCCGTACAAGGTCGTCCTAACACCATCGCACGTGGCGTAAACACCGAGTTGGACGAACTGCGCGACATACAAGCGCACGGTAAAGAGCGACTTTTGCAAATCCAACAACAAGAGATAGAGGCTACGGGTATTCAGTCGCTAAAGATAGGATACAACAATGTGTTTGGCTATTATTTGGAGGTGCGCAACACCTACAAAGAGCAAGTGCCAGAAACATGGATTCGCAAGCAGACACTTGTCAATGCCGAGCGCTATATCACACAAGAACTCAAAGAATATGAGGACAAAATCCTCAATGCCGAAGGACAAGTTCAAATTATAGAGACACGCCTTTATACCGAACTGATGTTGGCATTGACCGAGTACGTACCACAAATGCAGATGGATGCCAATGTGGTAGCACAATTGGATTGCCTAATGGGTTTTGCGCGTGTGGCGGTGGAGAATAAGTATGTGTGTCCTGCTATCAATGATAGTCTGGTGATTGATATCCATCAAGGTCGCCATCCCGTAATCGAAAAGCAATTGCCGCTAGACGAAGAGTATGTGCCAAACGATGTGCTACTCGACAACAATGGGCAACAGATCATCATCATCACTGGTCCGAATATGGCGGGTAAGTCTGCCCTACTCCGTCAGACGGCACTCATTGTGCTGATGGCACAGATGGGTAGTTTCGTGCCTGCGGAAAGTGCGAGCATTGGTGTAGTGGACAAGATCTTCACGCGCGTAGGCGCAAGCGATAATATCTCATTAGGTGAGAGTACTTTTATGGTAGAGATGAACGAGGCAGCCAGTATCTTGAACAACCTCAGCGAGCGCAGTCTGGTGCTCTTCGACGAGTTGGGTCGTGGAACGAGTACCTACGATGGTATCTCTATAGCATGGGCAATTGTGGAGTATATCCACGAGCAAAAGGGGCATGCTAAAACTCTCTTTGCTACCCACTACCACGAGCTCAACGAGATGGAGGAGAGTTTCCAGCGCATACGCAACTACAATGTGTCGGTGCGTGAAGCGAATGGTAAAGTAATCTTCATGCGTAAATTGGTGCGTGGAGGCTCGGAGCACAGTTTTGGTATTCATGTGGCGAAATTAGCAGGTATGCCATCTTCGATTATCCAACGAGCGAATCAAATACTCTCTGACTTAGAGCAAGGAGCAAGGAACCAAGAAGCAGGATGCAATAGCCAAGAGAAGATTGGTGGTGGTAAAGCGCAAGT
The DNA here is from genome assembly GCA_945921355.1 of uncultured Bacteroidales bacterium. GTDB lineage: Bacteria > Bacteroidota > Bacteroidia > Bacteroidales > Paludibacteraceae > Colicola. The sequence continues at coordinate 42,685 of CAMEKM010000002.1, forward strand.
GAGTGCGCCCAGTGGCATGCAGCTGAGCTTCTTCCAATTGGATGACCCTGTATTGGAACAAATACGCGATGAAGTCAAAACGTTAGATATAAACAACCTTACTCCACTTGAGGCATTGAACAAACTTAGTGAAATAAAGAAGTTAGTAGGCGGAAAATAACGGTTTATTAAGAAAATATATTCTTTTTTTAAGAATTTTTTGGTCGGTTCGAAAAAAAAGTATAACTTTGCATTGTAAATAATTTATTAATCACTAACATATCAAAACAATGAAAAAAATCGTTATTGCACTTGCGTGCGTATTTGCGCTTGGGTTGACAAGTTGCCAAAAAAATGTGATGGATGTAGATCCAAGTAAATTGGATGACACTACAATGGCTTGTTGGATGTATACTCTTTCAAGTACAAAGGGTGAAAACACAGTCTATGTATGGGGTACAGAAAAGCATTTAGTAGAGATTGTACAAGCAGAAGTAAAAATTGCACAATTAGTTGACAACAATGCTAGTGCCACCTACAAAAAGACATCACATTCTACAGCAGATACATGCTTGGATATGAACACAGAGAAATAATAAACAATTAGAACTAAGAGAGAGAGAGAAGGCGCTGCCTTCTCTCTCTCTTTTAGTTAATTAGCTTGCTGCATATCAATGAGTTTACGGTAGTAACCGTCAATTGCATACAGTTCATCATGCGTGCCTCGCTCCACGATTTGTCCCTCATGCAGCACACAAATCAAGTCGGCATTGCGGATTGTACTCAAGCGGTGAGCCACTACTAAGGTAGTACGGTCTTTCATCAGGTTTTCCAATGCCTCTTGTACGAGTTTCTCGGATTCGGTATCCAAAGCTGAGGTAGCTTCATCCAAGATGAGGATAGGTGGATTTTTGAGAATAGCTCTGGCAATCGAAATGCGCTGGCGTTGTCCTCCACTGAGGCGCGAACCACGATCGCCAATAGTGGTTTGATATTGGTCAGGCGTAGCCATGATAAAGTCATCTGCATTGGCAATACGCGCCGCCTGCCGCACCTCCTCCATAGTGGCCGATTCTACACCGAAAGTGATATTATTATAAAAGGTGTCATTGAAAAGAATGGCCTCTTGATTTACATTACCCATAAGCGCACGGAGGTCATATGTTTTCACATCTCGGATGTCCACTCCATCAATGGTAATACGTCCTGCAGTGGTATCATAGAAACGAGGTAGCAGGTCCGCCATCGTAGTCTTACCACTACCCGACTGACCCACCAAAGCTATTGTTTGCCCCTTGCGGATATCCAAATTTATATGCTGAAGTACGGGGCGATCAGCTTGATAGGAGAAGCAGACATCCTCATAGCGAATAACCGACTGAAAATCTGATATTTGCTTTGGATTTTCCGCAATGCGGATATTACTCTCAGTATTCAGTATCTTATCTATTCGCTCCAGCGACGCCATACCACGGCGGATGCCATAAGTGGCTTTACTGAGGTCCTTGGCAGGATTGATGATCGAATAGAAAATAACCAGATAGTAAATGAATGTGGCCGCATCTATAGACGAATGGTCACCCAATATGAGTGTACCACCAAACCATAACAGTATGGCAATGAGTGCCGTACCAAAGAACTCCGATACGGGGTGTGCCAGATAGTAGCGACGATTGATTCGGTTGAACGTAGCGCGAGTGGCATTGATGAGCTGCAAGAAACGCACCGTCAGTTTGCTCTCTGCATTGAATGCTTTTACCACACGCAATCCACCTAAGGTCTCATCTATCTGGGTCAGAATCTCTGCATTCTGCTCTTGTCCTTTGGTAGAAGCTCGTTTGAGTGAACGACCAATACGACCAATCAATAATCCTGCAATAGGCAACAGTACTAATACAAACAGTGTAAGTTGCCACGAGATAGTAAATAGCGTGATGAGATAGACTATAATCATGATTGGATCTTTGAATAGCATGTCCAGCGTGGACATGATACTCGCCTCTACCTCATTGACATCGTTGGTCATACGCGACATGACATCGCCCTTGCGCTCTTCAGTGAAGAAACCGATTGGCAGACTAACCACTTTCTTGTAGAGTTGTGCACGCAAGTCGCGCAACACGCCTGTACGTATGGGTACCATGAAATAATTGGCAAGCCAAGCCGTGAGGCACTTAAATCCAGTAAGAAGCACTAAACAACCACCCAAAAGCAACAATACGGTTTGTGCTCCCTGGGTATCAATCAAGGTTTGAAGATAGTAGTATAGGTTGTCCTTCAAGATGTTAAGTATCTCCTTTAGATTAGCGGCTTCCGCCAAAGGGGTGTAAGTGATAGTACTCTCAGACAAACCGAATAAGATCTGCAAAACAGGAATGATAGTGGCAAACGAGAAAAGCGACAATATCGTGGATAGGATATTGAAGAATAAGTTTGCAACAACCTGCCAACGATATGGCGGAACAAAACGCCTTAAGAGAGAGAGAATATGCATGATTAGTTGACAATTGACATTTTACAGTTGACTATTTGCGGTTATTTTCACTGACATAGAGCAGGATTTGGCGATTAAATGCTTCTTGGTCATTGCCTAAATCCGTTTGAATAGCGATGACCTGCAACTTCTCACCCAACACCTCTACCAAAGGTGTTTGCAGCATACGCATATAATCTTTTTCGGTGGTTACCACACATTCATATTGATTCGCACGTTGTATGATTTGTGCAATATCTTGCTTGTTAAACGCGTGGTGATCAGGGAATGCGAGCAATTGCGTACATGGATATTGCTGTTGCATATATTCCAGTAGCGGAGCGGGATTAGCAATACCAGTCACCAACAACGGTGTAGCTGATAATTGCAACGGAACATATTTAATGGACGAATAATACAGCTGTTGATACGACGCCAATTGCAAACTATTACTCACAATACGCCTTTCAATGGCTTGCATCTTAGATGGACATTTGGTAACTACCACCGCATTAGCACGCACACTCTCAGCAGGCAAATCACGCAAAGTCCCCCATGGTAGCATATGGTCATGCACATAGAGTTTATTGTATGATGTGAGCAAGATATAGAATCCCGCTTTCAATCTACGGTGTTGATAAGCATCATCCAATATGACACACTGCAAGTCTGGAATAATCTGTTGCAAATGCTTGATACCCAACACTCTGTCGGCACATACTGCCACTGGAACATCGGGGAAATGCATATGAATCAGCATTGGTTCATCGCCAATGGTTTGTGCCGTATCTTCTGCGTTAGCCAGACGAAAGCCATGCGTTTTTCTTCCGTAGCCACGCGACAGTACAGCCACCTTATATTTAGGAGCCAATAGCCGAATGAGGTATTCCGTCATTGGCGTTTTTCCTGTACCGCCAACTGCCAAGTTACCAATCGAAATCGTTGGTACACTGACGGTATATGACGGTAGCACATGATCATCGTACAACACATTGCGCACCCACACTCCCAGCGCATAAAGCCAGGAGATGGGTATTGCACAATATTTCAAGAATTGAAGTGTGGTCAATGTCTGAGCAATTCGTATTATTGTATTGTCACTTCAGGCATCAATGCCATAATACGTGGTTTGGCTGCAAACTCACGTACCTTGATCACGAGGCGTTCCTCTGGTGTAGTGGGGTCAAACATTTTGATAAGTTCCTCAAATGGGTCGGTCTTCTCTGGATAGGTAGCCAATTGATACTCACCCAATTCTGCCAATTCCACTGCTTTTGCAATAGCATCATTGATATTACCCAGACTATCCACTAAACCAATCTCCAGTGCATCTTTGCCAAGCCATACTCTACCCTCGCCAATCTGCTTAATCTCATCTTGCGCCATTCCGCGACCATCAGCACAACGACGAGTAAAGAGGTCATAACCACGCTCTACCATGTTTTGCATAAGAGCAGTCTCTTGAGGATTCATGCCTCTATAGATAGCATTGACGTTCAAGGCGGAATGTTTGTTGGTGGATACACCATCAATATCCAGACCTATTTTCTCACGGAGTTTGCTGATATTAGGTACTGTACCGAAGATACCTATTGAACCAGTCAATGTAGTTGGCTCGGCATAGATATAATCGGCGTTGCAAGAGATATAATAGCCACCCGATGCAGCATAATCGCCCATAGAAACGACAACAGGAACACCCTTGTCTTGCAACATCTTCATCGCATGCCAAATCTGCTCACTCGCATCTGCACTACCACCAGGACTATTGACACGGAAAACTACTGCTTTTACATCGTCGTCCTTATAAATCTTCTTGATGGTTTTCAATATCTTACCTTCCACAATACCATCTGTACCTTCATCCGAAATCGCACCTTCTGCATAGAGTACTGCCACTTTGTCCTTCGCCTTATTCTCACTACGCTCTACATTGGTCATCTGGCTGTTAGAGAGTTGCTTATAGTCTTTGGTACCTGCATAGGTGCGCAAGATAGAATCCATCTCTTGGATATACACTAATGAGTCCACAAAGTTATAGGTGAGGTATTTCTCTTGTGGTTGCAGAGACATGCACTCATCGGCATATGCGTGCAATTGCTCCGTAGCGATTTGGCGACTTTGTCCGACTGCCATTTTCATCTCACTCCAGATACCACCCAGATATTGCTCGGTTTGTTTGCGGTCAGCCTCTGACATGGAGGTGCGGAAGTATGGCTCAACAGCTGACTTGAATGTGCCGACCTTCAGTATCTGCATCTCAATACCGATCTTCTCAAACAAACGAGTATAATACTCTTTTTGTGCGCTCAAGCCGTCCCATGCCAACGAACCCACTGGATTGAAGAACATCTTATCTGCCACCGAAGCAATATAGTAGTTGGTCTGCGTGTATGAATCGGAATACGCAATCACAAACTTACCCGACTGCTTGAAATCAAGGAGTGCATCACGAAGTGCCTTAGCCGAAGCAGGACCGGCAGAAAGCATACCACCTTTTAGATAAATACCCAAAACTTTGTCGTTGTCTTTCGCCAGAGCGATATTGCTCAGCAAGTCATTTAGTCCTACTGTTGTCATTGATTGACCATACATCTCTGCGAAGAGCGCATCAAAAGGATTCTCTTCTGCCACTTGTTCCACCAACGTTCCGTTCAAGTCAATGCGGTAAATGGTGTTTTCCTCCAATACGGTTTTTGGCGTGGACATCATATCGCCCATCATCCAACCTAATAGGAAGCATATTCCAAAATAAACTGCGATACCAATAAGGGTCTTGCCTAAGCAACCCATTTTCTTACGAGGTTCTCCCTCTTTTTTTACAAAAATTGCCATTGTTTTATTATATTTAAAAGTTGATAATCTCTTAGTATAGCCTTCTCTCGTTGCCGTGTCGTTGCCGTGTCGTTGCCGTGTTTATATCGTAATTGACAAGTAACAAACAAGAGATATCTTACTTATACAACTTAAACGTCTTGCGATGATAGGGCGTAATACCATACTTCCGAATAGCCTCGTAGTGCGCTTTGGTGGGATAGCCCATGTTGGTATCCCAATGATACTGAGGATATTGCTCATGCAAACGAAGCATATATTCATCACGATAAGTCTTGGCGAGTACGCTTGCTGCCGCTATTGACAAGTACTTTCCATCTCCTTTTACCACCGTACGTGCGGGTATCTCCATCACTTCTCCTTCAGGAATATATGGTTTCCACTTATTGCCATCCACGATGATATGCTGAGGTCTAATTGTCAGGCGGTCTAATGCTCGTTGCATGCCCAATATCGATGCTTTGAGTATGTTAATTTGGTCGATTTCTTCTGCTGTCACTTCCACCACTGCCCACGCCATGGCATATTGTTCTATCAATGGTCGCAACGTCAATCGCTCTTTCTCAGTCAGTTGCTTGCTATCATTCAGCATCTCCAGCCATTGGCGATGTTCTTCTTTCCCCAACAGTTGAGGGTCAAATATCACCGCTGCTGCGAACACACTTCCAGCCAATGGTCCTCGCCCAGCTTCATCGCAGCCTGCTTCTATGACATCCTCTATGCAAAATGCTTTCAACATTTTCTTCTATTAGAATGGATAACCGATAGCAAAATGGAATGCCATATCATCCGCCCAATTCAGTCCGTTTGGTACAGTACGCCACTGTTTGCCTGAGCCATCGTAGCGCAAAGCGGGGTCATATAGCTTCACACCAAAGTCCACTCGGAAGATAAAGAAGGAGAAGTCTAATCTTAGTCCCACGCCATATGCCAAGGCGATCTGCTTATAGAACTCACTGAAGCGGAAAACGCCATTAGGCTGTGCTTCGTAGTCAAAAATTGTCCATATATTTCCCGCATCAAAGAACGCAGCCAATTCAATGAACGACCATACTTTTGCGCGATACTCCATATTCAAATTCAAGCGTACATCCCCAGCTTGGTTGTTGAAGTCAATCAACTTGCCATTACCCTTATATCCTCCAGGTCCCAATGTACGAGCAGACCAACCACGCACGCTATTGGCGCCCCCTGCAAAATAGCGTTTCTCAAATGGTATCGTCTGCGAATTGCCATAAGGCACCGCCACTCCCACATCGGCATGAAAGACTAAGCGCTGCCCTGGGTATAGCAATTGATTGTATGTCACCGCCAAATCGGCTTTCGCAAATTGCGAAAACTGCGTATTGAACAGCATATAGTTTCCCGATACCGAATCAATCGCAAACTTACAAGGTTTAGCCAGTCCACGAAGCAGGTTGCCCGCCGTTTCGATATTGTAATAGATATTCCAATAGGAGCGATGTGGGTTTCGTGCTTGATAGTTCGTATAGTTACCAGAATACCCAATTCCTACGATAAAGTGGTTTTCATAGGAGTATTTCAATATATTGGTCGATTGCAAGAACTGTTCGCGGAACGCATCGCTTATCCAAGGCAGATAGACATAACTGATATCCACAAATCGGAATTGATGATTCAGTCCTATACGTGGTTGTTTGATTTGATATTGTAGCCCTGCTCCAAAGATGCTACGTGTATATTCATCGGGGCGATTTTGGAAGTTATAGTTCAGATTGACCGCCACGGATGATGGCCATTTCAGTTCGGCAGCTGCTTTGGCTTCTATGGCTCGTCCTCCGTTTTGTCGCCATTCATAGCTCGCTCGTCCATCCACCGAAAACTCTTCTGCTCCATGAGCCAAGTTGCGACTCACGTACCCCACTCCTGCTGCAATTCCCCAATCTCCTGCCGAATATGTCCCCTCTATCTCAGCCGATACAGAATTCAGTTTTCCTCGCGATAATACGATATGGCAATCCAACTCATTGGCAGAAATCTGTTCAAAACTGATATCCACGTATTTGATAGGTGCCAATTGATTAAATCGAGTATAAGCCCGCTCCACAGCCCGTTCATTGTACATCGCCCCTGGTTCAATGGGGCAATGTCTCACTAACACTTTATCCCGAAGCAATTTCTTTCCTACCCATGTGAACACATAGCCATCTGCTGAAGATGTAAACATCTTTTCATTCTCGGGCACTCTGGCAGGGTCGTAGTCTAAATGAAAGTGCACATGCGCAATATGGTATTTACGGAATACCTTCTCTTTATATTCCTCACTCTGATGCTGCAAATAGTCTTGTAGTCTCATGGTGACGTCTATTTGCTTACGTCCCCTCGTACTATCCGCATCATAGCACAATAGTTCTTGATCAAAATAGAAATACCCTCTTCGGCGCATGGCACTCGCCACTCGCTGTCGTTCCTGATTCAGCACTTCGGCATCAAACTGGCTGCCGCCTGTTATCAATCGGCGTTGGTTATTGGCAATAGCTGCCAATTCGTTGTGTTCCAACTTCACATTGTATTGCCCTATCATATAGGGTTCATTGGCTGTCACGTGGTACACCAAATTGATTTTGCGTTGTTTCACCGTCATGGTGGTATCAATCTCCGCGTTGAAGTAGCCTTTGTTTTGCATTGCCCGTTGCAATTGTGCCTGACTGGCATCGGTCAGTTCGGAGGAAAAAATCACGGGTGGTTCCCCTATCTTGCGTGCATTTTTGCTTGTCCATTTGGTGGTATCTTCCGAGGCGGTGTTGTAGATATCCAGTTGTAATTTCCAAAATCCCAGAATCTCCGTATTTTGTTTCTGTTGCACGTATTTCATGAGGTCGGAAGGTGGTATATTTTTGTTGTCTTCCACTTTGACTTTGACGTCATTAAGCAGCAGTTGCCCTTGTGGCACAAACTTAGTTGTATTGCATGATAGCATGCAACACGCATACAATAGCACTACCCATGTTTTCGATGTCATATGTCCTTTCCAGATGCTCATAATAAATCCATCTATAAGAAACGCTACTTTTTCTTCCTTCTCACATAAAAATCCCACACGATACTTCGTTGGGCAATGCCATTATTGTTCATTCTCTCGCTGGTGCGCAATACCGCATATTGCTTCTTCATCTGATGATACGCCCAACGCGCTTGAAAAACCGCTTTGGCATTCTGTGGTTGTCTCGTCGCCAACATCTGTAATGCCGCCAAATAATCCATAAAGAAACGCACTATCATCACCCACCATAGACGCGACATTGGTAAATTCTTACGGAGCATCAGCAAGTTGTTTCGGAAATTCAGAAACGTCTTGCGTGGGTTCTCATACCCCAACGTGCCACCACCAACGTGATAAACGACTGACTGTGGAAGACTAACTATCAACCGTTCAGTATCAACTGCACACTGCCTATGTATCCGCCAACAGAGGTCAATCTCCTCTTGGTGTGCAAAGAAATTAGCATCCAATCCGCCCAATTCTTTATATACTCGCGCACGCACGAGCAGGCACGCGCCCGTAGCCCAAAAAATAGGTGCCACCTCATCGTATTGCCCATGGTCTTCTTCCACGTATGACATCATTCGCCCTCTGCAATACGGATAACCCAACATATCCATCATACCGCCTGCTGCGCCTGCATGTTCGAAACGAATAGCCGCCACCTCGCCTTGGTCAAATTGCTGCTTGGAGTGCCACGACAGCACTTTCGGCTGAGCAGCAGCCACCTCAGCATGCGCATCCATATACTCCAACATACGTTCCAACCAATGAGGCGTCACCTCCACATCCGAATTGAGCAACACCACATACTCGGCATCCACCTGCTCTATCGCACGATTATACCCTTCGGCAAAACCATAGTTCTCAGCCAACGTTATCAGCCGTACTGGTTGCTCACGCAAATACTTCAGCGAATCGTCTGTCGAACCATTATCCGCTACCACAATCTCCACATCGGGCAACTGAGTATGCTCCAACACCAATGGCAGAAACCGACGAAGCATAGCTTCACCATTCCAATTTAATATGACAACAGCGCATCTCAACTTTTGAATCATGCATTAAAATCCAAAACTGAAGGCAGCAGAAAAGGTGAAATTCTTGCCTTGATAGTATAGTGGCATGTATTTATCCAGATAATGCTGCGCATCGCCTATATCTTCGCTGGGCAGAGCATCTGTCTTTTGATTGTCAAATGCTCGCGCATTGTTGTACTCCAGAGCCAATGTCAAATACATATTCGGATGCACTTCATAGATGCCATCCAAACGCAGTACATCATTGCGGAAGACGGCGTGGTCGAATGGCTTTTGTGCGATGGTTTCTGAGATATTATCGCGCAAATAGGCATAGGAATTATACTTCGTATCATTGGTGTAACTCAGCTTCAATAGCATGCCTCTGATTGGTCGGTATGCCAACTCTGCATAAATCGACTGCGCATTATCACCCATATAATGACCCATATTATAGGAGTTTGACGTCCATGCCAACGCTTCGATTGAATGGGTATAACATGCTATATATGAGCGCATAAACTCACCTTTCAAACTCAACCCACGAATAGGCCAACCCGACCAATTAAAGCCCACCAAATAGGATATCGGATTATTCTCTGGATTAGATGGTTTGAAACGAGAAAATTTCACCTCATCCAAGAAGAAAGAACCATACAAATGCAAATGCTCCACAGGGCGTACCGACAGCGAAGCAAAAGCTTGTGAGTTTTGATTTTGAGTACGTATTCCCTTGGTCAGCAAGTGATCAAGCGACTTGTAAAACGCAATCGGTATCAGATATGCTGCCTGTATCGTGCGCTCTGCGTACACCACCGAATTACCAAACGACAACGACACATACTTCACAGGCGTAAAAGTAAACATATTCGCCGCCATAAACTTATTCATCGGACGATAGTTTCGCAGTATGCCGTTTTCCGTTTGTTCCTCGTAGTAGTAGGTAGAATCCAACACATTCGACACCAGCCATGCATGGAAATAGTCAAATTGGAACCACTTGCATGGTGTCAGTTGCAGCATAATCATCGGCGCGGCAGGGGTACGTTGCGATAGGATATTAGACGCATGATAAGCATCACCCCATTGGATATTCTCCCGCTGAATACCGATGCTTCCCCACCACGTATATAAGTTGATTCCGCCCTTCGAATCCGAGAAGTCGCCGCCGTATGTTGCCTCTTTGTATTGCACACCTGCCATTGGCAACAATGCGGGCTGCTGTCGAGAAGCACCATAATGGATTTGCGCACCGTACATCTTATCGTATTTGCCAGGGTAATCTGCCGTCTTCAGCCAATTGCCATTCCACGAATTATCGCGCAAACTACCCCATATACTCAAGTGCTTAGCGATGTCCATTTGCAATTCTGCGCCCCACCAACGTTGCAACAATCCGCCATGGCGATTCACCGTGATATTCGCACCCAAGATAGGACGCAAACGCATCTTAAACATCGAATTCTTGCTGCGATAACTGAACTGCGGATCTGCCAACGAGAGGTTGAACGTGCTATGGTCGGTATATTGCACATAGTTGCTCACCATCGTATCGCGTTCCAAAGCAAACTCATTGAGATAGAATGCCAAATCTTTTTGCTGCCGACTATTGAGCAGCGAGTCGGCTGCCGCTGCTTCCACCAGCATTGCTGCCACCTGAGCGCGGGTGTACGGACGCACTGCCGTTTGACGCACTACCACACCATCGGTCAGCAGTTCGTCCAAAAAATCATACAGTTTTGTCTGCGTAAAAGGGACAGGAATATTCTGCGCCATCATCAACAGCCCACATCCCACCGCAAATAATATCGTCACTATCCGCTTCATCTCTTAAGGCTAATGGCTTCTCGCCCGTTTAAACACTATCGTATAGAATATTCGCCAAAAATAAATCACATCCGTCACGAATGTACCCCGCTCTTCACACATCGTCAGGTAACGCATCTCAGATGCCTCTATCTCGTCGAGTGTCTTCGGCATATCCGCATAAAATGGAGGCAACAGTCCAGGCATATGTTTCACGCGTTTCTCTTGCAACTCATTGCTGTACAACGAGAAATACTGTTTCGATATTGGACGCACGCCCACCAGTTTCATGTCTCCTTTTATCAAATTGAGCAACATCGGCAACTCGTCCACCCAACACTTGCGCATCCATCTGCCGAGCGTAGTCACACGGATATCGTGGTTGAATTTGCCGCCCTCTTGCAGCGAATAGCGGTCATAGATATAAGCCTGCAAAAACTCGCTGTAGGGGTGCATCGTGCGGAACTTATACACTTCGAAAACCCTTCCATCCTTACCTACTCGTTTCAATTTCACAAAGATACCATACAAACGACGTTCCACTATCTGCGGACGGAACTTACGGCGAGCCACCACATAGTTTAAATCACCCTTCTTGCGTTCATCGATAATCTCAAAACCACAATAGCACAACCTGCCCAACACTTCTGCCTTACTGAGTACACGGTCCTTGCCCTCGGTAATATCAAAATACAAACGCGAAGTCATAAACAGTTTCGGCAGCACGCGCTTGTAGCAGAAAAACAACACGTAGTATATCCAGTTAATCACTGGAGGATAACGCTTCAGGATATTGCGTTTGGTCACCGACTGAGGTTCATAACAGCATATCCAAATACCATTGTCAGGCAACTTATCATTCACCGTGGTAAACAGTTTGTTCACACCACGAATCTGATTCAGCGGCATGAAGTTCACTATCGCATCAAAGCGATAATTAGGCAATTTCTTGATGTTGTACAAGTCGGCCGAACGCAATGTGAACGTATTGGTGCTGTAGAGGTCCACATTTTTCTCCACATAGCGCAATACTTTCTCCTCAGCAAACTCCATGATACTCTCTTGCAAGGCTTTCTTATCGCTCTCTGCCAACTGTTCGGCTGCCCGCAATACTGTCTGTGGAGCGCGCTTGGGTGCTTCCATCGGTGCCTCATCCGCATCCAACGCATAGCGGTACGCGTGCTTCAATATCAAGAACACCACCGAGACGCCCAACATCGCCAACCATATCGTCAGCAACACCCATATCGAGAAATTGTCGCCCGCACGCCACCACGAATAGCCGTACATGCAGCCGAAAGTGAATATCGCTGCCACTAACAATCGGAAGATATCCGTCCCCATCTTCATATACTTAACGGGGATATAGCGATGACAACCATAGCTTGCCACAAGCCATATGGCAGAGAAAATCAAGGTATAGACGCTATATTTCTGAAAAGGCACGGTAGTATTGAGCGGAAACCACGCCAATACCACCAACACACTCACCAACAATGCCACTACATCAGCTACGATATAGCGCACATATGGACGATATATCAATCTCCTTTTCACCTACTTCTTGCATCGCGCATTCAGCGCATCAATCACTTCGTCAGTGATATCATATTGCTCGGCTGCCATCAACACGTTATCTTTCGCATTGTTGCTCAGTATCACATGATAGCGACCATCCGCATTATACGCTTCCAAGAAATTGGTCAAGGTATCTGCCAACTGCATATTCAGCTTCTGATTCTCCAGCATGATATCTTCAGTCAGTTGGGCTTCCAGCTCTTGCAATTCTTGTTGTTTCTTCAGCAGACGTTGTTGCTCCTTCTCTGCACGTTCACGGCTCAAAAACGCATTATTCTCCAGTTTACGTTGAAAATCAGCCATCTCGTTTTGCAAGGTACGTGCTTTCGTATTCAATTTCAAACGGGCATCCTCTTGCTTTTTCATCAAGCGTTCGCTTGCTTCCTGAGCAAACGTATAATTCACCAACAAACTATCCACATTCAGATAGGCGATTGGCATCACTTCTGCACTACCCTCAACTACAACTGCTGGAGCCTCAGCTTTCTTAGCAGTAAAACAGATTACAAACAATGCAGCCACTGCGGCCACCAGAATTACATTGATTACAATTTGAATTTTATTCATATCTTTTTTGTTTTAATTATTTACCCATTACACCAACTCATGCACCACCAATCCGCTGCGCAACTTTGGCTCAAACCATGTGGTCTTCGGAGGCATGATATTACCCGTATCAGCTATATCTATCAACTGCTGCATCGTCACAGGATACAATGCCAATGCCATCTTCATCTCGCCACTATCCACACGACGGCTCAGCTCTTCCAAACCACGAATACCGCCCACAAAATCAATGCGCTTGTCCGAACGCAAATCCTTAATGCCAAGCAGTTTATCCAATATCAAGTTCGACGAGATAGTCACATCCAACACGCCTATCGGGTCGTTGTCATCGGCACGACCTGGCTTAGCGGTCAGCTTATACCAATGACCACCCAAGTAGAGCGCAAACACGTGCAAACCCTCTGGACGATAGACCGAACTACCCTTGTCTTCTACTTCAAAATCGGCTTGCAATGCCTCCAAGAATTGCTCCTCCGTCATACCATTCAAGTCCTTCACCACACGGTTGTAGTCCATGATATGCAACTGATCATCGGGGAAGCATACTGCCAAAAAGTAGTTATACTCCTCATCACCACGGTGATTTGGATTTTGCAACTTCTTCTCATGTCCCACCAATGCAGCGGCTGCACTACGATGATGACCATCTGCTATATACATCGCTGGCATCGCCGACACAATCTCCGTGATACGAGCGATATCTTGCTCATCACGAATCACCCAAAATGTATGACCAAAACCATCCAAATCCGACACAAAGTCATACTCTGGCTCACCCGATGCCACACGTGCTACTATGCCATCCAACTCCGCATGATGAGGGTATGCAAAGAACACGGGCTCCACGTTCGCATTGTTCACACGCACATGCTTCATACGGTCTTCTTCCTTGTCACGACGAGTGAGCTCATGCTTCTTGATGCGACCCTCCATATAGTCTTCCACCCATGCTGCCACCACCAAACCATACTGCGTGCGACCGTCCATCGTCTGCGCATACACGTAGTAGTGCGCTTGCTCGTCTTGCACCAACCAACCTTTCTCACGAAACTTATCAAACTGCTCGCGAGCCGCTTGATATACACGCTCATCATGTTCATCGGTACCCTCTGGAAAATTAATCTCTGGCTTGATGATATGATATAGCGACATCTCATTACCTGCCGCTTCTGCACGTGCCTCTTCCGAGTTCAGCACATCATACGGACGACTACTCACTTGTTTCGCCAACGCCCTCGGCGGACGAATACCACGAAATGGTTTTATCTTCATAATTCTCTAAACACTAAACACTAGACACTAAACACACTACTCCTCTCCTCCCATCGTACACGAACCATTGAAGATAGCATTGGGCTCTACCATCAATGTCTGGGTAGTGATCTCGCCTTTCAGACGACTGGTAGCACGCAGTGCCAACGTATATTTCACGTCTATCTTACCATCCAATGTCCCCATGATCTCGGCGCTCTGACATTCCACGGTACCTTTCACCATACCCTGCTCACCGATTACCATTTTGCCTGAGCATTTCACATCTCCCTCTATCGTACCATCGATACGAATATCACTATCCGTTATCACGGTTCCTATGATCTTACTTCCTGATGTCAATGCATTGTATAATGCACCTGTGTTTTGTTGATTTGTTGCCATATATTTATTCTTTCAAAATTATTTTCTTTTCTTTCCGCCCGCAAAGGTACAAAAAAAATCACAATTGACCAAATTTACATACCACTATTTGCATCTTTACCCCATTTCCAGCGATTATGTGACCATAGCCAACGAGCTGGCTGCTCACGGATATTGGCTTCTAACAAGCGCGCATAAGCCAACGTAATCTCACCATCACCCATCTGCTGTGGACTATCAGTAATCACCTCGAAATAGATACGATAATGACCGCGCTCAGGACACCTGATATGCGCATACACCACGCCCAAATCAAACTTACGAGATAGCACCTCACCACCATCCAAAAAAGCCGTATCCTGATGCAAGAAACTTGTCCATATATGCGCATTACGGGGTGATGGCTTCTGGTCGGCTATCAAACCTATCACATACGGATGATCCGCATGGCGCAACTGCACCAACCTGCGCAATAGCACATGCTTCTCCACGCACTCGCCACCACGTTTGCTGCGCAACACCAACATCGCATGATCCGCATGGCTGTTCTTCTGCCTGCGATAGACATTATACTCCACGATCGACTTATCAGCTAACTGCTTACTCAAATCTGCCAACCACTCCCAGTTGCACATATGTCCCAAATAAACCATCACACCATGTTTCTGGCGCGCTAAATCCTCAAGCAACTCCGTGTTCTCAAATACCACCCGCTCGCGCATCTCCGCATCACTCGCACGATAACCATAGATCATCTCCACCAATATATCGGCAAAATGATGATAAAAAGCAGCCACTATCGCCTCACGCTCAGCATCCGACTTATCAGGAAAAGACAATCGGATATTCTTCCACACCAACTTCAGTCGATAGCGCACCACATAACGCACCATAGGATAAATCACGTAGTCAGCCATCCTATACAACAACGACAATGGCAAAAGACTAAATATACGAATCAAAAAGAGCATTTTTGTTTAGACAATCGTTGGCAAATAAACAAATAAGAAATACACCACAGGCACTGCCAACAGCAAGCTATCAAATCGATCCAACACACCACCATGACCAGGCATGAACTTGCCCGAATCTTTGACGCCCAAAGTGCGCTTGAATAGGCTCTCCATCAAATCACCCAATGTACCAAAAGCACCTGCGAACAAAGCAAAGAACAAACTATTACTCAAGGTCATATCACCCATCCATCCCACACGGAAGAACACATATCCTGCTATCAAGTCGAACACGAAGCCACCTATCAATCCTTCCCACGACTTGGCAGGGCTCACACGCGGAAACATCTTGTGATTACCTCCTTTGCGTTTGCTCATCAAACTGCCTACAATGTACGCACCGCTATCGTTTACCCATATCACAATAAACAGGGCCAGCATCAGCCATTTGCTGTACATCAACACACCATTCATCAAGGCAAAAGGCAAAGCAATCATCAGCTGTCCTGCACATAGATTGCCCCACGAATGAATGGGCTGTACTTGCGGACGAAACAGATGGGAAATGAGGGCAAGCAACATGATGGCGATATATGCCACCAGCAAACCACGCCAAATCAAATCGCCAAAGAAGAGAAAATACAACGTACTATACAATAGTGCATTCGATATCATGGCATAGGTCATTGTCTTGATATCAGAACCCACCAATGCATGAAACTCTCTCACTGCCAACGTACTGACAAGCATAAACACCATACCAAACAGCAAAGGATGACCGCCAAAACATGCTGGCTGAACCAATATGGCACCTACTACCACTCCTGCATAGACGATTGCAGACAGGGTGCGAGTAATAAAATTGTTCATATCTTTTTCTATTTTTTTGTCAAATAATTTGCAAAGGTAGCAAAAAAATTGTAACTTTGCAAACAATTTCACAAAAAACAATCATTATTATGGCAAATGCTAACATCGAACTCAGTCTTATGGACGCTGAGGAAAAGCAACAATTGGAGTATATCTGGAATCTGATTCCTGCCGCTGACCGCGAGGGTCTAACCCAAGCAGATGTGCTGATGGTATTGGACTTGATGGACGATTACCTCGTATCACAAGGGCTACTCCAAGAGGAGGATAACACCGATGAAGTGACCTACCTCGAAGGAGAGATTGACGAGACCGAACAACTCCATTACCTCATCGAGCAAACCAAAGCACTCGGTCGTCCACTCACCAGCGAACAATTGCAACTCATCATGGATGGCGAATTGCAATACGGCATTGAGCAAGGATACTACGAAGAAGAATAACTGTCAACTGTCAACTGTCAACTGCCAACTGTCAACTGTCAACTGTCAACTGTGCGATGGTCAGCACATAATGACGATTGGCATTGTCCAAGGATGTGAATCGGGTGTCTGGTGCCGCACTGAGCACTTCATGCAAGTCAGAGATGATACCTGTGGCTTGCATTTTTACTACCGCCTCTTTCTTGGTCCACAAGCGGGTGAATGCCCAATCTGGTGCATCGGACGATAGGATAGATGCTTGCTCCGAAGCATTCATCGTCTTGTGCATCAAACCCTCCTTCAATGGGCGCACAGCCTCTATATCAATGCCTATTGGTTGACTATCAACAGCCACTGCTATCCCCGCTTTGCAATGGGAAATCGAGAAATACGGTCCTCCATCTATCGCAGGCGCACCATATGCATTGTATGTGAATATCGGACACCTATCTTCCCCACCCCACTCACGCAGCAATTCACATAGCATCTCATACGACTTCAAGCAACAATACTGCCCAAACACATGCTGATAGCGCAACGCCTGTGCTCGACGTTGGTCGGACACCAATGGCAGCAGACGAGCCACCTCCGCCGCCGTACACTGCTCCATATCATCGAAGATGCGATAAATCATTTGACTGCTTACCTGTTTACGATTTTAGAAGATTCTTAACTTACGAATCAGGCGCAGCATACAGGTAGGTATCAGTGCCACCAATAAGAGCAAGAGATGATTCCACAACGCAGGTACCGTCACCTTAGCACGCCCACGGAACATGGCATTCACTCCACGACGAGCCAAGTAGTCTGGTTCTACGATATACCCCAATACCAATCCCATCTTGGTCAGCCACGGACGAATATGATATAATCCCGTGTTGATAGCTCCTGGGCTGACGTTAGTCACATACACTCCCTTCTCCTTCAATTCGATATGCACCGAACGGGTGAAGTTGCTCAAGAAGGCTTTGGTCGCCCCATAGGTGCTCAAACGTTGTACGGCAATATCCGCAGTGATGGAACACATATTGAGGATATATCCTTTGCCACGTTGGACCATGTCTTGAGCGAAATAGTACATCAGCATAGCGGGCGTATGCATGTGTAGATTAAAGATGAGTTGGTTAAAAGCCTCTGAGTCATCCAAGAAGTCACGGTCGTGATATACCCCAGCGTTGTTGATGAGCACTTCTACTGGTATGTTTGCTGCCTTGCAATAGTCATACAATTCTTTGGCAGCATCTTGTACTCCCAAATTGCGAACCAACGAAACCACCTCCACCCCAAACTCTTGGCGAAGCAGCAGTGCTTTGTCGTGTATGGCTTCTTCATTGCTGACGATGAGAAGGTCATATCCTTTCTGTGCCATTATTCGGGCGTACTCAAATCCACACCCCGAACTGGCTCCTGTGATTAGTGCGTACATATATTTTCTTTGACTTTAGACTGTGAACATTCGAGCATTAACTCGTACTTTTTCGCTGCAAAGGTACAATAATTTTGTGATACCTACAAGAGATAAATGGCGAAAATCATATTTTTATCCCATTTCGCGAATAAACCGAATACACGTTTCCTGCAAGTTTCGCGACCACCATAGGAGATCTGTGGGACTTCTATGGGCTTTCGGTGGCTTTCTGTATAACGCGCGTCTATAATAATGCTGCAAAAATCTTCGGCACAGAAGGGGTTTTGTGCCGAAGATTTGTAACTTTTGCTATAAAAATACGCTTAAAGCAAGCGGAAGGTGTTGATTACCAACGCCTACCGCTGGGGTGATTTTTTTGTTATTTTTTTCTTTGTGCCGAAGATTGTGCCGAAGGTAGGCAAAGATTATTTATTTCCTTTGGCGCGGTTGTGGGTTTGGCAGAGCATTTGGCAGTTGCTCACATCGGTTGCGCCGCTTTTGCTCCATGCAGTTACATGGTCGGCATCCATTTCAGAGAGTTTGTAAATTCTCGTTCGATTATTGTCTTTTCCGATAGCACAGAGAGGGCAATTACTTACACTATTAGTTCGAGCCTCTTCTGTTTGGCGAGCATAGACACTCTTCTTTGTGGCATCATCAAAGCAACGAACTTCTAATAGTCGAGGTAATTGACAACCTCCTAAAATATACTCAAATATTCCCTTACGTGATTTAACATAAGGATCTGCATATAACTCCTGCTGTTTTTGTGCGACCTCCTCACGATTGTACGGGATGTTATGATATAATTCGTAATATTCTCCCCAAGGCAATCCCTGCATTTCGCTCTCAATATGAATAAACACGGAATCAATCCAATCAATTACACTTGTGAAATAATTGCGTAATTCATTGATATTTGTGTCGTTTCGATGCAATGACATATACTCTTTAATATTCTTTTCTCCGCGTGCGACCCATGATTATGCAGTGTGTAAATAATCTTGGCGATTTACTTTGCCTCGAATAAATGATGACCACTTTTGCATGTTGGCATTTTGCGAATTGGAAAATTCTCGCTTGGCTTCGGAAACAAAAGGTCCGCTAAAGACTGCATTCCAAATCTCTTGGTCATTCAATGGAACACCTGCAATATTGATTGTTTCAAACCATTCACGTATCTCACTTTCTTTTCCTTCACAAATATAAATCAATAGAGGGGTATTTAATATTTTCTCGCGCAGATCTTCTGCTAATCCATCGAAGTTACGAGGCAAGCCATTGACTGGCACAGCAAACTTGTTAGTCACATATCTACCGAAACTAGTAATGCGTTGCTGTCCATCTAATACCTCGTATCGATCTTCTCCTACTTTGTTAAAATATAGAACACCTATAGGATATCCTTTAAGTAATGAATCTATTACTGCAACATCTTTCTTTCCATCAGCATAGATATAATTGCGTTGATATTCTGGTTGAATAGTCAGTTTGCCATTCAATCCGAACAATCCTTTGCCTTCTAACTCGTTGTACGTAAAGCCAACACAAATGTCACGTACAGTTAAATCAGTTCGTAATGAAGTGTCCATAGTACATAATTTTATGATTTTTTACGAATAACTATTCTTGGGTATAATCTTTGATACCCATCTTCTTTTTGAAGATAAAATGCAGGTCCTCCTTGTTGTGATTTGGGAAGATTTGCAGGTTTAGTAGTTGCCAAAGTCAAACTGATTCCTATTATTTCATATTGTTCTGGACAATATTTATCCATAAATGTAACAGGTACGCCCATCAAACCATTGTAATCAGAAGGTATAGCATCTGAAAATGGAATTTCTAAAGCATCATAGTTAACATATTTCACATATTCTTTTCCTTTGATTTCTTGATGTTTGCTATACTTTATGTTATCTGCCATTGTCATGGATTTATAAGGTAAGTGTCTTCTTCCATGTTCTAAATTTGTATACCAACGAACACCTTTGACCTTGATATAATGAGTACCTTCTTCATCGATACGCCAACCAGCTGCCTCCAATGGATATTCATTAGGAACTCGAAATTCTCTATCACCACTATAGATTGAAGGTCCTAACCACATCTTGTCCTCTTTAATTAAAGGGAATATTTCTTTATAGCAAATATTATTAATATTACCTAAAATTAGAAATTGTTTATTTGCTTCCATAATCCAAGCGACAAACTCTCTAAATAAAGAAAATGGAGGGTTTGTAATAATAATGTCTGCTTCATCTCGTAATGCTTTTACTTCTTTGCTTCGAAAATCACCATCTCCTTCGAGATATTCCCATTGCAAATCATCCAAATCTATACGTCCACTATGATTGACATCGCGTTCTAATACAAATATTTTTCCATGTGTTCGGGTTTTCTTTTTATCAAATTTTGGTGTTTCTGTTTCAAATAAAGTAGGTTCATACCACTTGGTATTTTTACTCTCCACTGCAAAAGAAGTGCTGATTAGTTTTTTCAAACCAAATAACTCGAAGTTTTCCGCAAAGAAGCGTGTAAAGTTGCTCCATTCAGGATCATCGCATGGCAAAAGAATCGTTTTCCCTCGAAAGACATCAGGGTTATATTCTAAATATGCATTCACTTCCATTTGAATGTCTGCATATTGTGTGTAAAATTCATCTTTTTTGGCAGCCTTAGCTTGGCGCAAATTATCATTTTTTGCCATGATTGATAGTTTGTGTTTATGCATACTATCAATTCGCTAACGACAAGAAAAGTGAGTTCCTTATCGTGTCTAGCCAAGGCACCCTGCCAGGAACCTCACTTACGAACTCCAAGAAACTCACGCAAATGAGCATCTATTATGGAGTTCATAAGTACACCTTAGCAGGTACACTTATCCATTATTATTTCTAAGTCTTATTCCATTAAACTTGGCAGGGTTTCGGCAGACACGAAATAATAGATATGCTTATTATTTAATATGTTATTTTATGTTATTCCGACGCTTCGGAAACAAATGCGGTGCAAAGGTAGTATTTTTTTTCTAAATACACAAAAAATACTGAATTCTATTTGATTGATTTTTATTTTATATATCCAGTTATGTGTTCAATATCTCTTAATAATTTATGTTTGAGTTTTATATTTAACTTTATTTGTTCTATATTTTGTTTCATTTCTTTTATCTTTTCTTTATATTGAATAGATATCTCGAAATTCATATTATTCTCTGGATTGAGAATAATTTTTTGTAATAGAGATTCATAGGTTTTCAGTTTTTCCAATTGACTTATTTGGACCATAAAGTCATTATTTATAATATCTAGCACAACACCTTGATTGATAAATTCAATTGGTTTGTAATCATTCTCAGAATAAATTCTCCAAAAATTTCGGACTCGTTTTATATATTTGATATTATTTAATCTTTCGGAAAATATCAATTGATTAAGTTCTGTAGATGATTCAAAAATTTGCTCCCAAAATGGTTCACAAGTGATTGCATTAGAATCAGCATGAGAACTATAAGAGTACAATAATCGAACAAAAGTATTAAAATAATAATCCGGATATTTTTCTATCAGTTTCCTTGCTTGTTTACAACATGAATTATCTAATATAATATGGCGATCTGATGGTTTTACATAATCAATACATGCATATAATAAATCTATGCCATATTTATCAAAAATATTTGTTTCTGCAGCATATTTGTTAAAATGGTTAATGATTATTTCTTTTACTTCACTTTCTGTCAATAAGAGTAATTCATTTTGTTGCTCTTCTGTTGCTAAGCACATATCTCGAAGAAGAGAGATATCTCCTAAAAGTAGGCGTTCTTTGTTAAAATATTCAATTAAATGATTGTGAAGAATATCTTGATTAAATTTAGTTATAGGGAACTTATTGCCATAATCAGCTAAAATGCCAGTTTTAATAGTGATCTGCTTTGCGAGAACTCTTGAAGAACTCAAATTAGAGTAACCATTATTTAGAAGAACTATATCTATGTATCTAAATAACTCTTCAATTGATGTTATTCGGTTTGATCTTGTATTAATATAGTCCAATAATTCTGACATAGCATCCTCATCAGATGACCAACCTTTGATAATTGCATCAATTTGAGAGGCAGTCTTTGAGAATAACGCCGAAAGTTGTGGCAGGCGTATTTTATTATTTATGTGGTCAATAAAATAGTTGTAAAATGATTCTTTTTGGTATATGCGGCGTGGTCGATTACTGCCACCGCTCGCGCTAAAAAGAAGTTCAATAAGTTCTTTACTTGCTATATTTGTTACCTCCTTTTTATATTGGAACGTCTGATTACTACCGTCTTCAACGTATTCTAACCTAAAGAGTGCTGTATACTCATCACGATATCTATACTTTATTATGGTTAAAAGTAAAAAGTCTATGACATCAACTTCCCCATTGACCATTTGATAATCAGTTTGAAAAAGATTAATTAACCGCTTTGCATCACGCATTGTGGGAATGTATTTCTGAAAGATGTTACAATAGAATCCTTTTGTGTTAATTTCCGAAATATCGTAGCCAAATTGTGTGGTGTCAACAATTGCACGCAACTGTGATATGATATAATTGTAAATACCATAATAATCGCGTAATGGAATATTCCATTCCACATCGAAGAATTTATCAACAAAACAAGAGTCGCTTTGATAATGATTATAATCTTCAAATTGTTGTTTAACATACTGTTTATCGTATGCCGTTATGTATATAACATTTGGGAAATTAGCATTATTGTCCAATAACTTTAGTATCTCCATTATTTCATTTTTAGTGAGACGATCAAAGTCGTCAATAACAAAGACTACTTTTTTAGGAAGATGCTTTAGTGCCTCTACCAGTATATCTTTTTTGTTTTGTATATTATGGAGCGGAGAAAAAATCTTGTTTACCCATCCATTTGAATCAATAAGCTGTAGGGCATATATATAGTCTCTAAATAATGAAGATAATCCTAAATGATATACTCCCAACTTCTCCGACAATAAATTAAGTGCATCTTCCTGAATAGTCGTTACATCTTTAGAACTTCTTGGAGAGAATTTTATTATTTCAAAATCATGAGTTGGTAGGTTCTTTAAAATCAAATTAATATATGACGTTTTACCAGCCCCCCATTTCCCCGTGACACCAATACTCCATGAATGCTCTGATATATCAAATTTTAGGATATCTTGTGCTGCGGATTTTGCTTTGGAACTGTAGTTAAGTATATCATCTTTTGAATCATTGATAGCATTATCATAAATATATAATGAATTTTGGCTTTCTATCAATTTATGAGATAATATTTCAATGATGATAAAATCAATAACTAATAATGCAATTAATATTATTCCCCAATCTAAATATTTGAAGCACCAGTTTAATGGCAGAAAATCATATGAATTCGAATAGAATCTAAAATGAATATATAAGAATGTACCTACAAATAATAATGGACATACTCGACGCCATCTAATACGTGTTTTATGAACTGTTAGATACACAATCCCAATCACTGTCATAATTGAGCATAGAATCATTAATGATATACCCCAACCACTGCTAATATTCAAATATGCATCAACTATGTATTTATTGAATGATGGTTGCCATTTGTCCGTAAGTTCGATAGAAAAATATGCTATAGCAAACATAAGAAATACTAACCGTATGCTATAGCGGATATTCTCACTTTGGATTAGCCAAGAAATACATCTATTATACCACTTTTGTTTTGTACTGTCCATTTAGGTGATCAATAATTATAGTAAAAAATAAGAAATGTTTTTGTATAGTCATTCTTTATCACTCATGTCAATGTCTTATTCGACTAATCTGCCTTGCATTCGCAAATGCTCCAAATAACATTCTTTAATGCTATCCGCCATGTTATCGTATAATTGTTTGTATTTTTCTTTTTGTTCAAGCGATAGTTGGGTATTATGACGGAGTTCTTGTTCATTACTTTTCTTATATCCTTCTATCATTACTTCTATTGTGGATTTTTGTATTTTAGCACCACAATTTTCCTTGTTTAATAGATCAAAGCATAATGCATTTGCAAAAATATATTCCAATGTTTTCATAGTCCCATTTACTCTATGTTATTAGTTAGCCATTCTGCAAGATCAATAATTTGGATTCCTTGGTAATCATATTGAGGTACGCGAGTACGAGCAATGATGAATTTTGGATAGACATCTTTAATTTGTAACAGAGGAGTGTACTCTCTTTCAAATGTTTCTGGAGAACTGATATTATCACTCACTTGGATATATATCTTCTCTGAGCCACGCATTGCTACAAAATCTACTTCCTTTTGGTATAGTTTACCCACATATATCGTATAACCACGTCGCAATAGTTCCAATGCAACTATATTTTCATAGATCCGTCCATAGTCCATATTACGCGTTCCCAATATAGCATAACGAATACCACTATCAACAAGATAAAACTTATCCATCATACGCAGATACTCTTTCCCTTGAATATCATATCGTTTAACCTGATAGAATAAAAATGTACGGCATAAATAATCCATATAATTCCGAACGGTCACATGATTAGTGTTCATTTGCTCTGTTTGCAAAACACCTGTAACACTCCTTGCGGAAGTAGTATTACTAACATTTCCCATAAGATACTCGGCAATCTTATTCAACAGAAATGCATCGGAAAGTTTATACCGCTGAATAATGTCACGCTCTACGATTGTTTGGAAGACTTCGCGTATATAATTTGTTTTTTCCGCTTGCGTGGAATATACATAAGCACCAGAGAAGCCGCCATCTTGCACATATTGGTCGAACTGAGATTGGATTTCTTGCTCGCCGAAATAGGTTCGATATTCGGCAAAACTAAACGGAAAGACTTTAAGAGTCATTACACGACCAGTAAACAAGGTTGCCAGATCTGAACCCAGCAGAAAAGCGTTCGAGCCAGTAATATAGATGTCATATTTGCCAGAAGCATGTAGACTGTTGATGGCTAACTCGAATTTCTTGCAGAACTGCACCTCATCAATAAAGACATAATTATTTTTATTTGAGCGATAGTTCTGCTCAATGTAATCATGCAGAGCATGATATTCTTGCAAAGGTTCTGCCGATAGCAAAGTAAAATCCACAAAAATGATATTGGCTTTCTTATCATGTTTTTTTAGCCATCCCATATATGTACGGATAAGTTCAGATTTGCCTGCGCGTCGAACTCCTGTAACGACTTTTATGTCAGGTGTAAGTCGTACATTTTGTAGGCTTTTTAAGTAGCTCTTACGTTCAATGATTTTCATGTGTGTATACCTGTTTTTATAGATAGTTTGCTTTCCAAATTGTATTTTTTTTATTATTTGGAAAGTGATTTTGGGTGCAAAGGTAGTGTTTTTTTATGACATACGCAAATGTTTTGAGGAGAAAGTTAAAAGATTATAGTTTATAGGCTAGTATTTACCCCGAATACGATTCGGGATTAATAAACAAAGAAAGGAAACATTTTTAGTAAATTAGTCAACTGTTTTAGGGAGCAATCTTAACAAACAGCATTTTTGTGGGCGGGGAGTTGAGACGGAGTTCTCTCGGTCTTCTCCCGCTCGTCGGTCGGTAAAATGAGGGAAGGTATAAGAGGGGTAAAAGAGAGGGTAATCTTAACAAAACGCACATTTTTAGTTTTAGAGTTCTTTGGGTGTAGGTTGGTTCGTCCTTGGTTTCTCCTTGGTCTTTAGACCGAGAAAAAAAGGAAAGGTACAAGGGGAAGGAATCTTAAGAAAAGTACTTTTAAGTGATAAGCTATAAACTACTGTTTAGTGGCAGAAGAATAATACCAATAGTTGCCCCACCATCACACGCAGAAACATCGTCAACGGATACACCGTAGCATATACCACCGACGCTTGGTCGTTGTGCGACGAAAGACTCTCCGCATAGCCTAAGGCTGGAGCACCAGTCATCGCACCTATCAGCAGACCCACCACCTTAAAGAAGTTGATCTGCATTCCTTTATAGGCTATCAATCCCACCACTACCAACGGTATCACCGTAATCAGCACACCATATACTACCCACATATATCCACCATTGATGATGGTATTCACAAAGCCATCGCCTACGCTCAATCCCA
Source organism: uncultured Bacteroidales bacterium (assembly GCA_945921355.1). Lineage (GTDB taxonomy): Bacteria > Bacteroidota > Bacteroidia > Bacteroidales > Paludibacteraceae > Colicola. The sequence continues at coordinate 69,358 of CAMEKM010000002.1, forward strand.
CTGCTGCCAAAAACAGGGTTAAACCCACCTGACGCAACATCATATTGGCACTTGTCGTGGCAAATGTCACCATACTATAGTACGGACCAAAACGACCAATCAGCAATGCCACAATCATCGACCCACCTGCCAAACCCAACTTGAAGGACTGGTTCATGCCTGGTATCGCAATTGGCAGAGAGCCCAACAAAACACCCAAGAAGATACCAAAGAAGATAGGCATCAAGTTAGGCAAGTCCAAACGCTTGAGCTCATTACCAAACATCTCCGCCACATGGCGCACATCATCCTTATCGCCCACCACCATGATACGGTCGCCCAGTTGCAATACGAAATCTGGCGTTGCCAACAACTCCACACCCGCACGATTAATACGTGTGATAGTAGCATGATAGCGGTGACGAACGTCAAAACTGCTCAATCGCTTGCCATTGCACGCTGTGCGAGTAACCACCACACGACGCGAGATCAAGTGGTCGGAGCGTTCACGACCACGAAAACCGTAATGCGTCACCTCACCCAATACCTGCAAGTCTTTCTCATGACGTTTATCACTCACGATACGAATTACATCATTGGGATACAATACGGTACTACTATCCACCAGTTCATCGCGCCCATCTGCACGGGTCACACGGCTCACCAGCATCTTATCCACAGGACAGAGCTCATGCAACTCTTTCAACGTAATGGCAGAAGCCACCGACAATCGAATATCCACGCAAATAGGATCATCATCCGACACATGTTCCTCGCGTAACTTCTCATCTTCTTCACGCAAGTTCACACGGCAGCAAAAACGTATCAACTCAAACGACAATATCAAACCCACGATACTGAGCGGATAAGCCAAAGCATAACCCATCGCTATATCAGGCGACACCTCACCCATCATATCGGCTGCCGTCTGTTGCACTGCACCCAGCGAAGGGGTGTTCATCACCGCACCCGACATGATACCCGCCATGGTCGTCATCTCAATGCCTGTGATATAGTGCAGAGCGATGGTAATACCACAACCTATCAACACGATTGCCACTGCCAACATATTCAATCGCAAACCACTCTTGCCAAAGGGAGAGAAGGAAGGGCCTACTTGCAAACCGATACTATATACAAAGAGTATCAGTCCGAAGTTCTTGGCAAAATGGCTAACCTGCGGATCAATCGTAATGCCAAAAGACGAGAAAAGGATACCAACAAACAGTATCCACGTGATACCCAGCGAGAAGTTTTTGATACGCAGATGTTCCCCTGCCCACAGACCAAGGCATACCACCAACGTGAGTAACACAATAGATTGCGTCACCGAAGGTATTAAAAACAATTCGCGTATATATTCCATATCCATTATCCATTAGGCGGAACGCCGTCCTATAGCCCATTTATGGGCGTCCATTACCCATTAGGCGGAACGCCGTCACCAACGCCGCAGTCACTGCTCGCTGGGTGATTTGTTCGCGTTCGCGAGCAACACCAAACTGAAAACGCTCTGCCACTGTACCATCGGGTGTAGCCCATGCTATCCATACTGTGCCTACGGGCTTCTCTGGTGTTCCGCCAGTAGGACCTGCTATACCAGAAGTAGCTATGGCATAATCCGTGTTCATTAGTGCGCGTACACCTTCAGCCATCTCACGCACAGTCTGTTCGCTTACCGCACCGTATTTTCCCAATGTACTATGCTTCACGCCCAGCACTTGCTCCTTGATACGATTATCGTATGCCACCACCGAACCCATGTAATATGCCGATGCGCCCGACTGCGCATTCAATGCAGCTGCCAATCGTCCACCTGTACAACTCTCTGCTGTGGCAATGGTCTGATGACGCGCTTTGAGTTGATTGCCCAATAGCGTCTCTAAAGGCAAATCTTCGGTGGCTATCAGATAGTCTGCTATCAGTGGCTTGAGATTGGCTATTTGCTGCTCTATTTCTTCTTGTGTTGCCTCGCCATAACTACTCAATCGCAAGCGAATGATACCGTCCTTGGGCAAGTATGCCAAATGCATTGATTGGGGCAAAGCATTCTCCCATGCTTCTATTTGTAGTGCCAATGTCGATTCCGCTATGCCATACAACATCATCGTGCGATGAATAATCTCACCTTTCCGTTTTCCCTTTTCAGTTTTCAGTTGCAAATACGGCATCACTTGCTCCATCATGGCAATCTTCATTTCATACGGAACACCAGGCATGGCAATGAGGAATTTTGAATTATGAATTTTGAATTCTCCTAAGCTCCTGAACTCCTGAACTCCTAAACATCTCTCAAACACCATAATCGGTGCGCTACCTACCCGATTAGGCAGTATGGTAGCCGATTCGGGAACGAGCCATTGGGTAGCAGTCAAGCGATTGAGCACATCAGGTCGCTCTTTATACAACTCGTGTATATGCTCACGCACACGCGAATCTTCCACCAGGGTAGTGCCAAAATACTCGCACATGACGTGCTTAGTAATATCATCTTTCGTAGGACCTAATCCTCCTGTGGTCAGCACAATATCCGCACGCGAGAAGGCTTCGTCTAATGCCTTCAGTATATGTGCTCGGTCATCGTGCACAGATGTGATTTGGTAGAGTTCAATCCCCGCCTCATTGAGTCGCTCTGCCATCCATGCCGAGTTGGTATCCACCACCTGCCCTATCAGCAATTCATCGCCTATTGTTATTATTTCTGCGCGCATTGTTTCTTCCATTCCTTAGCAGTTAGACATAATTCATCATACCACTCTTGTCCAAAACGACGAATAAGAGGTTCTTTCAGAAATTGATAGATAGGCAGATGCAGTTTCTTGCCCAATTGTCGTGCGCAATGGCAAATATCCCAACGATGGTACTCCACCCCAATCATCTCACCCACTTTGTTCAATCGTATAGGATATAAATGACACGAGATAGGTTTCTTGAAATCAATCTTGCCCGCGTTGTATGCTTTCTCTATCAGGCAGTAGCACCACCCATTGTGGTCAGTTCGGGCAAAGACACAGTCCTTATCATTGACAATTGAAGTAACTTTTTCGCCAGAGGGGTCAAGGTACGATAACCCTTGTATTTCTACTACAGCACGTGCTTCTTTAGTCATATCGGGCAGCAGTATAGGTAGTATCTCGCGTATTTTCTCCTCTTCTTCATCGGTCAGTGGTGCGCCTGCATCACCCTCGATACAGCAGCACCCGCGACATGTATCCAAATCGCAACAAAAGTCCTTCTCCAAGACATCCAAACTAACTAATGTATTCTGAATCAAGAACATATCAACTATCAAGCTTCGCCGACGTGGAGTTGGCGGATGGATTTGGCTACGTTCAAGAAGTGGTCGGCTATACGCTCAGTATCAGAAGCAAACTCTTGATATACTTGACCTACACTGGCTGGATAGACACCATCCATCAAACGTTGTAAGTGAATCTTCTCAATACGAGCCACCATCTCGTCCACCTGATCTTCGTAACGATTCACCTCAATCAACGCATCGAAATCGTTATCCATATACGTTTTCATCGTAGCTTGATAAAGTGAACCTATTGTCTCACGCAATTGCTCCACCTCAAAGAGAAGGTCCTTGCTAAACTTCTCATCGAAGTTCTTCAGTAGTTCTGCATATTCGGTCAAATTCACCGCATAGTCACCTACTCGCTCCAAGTCTCCAATAGTACGGATAGCAGTAGCCAAATAACGGTGGTCCTCCTCGCTAATAGGCAAGGTATTCAATTGCACGATATACGGAATGAGGTTGCGATTGAGGAAGTTGAGTTGCTTTTCGTTCTCATTGAACTCGTCCATCTTATCAAAGTTCACGGTAGAAATGATATCCACCGCCAAGTTGAAGTTGTGGATAGCAATAGCCGCCATGTTCTCAATCTCCAATTTCACTTGGTTGACAGCAATAGCTGGAGTACGGAGCATTTGTTCGTCCACAAAGTGGAAGTGAGGTTGTCCCTCTTGCAATGCCTCGTCCACACGCTTCTTCTCAGGCAAAATCTTCACAACCAGCTTAACTAAATAATCCGTCAATGGCAAGATAATACATACCGTGATACAGTTGAAGATGGTATGGAACATCGCCAATTGCAATTGTGGTGCGCCAGGGAACATAGTCTCAAAGATGACACCAAAGTTGAGTGCGCCCGAAGTAACGAGGTGCATAATCCATGCTGCAATAAGAAAAATGCAGACACCAAAGCAGTTGAACAGAAAGTGGATAAGGGCTGTACGTTTTGCATTAAGCCCCGAAGTCAAACCTGCGATAATAGCCACTACGCATGAACCGATATTTGAACCCATGGTGAGGTAGATACCCTGATTGAGTGAGATAAGTCCTGTCACAGCCATAGTCAACGCAATAGAGGTCACCACAGAAGATGATTGCACAATAGCTGTCAATATTGCGCCAAAGAGCACAAGCATCAATGGATGTTCAACAGAAGCCAGGAAATCCTTGATTTCTTGCAATCCAGACAACTCTTTCATGGAACCACTCATCAAACTGAGACCGACGAAGAGCATACCAAAGCCGGTGATGATACCGCCCCACGTCTTCCATGTATCTTTCTTTGAGAAGAGTTCGATAAAAGCACCCAAACCTGCGAAAGCAGCAAAAATAACAGTTGTAGATATACCGCCACCACCACTAAGACCGAGGGCAACGATTTGTGCGGTGATCGTAGTACCGATGTTCGCACCATAAATAATAGTAGCCGCTTGCGCCAAAGACATGATGCCGACATTCACGAAACCGATGACCATCACGGTTGTGGCACCTGATGACTGGATGGCAGCTGTGGCTACTGTACCAATACCCACGCCCAACATGCGAGAGTTGGACATGCGCGAAAACAGACTTTTAAGACGGGCACTGCTGGCTGTCTCCAAGTTGGAAGACATCATTTGGCATGCCACCAAGAAAATACCAATACCTGCAACGAGTTGCAAGATAGCTTGAAGGAGGATAGTTATGTCCATACCTATGTAGATAGAGGGGGAATAGAGTTTTAAAAGTTTTAAAAGTTTTAAAAGTTTTAAAAGTTTTAAGAGTTTTAAGAGTTTTAAGGGTTTTAAATGTTTAAATTGATATTATTCGACTGTAGATTCACCCTTAGAACAGCACCACAAGTGCGACTAAACCTATTAAAACATTTTCAACTAAAAGGACTTATGCACCATGACGTGCACAAGTCCTTAAGTATTTAGAAATTGTTTTGTTGGAGTTGGAAGTATGCTTGTGGGTGTTTGCATACAGGGCAAACTTCTGGAGCATCCTGACCAATATACAAGTGTCCGCAGTTGCGGCATTGCCAAATAGCATCACCATCGCGGCTGAACACCAATTTGTCCTCGATGTTCTTGAGAAGCTTGAGGTAGCGCTCTTCGTGCGCTTTCTCCACAGCAGCCACGCCTTCCATCATGATTGCAATCTCCTCGAAACCTTCTTCGCGAGCTTCTTGTGCCATACGTGGATACATGTCTGTCCACTCTTCGTTCTCACCCATTGCGCCGTCTTTGAGGTTCTCCATAGTAGAACCAATACCGTGAATGAGTTTGAACCACAATTTAGCGTGCTCTTTCTCTTGCGCAGCGGTCTCCTCGAAGAGAGCAGCTATTTGCTCATAACCATCCTTCTTTGCTTTGCTTGCATAGTAGGTGTACTTGTTGCGAGCTTTAGATTCGCCTGCAAATGCCTCCCATAGGTTGGCTTCGGTCTTTGTGCCTTTAAGATCTTTCATATTCGTAGTTATTTAAATGTTGTTTAAATTATTGGACACTATATCGACTGCAAAGGTACTGTTTTTTTTTGATATGTGCAAGAAATATGCCAATTTTGTGAGAAATAGATAGCGGAAGTACAACTATATTCCATAGTACCTGTTATTTGTATACCCTTAGTATACCTTTGGTATAGGGAAAGCGACTTGCTGATTTCAGGACTACCATAGGAGATCTTTGGTAAATGTATATGTAATATACACATTACGAGAGGGAGGTGTACACCCACTCCTCTACCTTGCTTATCCCTAAGGATAAAGACAGCGCGAGCATTTCTGCCCGCGCCTAAACTCTAAACTGTAGTCCGAAGGACGCCCTCTAAACACTACATAGGTAACATTAATTATCTTAATAGATACTTGTTACCATTTTGAATAATAATACCGCGGTAGGTCTCATCCACTTGACGACCCATGATGTCGTACATTGGAGCATTGATATCCAATACAGGACGAACTACGTTCTCTACGCTAGTAGGAATAAGCATTGACTTCCAAATAGCGTAAACTGTACCATCGTAACCTACTGGCAATACGGTCAATTGCTCACCTGTGCCATTATTATTGTTATACCAACCAACAAATGTATCACCATCTTTCACTGGAGTTGGGATAGTATAAGGTGCACCCTCAATCTTGCTTGGCAACTCAACCTCTACGAGAGTGGTGGTAGTAGTTCCTTCGGTAGCACCATTCGCTTTTTGGTACGCAGAACCCCATGCTGATGGTTTACCTGCAGTAGAGAAGTCAGGTACGTTGCTTGGGTATGCAGTACGTTTCTCTGCATTGAAGAAGGTATGAACGCTAAAGCGCCATAGCAATTCACTGTCGATAGTCACACTTTGTGCAGATGCGACAGAGAGGATATAATCACCCAACCATTTGTACTCAGAGCTTGCATCAGTCATAATTTTCTGAGCTTGAGTCATGAAAGTTGCCACAGCTGTAATAGGTTGATCCGCACGATCCTCGTTGTAGAATGTCTTGTAATAAGCCTTGAACGCATTCCACAATGAGTCATTGGTTGGAACCTCTACTTCGGTACCAGGAACGGTAGTGGTAACCTCTTTTACTACTTTACCGCCATTGAGTACCCATGTTACCTTAGCCTCACGCCAGATAGCGTAAACAGTACCCTTATAACCTACAGGCAATGATTTGAGTGCTGTACCCTCGCCATTAGCATTGTCGTACCAGCCTACGAATACATAACCATCCTTGGTTGGAGTTGGCAATGTATATGCGCTGCCCTCGATCTTGTTAGGCAATGTTACACTTACCTTACCACCGTTGAGTTCCCAAGTTACCTCACCCAAAATTTCGTTCCAGATAGCGTAAACGGTACCGTCGTAATAAGCAGGGAGGGTGGTGAGTTTGGTGCCAGTGACAGCATTGGTGTCGTACCAGCCAAGGAAGTCAGCACCTTCTTTGACAGGTGTTGGGATGGTGTAAGTAGCAGTGATCTTGCTTGGCAATTGTACCTCCACAAGTTCTGTGCTAGAGCTACTACCACCTTGAGCCTCTTGGTACTTAGGTCCCCATTGCTCAGGTTTACCGGCCTCGGTAAAGTCAGCAGTAACAGGATATTCGGTGTGTTGTGTGCAATTGAAGAATGCCCACAAGTTCCAACGCCACAAAGCCTCCGTACCCATCTCTTTACCTTGTTTAGTAACTACGTCGTAGATATAGTGACCGAGCCATGCAAACTCTGACGCTTGATCGAGCATGATTTTCACCTCAGGGTCGAAGCCAGTTGGCCAGAAAGAGGTGAGAGACTCCATATTTTGAGGATAGCGACCTGCCTCTGGGTAATATACATTGAAGTAGTTCATGAAGTCTTCCCAAAGTTGTTCGTTGGTAGGCACATCAATAACAGTTACCTCTTGCATGACTTTGCCGCCATTGAGTTCCCATGTCACTTTGGCTTCGCGCCAAACGGCATATACAACACCTTTGTATCCGATAGGCAATACGGTGAGAGCATTGCCATTACCATTAGGGTTCTCATACCAACCTAGGAAGATATATCCCTCTTTGACAGGAGTTGGGATGGTATATGGTGAGCCAGTGATCTCTTTTGGTAAGTTGCCAGCGACAGTACCTCCAGCGAGCACCCATTTAACATCCACATTAGCTTCGATCCAGATCGCATAGAGTGTGCCTTTCCATCCAGCAGGGATAGAAGTGATAGAAGTGCCAGTGCCATTAGGGTTGTCGAACCATCCTACGAAGTCGTATCCCTCCTTAACAGGTGTAGGCAAGGTGTAGGTAGAAGTAACAACGCTTGGCAATGCTGCGCTAGAGCCCGTAGCTACTTGATAAGCATGTCCCCATGCTTCAGGTTTGCCTGCGGTGGTAAAGTCGGTGCCAGTAGCACCGTGTTGACCAGCTGCCGCATTGAAGAAAGCATGTACAGCCCAACGCCAAGCACCTTCGTTGGCATTCGCCATATCGGTAGGCAATGCTACACCTTGAGAAGAAGCCACTGACAAGATATAATCACCCAACCACTTGTAGGTAGAAGAAGCATCCGTCATGATCTTTTGCATGTACGCATTGGCAAAAGTGGAAACTTTATCAATGGTTTGCTCTCCACGACTGAGACCATAGAAGCTATTGTAGTAAGGCATGAATTCAGCCCAAAGTTCCTCATTGGTAGGCACATTGCCACCAGGTACCATACCGCCATTGAGTTCCCAGTTAATATCTGGTTCTAAGCCGCCGATATTAGGCTCGGTGCCTTGACCAGGAGTGAGGAAGATCTCAGGATAAACGGTTTTGTCGGCATAGACAGTGATAGTGCCTTTGTAGTCTTGGTATCCGCTAGCGTGTACAGAGATGGTGTATGTGCCAGGTTGGAGGTTTTCGAACATGAAGACACCGTTGTAGTTGCCATCGGTGGTATAGTAGTCTTGGTTCTTGAGCATGCGAGCTACGTAAGGGTAGCAGTTGCACTTGATGAGTTGACCTTGTGCGTTGCGCAAAACCACCTTGGCACCGTTGATAGGTTTGAACGCATCGTATGTACCAGGCATACTTATATAATTCGCGTGTGAGAACATCTCGGTCATACTACGAACATAACCTAGGATGTAACCTACTGATTCACCCGCATAACCATAATAATCCATGATACCACGGAAATAGCGTACACCCTCTTGACGGCACCAGTCTGGGTTCAATGCACGGTGACGTGCTGGACTATAGGTATGGAAGTAACCTTCGGTAAGGTAGCCGTGGACACTATGGTTCAAGGCGCCTAAGGTGTAACCATAGAAACTACTAGATCCACGTACGTTAGGATTGCTAGGAGAGTAATAAGTGGTTGGCTCTGGGCCATTCTTGTCGTCGAAGATCTCGTAAAGACGCATGATGGAGCTGTATGCCATGTCCTCGCTTGCCCAGTTGGATGGTTCACCATCGTAGCCCTTGTAGATATAGAGTGGATAGTTAGCAAAACTACCTTCTTCGCCAGTAGGACCGGCATTAGAGTGAATAGAGATATAGTGGGTTGCTCCCCAATATTCTGCTTCCCAGCCGAGGTCGAGCAATGGTTTGTCAATTGATTCATCACCCCATACATAAGGGTAAGGACCATTCTCTGTACGGGACATAAGGGTAGCGAATCCAGCAGCTCGGAGTTTTTCGTTGAGGGCGAAGCCTTTCCAGAGGTTGGTGTTAGATTCCCAGAAACCGGTGGTATCGCCTACGGCATGGGTAACGGTAGCCATATTGCGGCTCTCTGATCCCCAGTCGCCGTGACCAGGGTTGATATATACACGTTGCGCTTGGGCAGAGAAGATCAGACCCAACGCAAAGATTGCTAATAAAATGCGTTTCATAGTAGTATATTATTTTACGGTCATTAAGAATAATTCACCTTTGGTATTGGTGTATGCAATTTTTCCTTCTGCTACGTGAGGGAAGATAGCCATTTGGTTTTTCTCTACTAACACTTGGCTCTTGCCGTCTAAGGTGTAAGCCACGATACCAGAAGCGGTCACTTGCTCGCCGTTGTCGTCGTAGTCCATAGCCACGAGGGTATTGTTGTCATACCATTGTGGTGCATGGCAGCGAGATGCCACAAAGCGAACATTATTGCCATCGATATCACAGATATAGCATCCCTTGCCAGATACACGGTAGATGATGTGCTTGTTATCAGGAGATACTTTTGCATCGATATAACGCTCGTTGGCGCCGTTAGGAGTAAGCACGATGTTTTTGCCATTGCGTACCAATACAATATGAAGATCGGTGTTGATGGTGATGTCCACTTTAGCAGACTTGTCCACCATTTCGGTCATACCGACTTGAGCTTTGGCTTGCATGGTGCGTTGGTTAGACACTAGGCTGTGTTTGTAGATGTTGCTACGGGTGATCTTATTAGCATCGATTGTTTTCTCGCGATAGACAATATCCTTGCCGTCTCGGCTGATTTTCACAGCCCAACCAGCACCTACGCCTTCGCTGATTACTTTGCGAGTTTGTGTCGCTAGATCATAGCGAATCAGCCCCTTGTCATAACTGTCAGTCAGCAGGATATAATCGCCTACAGGGCTGAATCCTGCCACTTTCCACATCTTACCTGCCTCGGTAGGTAGTTGTTGCGTAGATACCACCTCGAGTATCTGCGCATGAGCTAGCATAGTGAACACACATGCTGCAATAAGTAGAAATGTTTTTTTCATTGTATTAATGATTTTTTGATTTGTTTTGTTCTAGTTATAGACCACTTCGTTGTTAGACCGCCTGCGACTGTTAGATCGCCCTACGGGCTGTGAGACCCTATGTCTAGCTTCTAACAGTGAAACGGTCTAAGATTACCTAATTATAGTATTGCACGCGCGCCCATAAGGTTGTATTTCACACCATCGCGGATGATGAGGATAACACCGTTTTCAAGCACTTTGGTTACGGTAGGTTGGTAGTCGTCAACATGGATATTGTTGTCGCTGGTAGGCGTACCCTTCACGATGGCTATCTCCGCACGCTTAGGCATGTTTTGTGGGTTGTCTATCACGAAGTATCCACGGTTGCCCTGCATGGTTCCGCCCGTGCTGGTAGCCAGTCGGTTGTTAGCCACGAGCATGAACAAGTCCTTAAGTATTTAGAAATTGTTTTGTTGCAATTGGAAGTATGCTTGTGGGTGTTTGCATACAGGGCAAACTTCTGGAGCATCCTGACCAATATACAAGTGTCCGCAGTTGCGGCATTGCCAAATAGCATCACCATCGCGGCTGAACACCAATTTGTCCTCGATGTTCTTGAGAAGCTTGAGGTAGCGCTCTTCGTGCGCTTTCTCCACAGCAGCCACGCCTTCCATCATGATTGCAATCTCCTCGAAACCTTCTTCGCGAGCTTCTTGTGCCATACGTGGATACATGTCTGTCCACTCTTCGTTCTCACCCATTGCGCCGTCTTTGAGGTTCTCCATAGTAGAACCAATACCGTGAATGAGTTTGAACCACAATTTAGCGTGCTCTTTCTCTTGCGCAGCGGTCTCCTCGAAGAGAGCAGCTATTTGCTCATAACCATCCTTCTTTGCTTTGCTTGCATAGTAGGTGTACTTGTTGCGAGCTTTAGATTCGCCTGCAAATGCCTCCCATAGGTTGGCTTCGGTCTTTGTGCCTTTAAGATCTTTCATTGTTGTTTAAGTTTTAGTTGTTTTAATTTACTCAAAATAGTTCAAAATGATTCAATGTTTTCGCGCTGCAAAGGTAGTGTTTTTTTGTGATATGTACAAATATTTTTATTAAAAATGCGTAAAATTGCAAAATATATGTTTGTGTATGTCAGAAAAAAAGTGTACTTTTGCACGAAATTTATTGCTTAACAAGACATGACCGCGCACGAAGCACTAAAAACATATTTTGGCTATGATGATTTCCGACCATTGCAGCAGGAAATCGTTCAATCTGTCTTAGACGGTCGCGACACCTTAGCGCTCATGCCTACGGGTGGCGGCAAGAGTCTGTGCTTCCAAGTGCCTACCATGGTAATGGATGGACTATGCCTCGTCATCACCCCACTCATTGCCCTAATGAAAGACCAAGTGGAGAATCTCCGCCGTCGCGATATACGTGCAGCAGCCATCTACACGGGCATGACCTATGAGCAGCAGAAAGTGGCACTCGACAACTGTCAATGGGGTCCCTACCACTTCCTCTATGTCTCCCCCGAGCGTTTGGAATCAGCGGAGTTTCGCGAGCGCCTCACCCGCCTACCAATCTGCCTTATCGCTGTGGATGAAGCCCACTGCATCTCGCAATGGGGCTACGACTTCCGTCCGAGTTATCTGAAAATTGCGGAGATTAGAGAGGTTATAAGGCGAAAAGGCGATGAGGCGATAAGGCGAGAGGTGCCAATATTGGCACTCACGGCTACGGCGACGCCCGATGTGGTGGATGACATACAAGAACGGTTATCCTTCCGCGAGAAGAATGTGCTGCGCAAGAGTTTTTTTCGCTCGAACCTTAGTTATGTGGTACGTCAAACCAACAAGAAAGCCGATGAGATAGTACACATCTTGAGTAAAGTACCTGGCTCCGCCATTGTCTATGTTCGCAACCGCCAACGCGCACAAGAACTCGCTACTTACCTCCAGGAGAAAGGCCTTTCCGCAGACTTCTATCATGCAGGACTCTCCTCCAAAGAGCGCGCTGCCAAACAAGAAGCGTGGAAACGCTACTCCTCGCCAATATCCAATAGCTCGCAATGCGAGCGTCCAATAGCCCAACGGGCGTCCAATAGCGAAGCGTCCAATATCCGAATAATAGTAGCCACCAACGCTTTCGGCATGGGCATTGATAAGCCCAATGTGCGAATGGTCATTCACCATGATCTGCCAGATACGATAGAGGCATATTTCCAAGAAGCAGGACGCGCAGGACGCGATGAGCAACGTGCCTTTGCCGTATTACTCTACGACCCATCGCAAGACAAAGCCAAAGCCCGCAAACGTGTGGTAGATAACTATCCGCCAGAGGAGTTCCTGCACACTGTCTATCACAAGACGTGCAACTACCTCGGTGTAGGAGCCGATAGTGGACAAGGAGCGACCTTCTTCCTCGATGTATATGACCTCTGTCAGAAGATGCATCTCCCCATACTGACCACCTACTCCGCCCTGCATCTGCTTAGTCAGATGGGCTATTTCTCGTTTGAAGAAGATCAGGAGATACAACCTCGCGTGCTGATTCGTATGCAACGACGCGAACTTGACAACTATAATCTAACCGATGCACAGATGACACTATTGGAGTCGCTGATGCGAGAATATACAGGCATCTTCACTGATTTGCAGTATGTTCATGGTATTGATGACTACACCCACCAACTGCTCGTTTCGCTGGCAGAGAAACGCATCATATCCTACGTATCTCGTACGGTAGCAAATGTGCTACGGTTGACCGTGAATCGCCAAGGCGAGATTCGTGTGCCAGAGCACTTCTATTCACAACGCAAAGACCACTATGTGGACAAACTAAAAGCAATGATAGAATATGCTGATAATCAACAGTATTGTCGTTCACAACTACTATTGTCGTACTTTGGAGAGAATGACGCTGCCACCTGCGGAACATGCGATGTGTGCCGCGAACAAAAGAAAAATAGTAAGTAACTTATGAGAATTAACCAACAAGCGCGAACCATTAAGTTTGCGCTTGTTTATTGTTAGGCTATACCAAGCAATCATCTAATGCCTTAGTAATAGCATCACGATTGATGTTTTGACCGATAAAGACCAGTTTTTGCATACGGTCGCCATACTGCTCGTCCCAGTCACGTTGGAGCATAGGGTCTTGCGCCATCATCTGCATGAGTTCCTCTTCGGGCATGGTAGCATAGAAAGTGCCTGCCTGCTTGAGGTTGAACTGTTTGCCCGCCTGTTCAAAGAGGTAGCACATATCATACTCCTCCTCGAAATAGCACATTCCTTTGCAACGAATAATACCTTTGTCCCAATGACGCGCCACAAACTCATCAAAGCGATTGAGGTCGAATGGTTGGCGACGGTAATACACGAAGGTGGTTATACCATACTCATCGCCGTGGTTATGGCAATGGCAATGTGGGTCATCGCACTCATGATCGTGCTCATGATGCCCATGATGATGTTCGTGTTCATCGTGATGATGGTGTTCGTGATGATGTTCATGTTCTTTTACGTCACCTTCTACGCCTTGAATCCATGCAGCAGAAGTGGCTACCGATTCAAAATCAAAGAGATTAGTATCCAGTATCTCACCAAAAGGCACATCGCAATAATCGCAGTCAATAATCTTGGCTTTGGGCTGAATAGCATGCAGAATAGCACGGATATGTTCGCGTTCTGCTTCGCTCACCTCCGACACCTTATTTAATAATATAAGGTTGCAGAACTCTATTTGCTCTATCACAAGCGATACCAACGAAGCCCCCTCCAATTCCCCCTGAGGGGGGAGAGATTGATGATCGGCAATAGGTGCAAGTTTGCTTACAAACTCATCGCGCAGGCGAAGGGCATCTACCACTGTGACGATAGCATCCAATTTAGGCGAAGGGCTATTAGGGGATGAGGCGATAAGGCTGGTATAAGAGCAGATGGTTTGCGCTATAGGTGCAGGTTCGCAGATGCCCGATGCCTCAATAACAATATAGTCAAAGGCATTAGCAGCACACAAGTCGTGGAGTTGTTGCACAAGATCCATCTTGAGAGAGCAACAGATACAACCATTTTGCAACGCAACCAAGTTGTCGTCTTGTTGCGCCACTACTCCACCCTTCTGTATGAGTTCCGCATCAATATTGACTTCTCCAATATCATTGACAATCACCGCGAAGCGTATGCCGCGGCGATTGGTCAATATTCTATTTAATAAAGTCGTTTTGCCACTGCCAAGATAACCCGTCAGCAGCAAAACAGGAATGTTATCGCATTGAAGCATATTGAGCATAGATATCGTAATAATAGTTGAATAGTTCTTTTTGTTCGTAGCGTTCGAAGTTTTGAAGCACGTAACCAAGCACTGCCATCTGATGACCTAACGTACTTTGTGAAGAAGCACGTTGCTCCTTAGGCAGTGAAGCACCCCATACCATATATTCTGCACAATTATCGGCTACTTTGGTCATAATGGCATTGGCTTTCTCCATCTCGCCCAACTGATAGTAGTAGGATGCCATAGTCGCAGAAGTATAGTCGTATGGGATGTTATACCCAGGCAACATCTTCTCCGCAAAATCCAATGTCTCCAGACACTTATCGTGTTTACCCTCGTTGTAGAGTGCTTCTGCCAATTCCATAAACATCATGCGATGGGTACGACACATACGCATCGTATTCTCATCAATATAGATACCAGGCACGTTCATATTGCCATATTTGAATTTGTGGAGCATATTGTCATACATCACCGCTGTATTTACTCGTGGACGTCCATCTGCACTACGTTCTGGTGTAATACGGTATGCCAAACCAGTGAGTTCAAGGTATGGGTCAAGACCCAAATAATAGTCGTTGCCGATAGTTACAGCGAAGTACATGGGTCGTTGCCACTCGTTGGTCGAAAGCATCTCCATCACCATCATCTCGGAGCGAGTAAAGCGGCGAGCTTTCTTAAACATAATCTTTTGGCTATCAGGCGAAAGCACATATAGTTGGTCGCTTGGGATATATCCCTCGCCGTCACGTTTGGTGCGTGGGTCATCTGAGTGCAAGAATTGGAATGCCTTTTTAACTTCCAATGGAGCATTAAGGCGGTTCTCCACCCATACCACTTCGTTCTTGCCTGGCATATAATCCTTCTCCTCCCACGAGATAGGCAGACCAGGCGAGTGGTAGTATGGTCGCTTCATTTGGCTGATATACCAATCCGTTTGCAGGTAAGAGAGGTTGCATGCACGCACATCATCGCGCTCCTGCTCTACCTCCAGATTGTACCAAAGAGGGAAAGTATCGTTGTCGCCATTGCAGAAGATGATGGCCTCCTTATCGCAAGATTTGAGGTAGTTCGCACCGAAGTCACGTGCTGCATAGCGATTAGAGCGATCATGGTCATCCCAGTTTTGTGACGCCATTTGTGCAGGTACCAACAAAGTTACCAGTACAGTCACGCCAGCTACGGCAGTACGTGCCTTCTCGTTTTTCACTACGCGGTTGAGCATATCAACAAGCGCCATCACACCCAGTCCAATCCAAATGCAGAATGCATAGAATGATCCCGCGTACGCGTAGTCGCGCTCACGCGGTTGATAAGGTGTTTGGTTAAGATATACCACAATAGCCAAACCTGTAAGGAAGAAAAGCAGGAATACAATCGCGAAAGAGCGATAACCCTCCTTGTTCTTGCCCTCGTTATTGCGCTTGCTAAATTGCCAGCACAGACCAATCAAACCGAGGATAAGTGGGAGGAAGTAATATACATTATGTCCCTTATTCTCACGAAGTTCTGTTGGCAGTTTAGATTGATCACCATACATCAAATTATCCAGGAATGGAATACCCGATATCCAACGTCCTTTGGTGAGCTCACCATGCGATTGAAGGTCGTTCTGACGACCTGCGAAATTCCACATGAAGTAACGCCAATACATGAAATTCACTTGATAACTGAAGAAGAACTTGAGGTTCTCACCAAAAGTTGGGCAATAGTCCGTTTTAGTTTGTCCACAGTAGTCATAGCGCACTTTCTTGCCTTTGACATTCGCCCACGACTTGTAAGCATCTATATGGTGCGATTGTGCAGAATGCATACGAGGGAAGAGCATCTTAAATTCGTCCATATACTCGTATGAATTCTTATATCCTGTTACTACATAACGGTCTTTTTCACCCTCTACCTTTGGTGCAGGAGCGTATTGTGCATGACCTTGTTTCTCTACAGGAATACACATATTGCCCTTCACCTCCAGTTTCACAGGCGCATTGTATGTCTGTCCGTAGAAGAGTGGCGTATCGCCATACTGCTCGCGGTTGAGGTAGTATTTCAGTGAGAAGACATTATCAGGAGAGTTTTGATCCATTGGCGTATCTGCCGACGAACGAATCACAATCGCTGCATAACTAGCATAGCCAATCACCACCACAGTCACCATCATGGCAATAGTATTCAGCCAACGCGCGGGAATAACATCTTTCTTCAAGAACAGTACAACCAACATTGTGATAATCAGCACTATGCCAACCACAGCACTCTCTTTGATAAATGGTACGCCTGCAAGCGCCATTGCCAATACGAAAGAGATGATGGTGCGTGTATTGATCGTAGTTTCCTTCTCTATCACGGTGTAACTCTCCCAAATTGCCCAAACGAATGTCGCAGCCATCAGCACGAGATAGACTGCCAAACCTGTATTGAACGGACAACCTAACACGTTGGTAAACAGCAATTCAAACCAACCTGCAATAGTTGGAACACCTGGGATAATGCCATAGAGAATAACTGCAAGGATTGCTACCGATATACCAAATGCGCCACATACGCCTTTCCATGAGAATTGGTGGCGACGGAAGTAATATACCAGCACGATGGCAGGAATAGTCAATAAGTTCAACAAGTGTACACCAATACTCAATCCCATCAAATAAGCAATCAGTATCAGCCACTTATCTGACCCTTCCTCATCTGCATGTTCGTCCCATTTCAAGATAAGCCAGAACACCACTGCCGTAAACAAGGACGACAATGCATATACTTCACCTTCCACTGCTGAAAACCAAAACGTGTCAGAGAATGTGTATGCCAATGCACCTACAACACCCGCACCCAGCAGAGCAATGCCTTTGGCGAGGTTGGTTGGTTGTACCAACTTGCGTCCAAGAGCGGTGATTGTCCAGAAAAGGAATAGGATAGTAAATGCAGAAGCCAATGCCGAAAGGGCATTCACACACATCGCCACATGAGCCGTATCACTGGCAAAAAGCGAGAAGAAATGCCCAAGGAGCATGAAGAATGGTGCCCCAGGTGGGTGACCAACGTCCAATTTATGTGCACTTACAATAAACTCGCCACAGTCCCAAAATGAGGCTGTTGGCTCCATCGTCAAAAGATAGGTTGCAGCGGCAATCGCAAACACAAGCCAACCGCAAACCGCATTCCATAGTTTGAAATTCTTCATATTTTTGTATTTTACTTATGTACCCTAAAGCATTTATTCAATCTATTTGGCTGCAAAGGTACAAAAAATATTTGAAACAAGCAAGTATCAATTGATATACTTGCGGTATTCTTGCATTTTATGCAAAAAAGACTTATTGTGGTTGCATATTCCAGAAAAATATAGTACCTTTGCAAGCAAATTTAATTTAGGTATAAAATATATGGATAAAAACACGTGGATTGGCTTTCTTTTGATAGCCGCAATTATTGTAGGATTTTCATTTATCAATCGCCCTTCTAAAGAGGAATTGGCTGAGCGTCAGCGCATACAAGATTCTATAGCTACTATACGAGCTATGGAGCAAGAAGCCATATTTCTCTCTGAGCAAATAGCAGCAGAGCAGGCACAAGCTCAACAGGGCACTACCCCCCAGAATGCAAACGCATTGGCTGAGCAAGTGGCAGCCTTATATGGTCCGTTTGCCCCATCTGCTATAGGCGAAGAGGGTACTATCACCATCGAAAACGAGAAAGTACGTTTAGCAATTGCCCTACGCGGTGGTCGCATAGCAAAAGCTGAACTCAAAGAATATAAGGCCTACGGCGATAGTGTCAACAATCTCTGTCTTTTCCAAGGCGAAGAGAGCAACCTCAGCTTTACGCTCATTACCAACAATAGCCGTATTCTCTCCACTGAGAACCTCTATTTTACTGTTGTTAACCAAAGTACCGACAACGAAGGTACTACCACTCTAACGATGCGCCTCAATACGAATATTGAGGACTGCTATATGGACTTCGTATATACCTTAGATGCAGATGATTACATGGTGGATATGAGTATTCAGCCACACAATATGCAATGGGCTTTGGCGCAAAATATGTCGGCGTTAGAAATGCAATGGAACCAACTCATCCCACAACAAGAGAAAGGACGTAAATTCGAGGAGAAATACGCGCAATTGCAATATATGTTCGTGGGTGGCGACATCGATAAACTCTCCGAAATGAAAGCCGACCGCGCAAAAGAGTCAGCTCGACTAAAGTGGATTGCCTATAAAGATCAATTCTTCTCCACCGTGTTGATTGCGGGTGATGCATTTGAATCCACACAAATGGAGTCCACTCCGATGAACGCACTGAGCCGTCATATCAAAGAGTATAAGACCACAGCGAGCTTGCCATTTGACATCACTGGTAAAAAGAATGTAGATTTGAAATATTATTTCGGTCCTAACCACTACAATACACTCAAAGCCTATGACAAGGATGTGGAAAAGAGCGAAAGACTACACCTCAATGAGTTAGTGCCACTGGGTTGGAAGATTGTAGCATGGATTAACAAGGCATTGGTGATTCCTATGTTTGACCTCTTCAGTTCGTGGGGATTGCATATCGGTATCGTGATTCTGTTGATGACTTTGGTAATCAAACTCATCATCTTGCCATTTGTGTTTGCATCGTATAAATCAAGCGCAAAAATGCGTGTATTGAAGCCACAACTTGATGAGATTAACGAGAAATACCCACCAGAGAAGATGCAAGAGCGTCAGCAAGCCACTATGGCGCTATATCAAAAAGCAGGCGTAAGCCCAATGTCGGGCTGTCTGCCAATGCTCTTCCAATTCCCTGTGTTGATGGCTATGTTCTGGTTCTTGCCTACCGCTATTGAGTTACGCGGTCAGTCGCTCTTCTGGGCTGACGACCTATCAACCTACGACGCCATCTTGTCATGGAACACTCCACTACCTCTACTCGGCTGGACACACTTGAGCCTTTTCTGCTTACTCATGACTGTGGTAAATATTGTTTACACCCACCTTACCATGCAAACGCAAGGTGGCGGTCAGGAGATGAAGGTGATGAAATGGATGAT
This sequence comes from uncultured Bacteroidales bacterium, assembly GCA_945921355.1. GTDB lineage: Bacteria > Bacteroidota > Bacteroidia > Bacteroidales > Paludibacteraceae > Colicola. Next base: position 89,085 of record CAMEKM010000002.1, read on the forward strand.
GTATCTCATGCCACTGATGTTCCTCTTCTTCTTCAACGATTACGCAGCAGGCTTGAGCTACTACTATTTTGTGAGCCTTTTGATGACCATTCTTCAAACCATGATTTTCCGTTGGGCAATCGATGACAAGAAAGTATTGGCAGAGATGGAAGCTAATGCCAAGAAGAAAGGCAATCAGAAGAAATCAGGTTTCGCAGCACGCCTTGAGGCTATGCAACGTGAGCAACAACGCCTCGCACGCGAAAATGCGAAAGCACAAATGAGACGATAATCTTGAATTATGAATTTTGAATTAAGAATTATGAACAAGATTCTTACATTAGTCCTGTGCTCAGCAATGAGCATGGGACTTTTTGCTCAAAACAACAACGTGAGTGACACAGACCAACCACCCGCAACCGATAATGCGCCCGCCAACAACGTGAGCGAAACGAAAAAGAAGTACACCTTCGGCGATTTCTTTGATGCACTAGAATTACCCACTGTGTTGGGAGTTGGCATTACCCCAAATGGCATTGAAGGAGCTACCTTTAATTCCGCCATGCGACTGGGTTGGCGTCACCACAAGAATTATGGTACTTTCGTATATATTACCTATGATACCCATAGCAATACCTACGAGGACCTCGATTTGCAATTCGCAGGATCTAACTTCCGCAATGCTGAGGTACGGTATAACGAAGTGGGTATGAGCGTAGGTTATCGTTTTCCATTGGTAAAGGATATCAAGGCATTTTATGAGAACCCATTTTTTCACCCATGGGATTTGTATGTGAGCATGCAACCTGGTGTGTCAATCGCTACAATTAAAAATGCAACACTTATGGATGATAACACCTCTTACGAATTGACTAACATTGATCACATAGTCCCTATCCTACGTTTCTCGGCTGGTATAGAGTGGTTCATCTTCCATAATTTTGCTGTGTTTGCGGAGGCTGCCTACACCCAACACTTGATGCCCACTCTCATCGAACAAGCGGCACAAAAGCAAGGCAAGATTCAACATCCATCGGGGCCACTCACATTCTCTATTGGTTTGTCAGTATTCTTTAACTAATCCCTATGAAATTACGCCTCTTTCTTGATCGATACGCGCTTATCATCGCTATGCTTATTGGTGCGGTAGGCTATCCTTGGTTTAGGCATTTGGATTGGCTATTGCCCCCGCTGATATTCTTCATGCTCTTTTTCACGTTTTGCAAAATCAATCCACTGGATTTGCGCCTACGTGCATGGCATTGGTTGGTATTAGGCGTGCAGTTGTTGCTGACTGTCGTAGTCTATTATGGTTGTACGTTTCTCTTTTCAGCATTCAGCAATAACCTTTCACCAACCGACGTAGCCATCATCTCTCAAGGATTGATGGTTTGCGTGATTATGCCTACAGCCACAGCAGCACCTATCATTGCGGGAAAATTGGGCGGTAGTATTCAAAATCTTACTACATTCAGCCTACTGAGCAATATCGCTACTGCCATCCTTGTGCCAGCCTTCTTCCCAATTGTTAACCCATCGGCAGATATATCGTTTGTGCCCGCTATGTGGCTGATATTGCGCAAGGTAGCTCCAATGCTATTGGGACCATTCCTCGCAGCATGGGCATTACGTTTGGCATACGAAGGTTATTATCGCAGCAAAGGAGAAACGCGCCCCTTTACCCTCACACCCACATGGGCATCCATGCCATTCTACCTATGGGTGGTACTACTGGTGGTACTGATTGCTCGTATTACCTATACGCTCGTTACACAGGAGTATTCGGGTTGGTCGATTGCTGTGCTATGCGGTGGCTCACTGGTGGCATGTTTGTTGCAGTTTGCATTGGGCAGATGGATTGGATTCCACTTCCCAGCTACGAGTCACGGTACCGACTATCACGATATACTCATCAATCCTGCCGCAGCAGAATATACAGTCAATCAACGCAGCCGTATTACAGCGGGACAAGCATTTGGTCAAAAGAACACGGCACTCGGTGTGTGGATGGCACAAGCCTATTTGGTGCCATTGGCATCAATTGGTCCCGCAGCGTATATCATATGGCAGAATTTGCTCAACTCGTTTCAACTATGGCACGCAGGTAAACGTACTAACTCTTCTAAAGCATGACCTATCAAGAAACAATACAATATCTCTACGCTTCGCAACCAGCATTTCATCTTGTTGGAGCAGCAGCCTACAAGCCTGGATTAGACAACACCTATCGCCTTATGGCGCATCTGGGTAATCCACATAAGCAATTACGCACTATACACATCGCTGGCACCAATGGCAAAGGTTCTACCTCCCATCTCATTGCTGCCTCATTACAAGCACAAGGCTATCGCGTGGGGCTATTCACCTCGCCACACTTGGTGGATTTTCGTGAACGTATCCGTATCTCTGGCGAAATGATTTCAGAAGATAAAGTGGTGGAGTTTATTGAAAATAATCGTGCTTTCTTGGATGAAGTGCGTCCTTCATTCTTCGAAACAACGATGGCATTGGCATTTTGGTATTTCGCAGAGCAGCAAGTGGATATAGCAGTGATTGAAGTAGGATTGGGTGGCAGATTAGATAGCACCAACATTCTCACTCCCCTACTCTCTGTCATCACGAATATCGGCATAGACCATACAGAGTTTCTTGGTACCACATTAGCACAAATCGCCAATGAAAAAGCGGGTATCATCAAGTCGCACATACCTTGTGTCATTGGCGAAACACACCCCGAGACGCAAGAGGTATTTCTCAACCGCGCACGTGAGTGCGATATATTAGGTGACGGATTAGAAACGACAGATTGCCGAATATGGTTTGCCGACCAATGTGGTTTCATGCGCCGACGTCGCATGAAAGAGGCACCTACATGTCAGTTAAAAGGCTACTACCAAGAGAAAAACCAACAAACGGCTTTTGTAGCGCTGCAAGTGCTGCATAACCATTGTAATATTAAAATAAGCACTGAAGCGATTGCCACTGGCTTTGCTCAGGTATGCACCTTAACAAGTTTACGTGGCAGATGGGAAATCCTATCCGAATCGCCACTCACCATCTGCGATACGGGGCATAACTCCCATGGTATTCGGTATGTAGTGGAGCAACTGAAAACGGAAAACGGAAAACTGAAAGGTGAAAACGGAAAACTGCATATGGTCTTTGGTATGGTAGCAGACAAAGATATTGATGTGGTGTTGAGTATGCTGCCAGAAGAAGCTGTGTATTATTTCACGCAACCAGCCACATCACGTGCACTACCTGCCAGCCAATTGCTCGCGCGCTGGCAATCACTCCATCCTGCGCATCAAGCGTGCCGTTGCTTTGATTCTGTTGCACCAGCCATCACTACTGCACAAAAAGAAGCCTCTAACGAAGACATTATCTTCATCGGAGGTAGCAACTATGTCGTTGGCGAGGCGCTATCCTTGCAACATTTATAAGATTTATCACAGCCCACAAATAGGGCACAACGATGCCACAGATAGGCATTTGTGGTCGCGAAGTGGTCGCGAAGCCAGCAGCGAACTTGTTGTATAACTTTCAACACAATCTTCGGTGCGCAATAGTTAGCTCTTTACCCGAATAATCGTTAGTCCATCGCGGAGAGGCAAGATGACTTTTTCAAGACGTGGGTCTTGTGCTACCTTATCATTGAATGCACGCAAAGCCACCGTTTGACGGTCTTTATCATATGCAGGATCGATGATATGACCGTCCCACAACGTGTTATCTGCCAAGATCCAACCTCCTTTGCGCATCAAAGGTAATACCAAATCCAGATAATCACAATACTCCTTCTTATCCGCATCAATAAATACCAAATCAAATTGGGTAGTTTCAGCAGCATTAAAGGTAGAAAGATATTCCTTGGCATCGGTGATGACGAGATTGATCTTCTTCCCCAAAGGAGAAAGAGCAAGATTCTCGCGAATAAAATCCTCCATCTCATCGTTGTGCTCTAAAGTAATGAGCCTACCCTCTTCATGCAAGCCCTCTGCCAAACACAAAGCCGAATAGCCAGTAAAGGTTCCCAATTCCAAAATATGCTTAGGCTGAATCATTTGGCTAATCATACTTAGTACACGCCCTTGTACATGCCCAGAGAGCATACGCGGATTGATTACACGCAAATGCGTGCGATGGGTAATGAGCTGGAGAGCCTCATTCTCTGGAGAAGAATGCAGTTCAATATATTCAGTTAGTGGCATAGTCCATATGAATTGTGAATTATGGGTGCAAAAGTACAAAAAAATTTGCATATGTGCAAAAAATATAGTAATTTTGCAACGTATTCAAATAAATATAACAATGAAAAGATTACACGTAATTCTCTGCTTGCTTGCCATTATACTCGCAGCTTGCAGCAAAGGTACTGGTCGCACACTGACATCCGCAACAGGGTCAATTTATGAATGTCTTGTAGTGATGAATGACAATCCTCTTACGCAAGAGCAACTCAATGAGATTGCCAAACTCTCATTAGTAAACGAGGCTTCTGGTTATACAGAGCCCATCACTACTACATACGATTTGGTGGAAGCAGTGATGGGAGCTGATATGCCTTGTATGCCACAAGTGGAGCCATACTTCCGATTGACGCATGTACCAACTGCGCAATTTGATGATATGTTCAAGCCTACTCGTAACATCCTCTTTGTGGACATAAACCCACAGAAATATACACAGTTGAAAGCCAAAGTGTCTAACGACTATTGGTCCACTCCACAGGCCATTTGCCGCATTCAATCGCCCTCAGAAGAGGAATTTGTAGCATACTGGCTGGAGCATGGTACAGAAATCCGCGAATGGTTTGTCAATCAGGAAATCAAACGACAAATGAAATTCTATCGTGCCAGCACCAACAAAGAGGCACGCACTATATTACAAAAGCAAGGATACGATATGCTGATTCCTGAAGATTATATGGTGATTATGGACACTACTTTAGGAGGCGCTACTACCTATAGTCTGCGCAACCCTATCACGGTAGCGCCAGAGGTACGACTCCTATGGTGCTGCAACAACAAGGGCAGCATGCGTCGTGACATTGTGGTATATAGTTATCCATATACGGATGAAAATACTTTTACATTAGATTATCTGAATGCTAAGCGTGATGCCGTGCTAAGTCGTGTAGTAACTGCTAGTGTTGACGGCTCATACATGGGAACCGAATATAAGGTATTTCCTCCTCAAATGCGTGCTATCACTGTGCAAGAAGACGAATATGCTACTGAGGTACGCGGTTTGTGGAAGATACTTGATGGAGAAGCTATGGGCGGTCCATATGTAAGCCACACACGCTTGGATCAAGTGAATGGACGCGTAGTGACAGCAGAAACATTCCTCTACGCTGCTGGACAAAAGAAACGTAGCGCTTTGCGCCAAGCAGAAGCTATTCTCTATACTCTGCAATTGCCACAAGATACGGTAAAATAGTTTAGAGGACGCTTCGCTACTGTTTAGAGTTTAGAGAGATGGCAGTGGTAACTCCATATCTATTGGTTGAGAATCTCACCAAATCTGTGGGATCGAAGGTGCTGTTTAGCAATATCAGTTTTGCGCTGAACAAAGGGCAGCGTATTGCTCTTATTGCACGTAATGGTATTGGCAAGAGCACCCTGCTTGATATATTGATGGGCAAAACCGATTACGATAGTGGTAAAATCACATGGCGAAACGACCTAAAAGTCAAGTATTTGCCGCAAAAGTTGGTAGGCGATGATGCGATAAGGCTATTAGGCGATAAGGCAAGTATAGAGGATTTTCAAAAACTGAGCGGTGGACAACAGAAGAAACTACTTTTGCAGCAAGTGCTGGATGACGAACCCGATATCCTGCTACTGGATGAGCCCACCAATCATTTGGATCTGGACACTGTAGTGTGGTTAGAGGAATACCTCAATAACCGCACCACCAGAGGCGAGAAAGCACTAACCATACTCATGGTAACGCACGATCGATACTTTCTAGACAGTGTATGCACAGATATCTTTGAACTGGATGAGCATAGTCTATATGCCTATCATGGCAATTACACGTACTATATCGAAAAGCGTGCAGAACGTATTGAGGCACAGAATGCAGAAGTAGAAAAAGCGCGCAACCTCTATCGCACCGAACTAGACTGGATGCGCCGTATGCCACAGGCACGTGCACACAAAGCACAGTACCGCATTGATAACTTCTACGAACTCGAAAAGAAAGCGAAACAACAACGCAATGAATCGGACATACGATTGGCCGTAAAATCAGGTTATATAGGCAATAAGATCTTCGAAGCAAAGGATGTATGCAAAGCGTTTATATCGCCCTCTACCGGTGAGAAGAAAGTGATTCTTAATCATTTCAATTATGTTTTCTCTCGCTATGAGAAGCTGGGTATTATAGGCAATAATGGTACTGGAAAAAGTACTTTTATCAAACTACTGCTTGGCGAAATACCCGTAGATAGCGGCAGTTGGGAGGTAGGAACTACCGTGCGATTTGGTTATTATGCACAAACGGGGTTGCAGTTTGACGAAAGTAAAAAGGTGATTGACATTGTCCGCGACATAGCCGAAACGGTAGATTTAGGCAATGGGCAGAAGATGACTGCCAGTCAGTTTCTGCAAATGTTTCTCTTTTCGCCCAATCAGCAATATGACTTTGTGAGCAAACTATCAGGTGGAGAGAAGCAACGCTTACATTTATGTACCGTTCTCATGCGCAGTCCAAATTTCTTGATATTGGATGAGCCGACCAATGACTTAGACATCCCCACGTTGAATGTGTTAGAAGAATACCTAAAGAATTTTCAAGGATGCCTAATTGTAGTCAGCCATGATCGCTATTTCATGGACAAGGTGGTGGACCATATCTTTGTGTTCCATGGTGAGGGCAATGTGCAAGATTTCCCTGGCAACTACACACAGTATCGGTTGGAAGCGAAAGAAGCCTACCCCAAACCCCTCCCTGAAGGGAAGGGCTTAAAAGGAGAAAGTGTAGAGGTTAAAGGCACGAAAACAAAGACTGAGCAGAAGCGCCGACTGAGTTTCAAAGAAAAGTGTGAAGTAGAGCAATTAGAGCAACAAATGCCCTTGTTAGAAGCAGAGAAAGCACAATTAGAAGCTCTGCTATCTGGTGGTGCAACGAATCCTGATGAAATAGCCAAAGCATCCGCTCGCTACCATGAGGTACAAGAGCAATTGGATGAAGCAGAAATGCGGTGGCTAGAACTTAGTGAGATAGAATAAATTCTGGATTAAGGTATTCTCGTTCGATTTTATCTATCTCGTGTATATCATTGTCTGTGGGTATGTACGTTTGGTTACACCACAGCTCCTTTATTCGGTCTGCAAACTGCTCCACACTTTGAAATTCTAAACTTGTGATACCTCTTGATACGTCTTTCAGATTCATCACTCGTTGGCGAACCGACTCTACACCATGTTTAGCTAGTTTCTCTTGCGAAGGCGTGATGGCTTGTTGCAGTACCTCAAAATTAACATCATAGAGCATCGTGCCATGTACGATAGTAGCATTGGGCATGGCAAAGCAGGCATTACCTGACACCTTATATTCTCCTACCATAATATCATTATGCGTTGATTTTACGGCTTCGTAACCCAACTGACACAAGGTATCAGACATTTTATCAAGATAGGATTGGAATACTTGTTCACTATGCGACGAAGGAGCAATATAGCTAATCATCACATTTCCTTCATCGGCATACACACACCCTCCCCCACTCTTACGACGGTACATGGCGATATTATTGGCTTGGCAGTAATCTATGTTCACCTCGTTAGCCATCACTTGATGTCGGCCAAAGATGACTGTAGGGGGTACTATCCATGTAAAAAACAGCCCACATATATCTTTGGCGTTTTCCGCCCCCTTACCGAACCTTTGCCGAAGGGAATGAATATTTTTGGCGAAGTATTCCTCCGCTGCTAAATACCATACTAAGCGTTTGTTACCAGGTAGATGAATTATAAGATTGTTTGCCATATGCAATCATATAAACCATTATAGAGAAATAAAAGAAACGGTAATCTTAATAATCGTGCTGTTGCGTGTTTATAGGATTCCTTCGAGGAAGATTTTTATACCGATGAGGATGAGGATTACTCCGCCAAGGATATTAACATTCATACGCAAACGTGCGCCGACCAAGTGTCCTAAGACAAAACCCGTCATGGAAAACAAGAAACATGTCGCTGCTATAATGCCCACAGCTATCCACAATACTTCTGGATGAGGAATGAAGATTACTCCCGTAGCCAAAGTATCTATGGAAGTGGCAAAAGCCAAGGAGAGAAGTCCCCAAAAGGAGAAATCTGCCAAGTGTGTCTTGTCATCGTCGTCGTGGAGCGAATCGTAGATCATCTTTCCACCAATAAAACCAAGCAATAGCAGTGCTATCCATGGCGCAAAGCGCTCGAAGAACGAAGCAAACAGACTACCCGCGAAATAGCCAATCAGCTGCATGCCCGCATGAAATACACCAAACAGCAATGCCATAAGCATGGGTTTGATATAGCGAGGCACATAGCCATGCGGCGATGTCAATCCCTTGCACACCGATACCGCAAAGCAATCCATGGCTAAGCCAATAGCGAGGAGTATGATAGTAAGTATGGACATGTTTTGTGTTTAGTGAACGCGCCTGGGGCGCTACTGTTTAGTGTTTAGCGTTTGGTGCGGTAGCGAGCGGCTACTTTGCCTTTGGCGATGTTGGTAAGTTTGGTCTTGACGAACTGACGACGGATAGGCGAAATACGGTCGGTGAAGACATGCCCCTCCAAGTGATCATACTCGTGCTGAATAATGCGCGCAGCAAAACCATCATAGGTCTCCGTATGCTCGGTGAAGTTCTCATCCATATAGCGGATCGTGATGCTGGCAGGACGGATGACATTCTCGGATATACCAGGCAACGAAAGACAACCCTCAGAGAAAGTGGCATCATCTTTGCTTTCCTCGATAATCTCTGGATTGATAAAGACCTTCTTAAAATCCTGACACTCAGGATAATCTTCTGCCAATTCAGTGCCATCCACAATAAACAATCGGATGGATTTGCCAATCTGCGGTGCAGCCAATCCACACCCCTCAGCTACAGCAAGCGTATCCCACATATCTGCAAGGAGTTCAGGAGTGAGGAGTTCAGGAGTAACGTCTTCTGTGGGTTTGCGCAACACAGGTTGACCGTATAAATATATTGGTAATATCATGTGTTTAGTGTTTAGAGTTTAGTGATTAGTGAATGCTATCCAGATAGCCTTCCAAGATAATACAAGCAGCCAATTTATCCACCACTGCTTTGTCTTGGCGTTGGCTTTTCTTCATTCCGCCTGCAATCATGGCTTGGTGGGCAATCACCGAAGTGAAGCGCTCATCATATTCCTTCAAAGGCATATCAGGAAACACTTTGCGAAAGCGATTGATGAATGGTTGGATATACTGCATCGACTCAGAATCTTCGCCATTCATCTGGTAGGGATGTCCAATCACCACCTCATCTACAGTCTCTTTTGCGAAATAATCCTTCAGCCATGCTTCCAATGTATGCGTAGGGATAGTAACAAGCGGATTAGCCGTTATGCGGAGCATGTCCGTAACGGCTAATCCTGTTCGTTTGCGTCCATAGTCGATTGCTATGATGCGTCCCATAATCCAATTAAGAATTTTGAATTTTGAATTATGAATGATGAATTATGAATGATGCATTACTTAATCAGCGAGAACCTCGTACTTGTCGTTCATACCAAGGCGGTAGTAGAGCGACCGCAACGAATGCTTGAAACTGTAGTTATCAGGCTCCAATTCGTATGCCTTCTCAAAGTAAGGCAATGCATTTTTGTAAGCAGCATCAATCTCTACTTTTGCTTTAGCATATGCTTTGTTATCCAAGTAAGTAGCATCTTCGTTGAGTTTGTTGCCAAGATCCACATATGCGAAGCCTAAACTCTCAAGGAAGAGTGCGTTGTTTGGCTCCAACTCAATCGCCTTAGCAAAAGCAGCAAATGACTCATCGAAACGACCAATACGAGCCAAGATTGAGCCCTTAGAGTTGTAGTATTGACCTACGTTTGGCTCGCGGTTGATAGCGATATCCAAATACTCAATCGCCTTATCCTCTTGACCTGAGTTGATATAGAGGTTGATGAGGTTTTGCATAAACCAAGGCTCCTCTGGGAAGAGGTCAATGCTTTTCTTAATCGACTCTACAGCCTTTGCAGTATCGCCTTGCTCAATATAAATTTGATAAATATACTCGTTAGCGAAGATAATCTCTTTGCGCAGCGCATTTGCATTAGCGTGCTCCGTGTTCATGCGCTCCAGAGTAACGATAGCTTCCTCATAACGTTCAGCTTCATATGCAAAACGACCTGCATAGTAGAGGCATGTATAGTAACTGGTATCACGCACTAATTTAGCAGCCTCCTCTGGATTATCTTGGAAGATTTTTGCGTCTGGAATATTGCAATGCTTTATAAACATATCATATGCCAACGAAGGGTTGTTAGCCTCGTACGCGTTGAAACCTGCCATAATCATCGGTTGATACATAAAGTACTCTTGTAATTTTGGCAAGATATTCTTTGGTGTACGTGTATCGTATTTTGCTTTACCTTTCTTGTCATAAGTAGGAATCATAGCCAATTCATATGCCTTATCCCAGTAACCTACTGACTCATACACAGCAGCACCCCATTTATCAATATCGATATTACGACCTATTTGACGATTGAGGTTAGCTGTCTCAAACTCTTTGTAGCCAATAAATCCTGCTACATACCACGTGTTGGCTTGCTCTTTGGTTTCCTCATTTTGCAATGCTTCCGCAATGGCAGCACGTGCACCAGCATAATCTGGGGTCTCTGCATCTGCCAAACCACGAGCTTTGCTTACATTAGCTTTTTGTGCGAAGCAGCCTGCGCTCATCAGCACGAGTGCTGCAAGAAAAATGGATTTTTTCATATAAGTAAAGTTTTAAAAGTTTTAAGGGTTTTAAGGGTTTTAAGGGTTATTCTTCAGCGGTAGTTGTCTCCTCAGCAGTTACCTCTTCGGCAGTAGCCTCTTCGGTTTCATCCTTAGGCACAACACATCCGAACATGAGCGTATCGTTGCGCTTTTGCAGTTCAATAAGCTTCACACCTTGTGTAGCACGACCCAGTACACTAATGGCATCCATTGCCATACGGATAGCAGTACCCGCCTTGGTGATAAGCATGAGATCCATATCATCGTTAACAGCCTCAAGCCCTATCAGGTTGCCCGTCTTATCGGTGATATTCATCGTCTTCACGCCCTTACCGCCACGGTTGGTGATGCGATAGATTGGTTCGCCATTCTCATCGTCAAGCAATGTGCGCTTGCCAAAGCCCTTTTCAGAGATGACGAGGACAGAGTCTTTGCTACCTGGCTCTACGCAAATCATACCTATCACGCGATCCTTGCCATCTTCATCCAATTTGATAGCACGCACACCTGTTGCGGTACGACCCATTGGGCGAACGGTGTCTTCTGGGAAGCGAACCACTTTACCGTTGTACGAAGCCACCAACATTTGGCTGTTGCCATCGGTGAGGGTCACGCGAATGAGGCGGTCATCCTCACGCAAGCCAAGCGCGATAATACCATTGGCACGTGGACGGCTGTAGGATTCGAGCGTAGTCTTCTTCATCAAACCATTCTTCGTAGCGAAGATGAGGTAATGATTTTGTACATACTCCATATCGCTCAGGTTCTTCACATGGATGAATGCGCAGACCTTGTCGCCCTTTTGGATATTAATCATGTTTTGCAACGCACGACCCTTCGACTGGCGGTTGCCCTCTGGCAGTTCATATACCTTTGTCCAATAGAGGCGACCTTGCTCGGTAAAGAACATCATGGTGGAGTGCATATTGGCTTGGTGCACGTATTCGATAAAGTCCTCATCGCGGGCAGCACCTGCTTTCGCACCGATACCACCACGACCTTGCTGACGGAAGTCTGCCAATGGAGTACGTTTGATATAGCCCAAGTGAGAAATGGTAATCACCATATCATCATCGGCATACATATCCTCTGGGTTGAACTCGGTAGCCATCTTGATGATACGTGTACGACGCTCATCGGCATATTTCTCTTTTATTTCTACCAATTCGTTCTCAATCACTTCGTAGCGCATCACCTCGCTTGCGAGCAGCGCGTTCAAGTGTTGAATCAACTCTTGTAACTTCGCATATTCCTCTTTCAACTCGTCGATACGCAAACCTGTGAGTTGTGAGAGGCGCATATCTACGATGGCTTTGGATTGCAAGTTATCCAAGTTGAAGCGTGCCTCCAAGTTCGTTTGCGCATCAGCAGGAGTACGGCTTGCGCGGATAATCTTCACCACCTCGTCGATATTATCTACAGCGATGATCAATCCTTCTAATATATGCGCGCGTTCTTCGGCTTTCTTGAGTTCGAACTTTGTGCGGCGTACTACTACCTCCATACGGTGCTCGATGAAGTTCGCCACCAGGTCGTGGAGGTTCAAGAGTTGTGGACGACCCTTTACCAGCGCAATGCTGTTCACCGAGAAACTGGATTGGAGTGCGGTGAATTTGTAGAGCTTATTCAGCACTACTTGTGCATTTGCATCGCGTTTGATTTCGATAATGATACGCACATCGCGTTTGGATTGGTCGCTGATACCAGAGATACCTTCGATCTTCTTATCGTTCACAAGGTCAGCGATATTCTTCACGAGGTCGGACTTCACCACACCGTATGGCAACTCACCAATCACGATACGCTCGCGACCGTTGTCCTCGGTCTCAATCTCTGCTTTCGAACGGATGATGATACGTCCGCGACCTGTCTCGTATGCATCGCGCACACCTTGGTAACCATATATTGTACCGCCCGTTGGGAAGTCAGGTGCCTTGATATGCTCCATCAGTTCAGCCACTGTGATGGGCTCCACTTCGGGATTCTCCACGCGCGCCACTGCGTTCTTCACGTATGCCACGCAACCGTCGATTACTTCGCCCAAGTTGTGGGTTGGCATGTTCGTTGCCATACCTACTGCAATACCGCTGGCTCCGTTCACCAGCAGGTTAGGGAAGCGACATGGCAATACCACTGGCTCGCGCAACGAGTCGTCGAAGTTCAGCTGCATATCCACGGTATCTTTGTCTATGTCGCGGAGCATCTCTTCGGCAAGTTTCGAGAGGCGTGCCTCGGTATAACGCATGGCTGCTGCACCGTCGCCGTCAATCGAACCAAAGTTACCTTGTCCGTCCACCAACACGTTGCGCATGTTCCATGGCTGTGCCATACGCACCAGTGTGCCATAGATACTGCTATCGCCGTGAGGGTGGTACTTACCCATTACCTCACCCACGATACGTGCGGATTTCTTGGTTGGCTTATCGCTTGTGTTGCCCAACTCGTTCATACCAAACAGCACACGGCGGTGCACTGGCTTGAAGCCATCGCGCACGTCAGGCAATGCGCGGGCTACAATCACACTCATCGAGTAATCGATGTACGAGGTTCGCATCTCCTCGTCAATCTTTACAGGAATAATTCTGTCGTTGTCAATCATCTATATAAAGTTTTAAAAGTTTCAAAGGTTTTAAGAGTTCTAAAGGTAAAATCCCCCACTTTTCCACGCTGCAAAATTACTGCTTTTTTTTGATATGTGCAAATTTTTAAGCGTTTTTTTGCATTTTTCTTCATTTTGGCAGTAACCCCGATTTTTCACTCTCATGCCCTTAAATCGCAAATTTCGGGCATTTATACCTATTTTGTCACATTACACCTTACACATACGACGCGCGCGCGAGGATCCATTAGCAGCACAATCGAATCGTTCGTACAGAGAAACAATAGCACCGTTACATCCCTAAAAAAGAGCGGCACCGCAAAAGGGTGTCGCTCTGGGGTTATACAATAATCTGCAAGGAAGGGGCGTTATAGCTTCTGTCCTGTGATGGTGTAGGTTTTGCCATCTTGCAGAATATAAACTTGACCATTGCGGAGGAGTTTTTGAGCTGGGTTGGCAGGGTTGATATATACCTCTGGAGCAGAAGATGGTACATCTGCTTCGTAGATAGCTTGGATGGTGATTACATTAGTGATTGGCTCAGCTACTGGTTGCCAATACAAGAAGGTGAAGCCAGCAATCTCTGGGGCAGCAGGTATCTTGATGGTGATGGATTGGCTAAGGATCTCGCTATTATTATCTTCTGTATTGGTAAAGACGATGGTCATGTCACGGTCTTCACCAAATTCGTATTGCGCATGTACATCCAAGTCCGCTGTGATGGAATCAAACTCTTGATTCCAACCGATAAAGGTATATCCCTCGCGGTATGGATTAGCAGGGGCTGTAGCAGCAGCTTGATATTCTACGGAGTCTGTCTTGAGGAGCGTATTGTCGTAGTCGAAGAAACGCACACGGTAACGGTTGATTTGGTATTGCGCTGTAACGGTCATGTGGTCGGCAACCGCGTTGAAGTCTTTATCCCAACCGATGAAGGTATAACCCTCGCGTGTAGGATCAGCAGGTGCAATAGCAGCATCGCCTGGCACAACGCTTACAGTAGAGAGCACAGTGCCATCCCAGTCTACAAAGGTAACGAGGCAACCACCTTCGATAGCAAACTCAGCGGTGAGGGTAGTGTCGGATGTTACTTGGATTGTGCAAGGGTTATCAGTGTTGCCGTCAGACCAACGAAGGAAGGTGTAACCCTCGTTAGGAGTAGCTGTAATGATCGCTTCTTGTGTATAAATGCCTGCACCCGTTACTTCGCCCCATTGGTCGTTGTTGGATTGGATAGTTACCAAGTAGCCAGAAATAATATTGAGGAACTGTCCCCAATAAGCATGACGAAGGTATGCATTATATGCGGAATGAGGAACAATCAATTTGCAAGTGGATGTGTTTGCACCAAGATTACTTGCATCAGGAGGAGTTGTACCCAAACAAGTAATAGAGGTGAGGGAGGAGCAATCTTCGAAAGTCTCTACTCCAATGCTCGTTACGCTGTTAGGTATGGTGACAGAGGTAAGGGAAGAGCAACCA
>CAMEKM010000003.1 GCA_945921355.1 uncultured Bacteroidales bacterium
CCGACAAGATGGGCAAAGGCAAACTCATTGATGAAATCTTCGGCGAGACATGCGAAGGTACCTTTATTCAACCAACCTTTATTACCGACTACCCTGTGGAAATGTCGCCATTGACCAAGATGCACCGCTCAAAACCAGGACTGACCGAGCGTTTCGAGCTGATGGTAAACGGCAAAGAGTTGGCTAACGCCTATAGCGAGCTCAACGACCCAATCGACCAATACGAACGTTTCGTAGAGCAAATGAAGCTCGCTGACAAGGGCGACGACGAGGCAATGATAATCGACCACGACTTTATGCGTGCACTCGAGTACGGTATGCCTCCTACATCGGGTATTGGTATAGGTATCGATCGCCTCGCTATCTTCATGACGGGACAACCATCTATCCAAGATGTACTCTTGTTCCCAACCATGAAGCCAGAGAAATAAAGCACAAACGCTTTATTTCTCAGTTTAGAGGACGCGCCTATGGCGCTACAGTTTAAAGTTTAAAGGCTAGAATATATGAGTGTAGCTATACTAGGTTCTGGTAGTTGGGCGACAGCCCTTGCCAAGATAGTGATGCACAATGTACCAGAAATCAATTGGTACATCCGCAAACAAGAAACAATCGACGAGTTTATAGAAATTCGTCGAAATCCCAACCACTTGGAATGGGCATATTTTGACATATCGCGCATCAACTTCTCCGCAGATATCAACGCGGTAGTAGATCAATCCGATTTGATTATCTTGGCTATTCCTTCTCCTTATATCAAACAAAGTTTGGATGATATAACGATTGATATGTCTCAAAAATGCGTCATATCCGCTGTGAAAGGAATGATTCCAGATGAGAATATGCTGGTGACTGATTATTTGCATGCACACTATAACATACCAGAACAAAATTTAGGTGTAATTACTGGTCCATGTCATGCGGAAGAAATTGCATTGGAGCGCTTGAGTTATCTGACAATTGGTTGTAAGAATTCGGAAAAAGCCAACGAATGGCAACAGTTGTTCGATACGCCATACGTTCGCACCACCCCAAGCAATGATATGGAAGGATTGGAGTATGCGAGCATCATGAAGAATATATATGCTATCGCGGCAGGCATATGCAAGAGTTTGCATTACGGCGATAACTTCCAAGCCGTATTGCTGACCAATGCGATGCATGAGATAATGCGTTTCGCCAAAGCTAAATCGGATATTCCACGCGATATTACAGATAGTGGTTATCTCGGCGATGTGTTAGTGACTGCCTACTCCAACTTCTCTCGCAATCGCCAGTTCGGACAAATGATTGGCATGGGATATAGCGTAAAAGCTGCGCAAACTGAAATGGAAATGGTGGCAGAAGGTTACTACGGCACAAAAGCCATCTGGCTTGCCAACCAAGATACACAAGTGGATTTACCTATTGTGGAAGCTGTATATCAAATTCTATATAATAGGAGATCTGCAAAAACAGTCATTCGAGAATTAACTAAAAAATTTCAATAAGCAAGATGAATAATATTCAATTTTCCTATGGTACAGCAGTTGCTGCAGAAGCAATCCATGCGTACAAACAACAAGTAGCTCAAGCACAAGAGCAATTGGTAAATGGTACTGGTTTAGGCAATGACTTCCTCGGTTGGATGAACTTGCCAGCCGACATCCGTCCACAATTAGACGATATTCAAGCTACAGCAGACTTGCTGCGCACAGAATGTGAAGTGATTGTATGCATTGGTATTGGCGGTTCGTATCTTGGCGCTAAAGCCGTGATAGATGCCCTGACCAACAGTTTTGCATGGTTGGAAGGCGAGAAACCAGCCATCGTATATGCAGGACAAAACATCGGCGAGGACTACCTCTATGAGTTGCAAGCCCTCCTCAAGAACAAGAAGTTTGGTATCATCAGCATTTCCAAGTCTGGTACTACCACTGAGCCAGCATTGGCATTCCGCCTGCTGAAGACTCAACTGGAAGAGCAACAAGGCAAGGAAGCTGCTAAACGCCTCATTGTATGTATCACCGATGCCAAACGCGGTGCACTCCGCACATTGGCTACCCAAGAGGGATACAAGACATATGTGATTGAAGATAATATCGGCGGTCGTTTCTCTGTGCTTTCGCCTGTGGGCTTGTTGCCTATCGCTTGCGCAGGATTGGATATCAAGGCCCTGATTGATGGTGCAGAACAGATGATGCAACAATGTGGTATTACTACCCCATTCGAGGAAAACCCAGCAGCTATCTATGCGGCTGCACGCAATAGCCTTTATCAAGAGCAAGGCAAGAAAGTGGAACTATTGGTAAACTTCCACCCAAAATTGCATAACATCAGCGAATGGTGGAAGCAACTCTATGGCGAGTCTGAAGGTAAGGATGGCAAAGGTATCTTCCCTGCCAGTGTGGACTTCACTACTGACCTCCACTCTATGGGACAATATATCCAAGATGGCGAACGCCACTTGTTTGAGACAGTAATTTCGGTGCTTGAGCCCAATCACACAGTGCCTTTCCCACACGATGATGCTAATCTCGACGGTTTGAACTTCTTGGCAGGTAAGCGCGTGGACGAGGTAAATAAGATGGCAGAGTTAGGCACGATGCTTGCGCATATTGATGGTGGTGTACCAAATATGAAGATCACACTGCCTAAACTCAACGAATACTATATCGGACAATTGCTCTATTTCTTTGAGCGTGCGTGCGGTATCTCTGGCTATATCTTGGGTGTCAATCCATTCAACCAACCTGGCGTAGAGGCATACAAGAAGAACATGTTTGCTTTGCTCGACAAACCGGGCTACGAAGCAGAATCCGCTGCCATCAAAGCTCGCCTTTGATTGGTTAAACAATTTGATAATACACAGATAATAGGCGATGAATTTCATCGCCTATTATTTACATATACAATTAAAATTCTTTTTACGTTCAGTTTCAAAACGATATATCAAAGTAAAATAACCCGTGCTTCTTGGTTATTCATACCTGGCATAGTGAGACCAACTGGAGCACCAATGTAGGTAGGATCGCAAACGATATACTTTCGATTCTTATAACTAAGATAATCTCCCTTGACCTCTTGTGTGAATGCAACTGCTGATGCTAAGTGACCAGGATAGTATAATAGGACCACGTCCAATCCCATAATATCACGTATCAAACGAGAGAAAAGTATGGCTCTATCCTCGCAGTCGGCATATGGATAATGCAATGTTTCTACAGCAAAGAAAGCGCGATCCCTCCCCCACACCTTATCATCATATTCATACACAAATGCCGTTTGCACGAAATTCAATATCTTGTTTACTGCATCGCGTTCGCTGAGTCCTGAGATAGATTTCTTTAGCACAGGATAAAGCGCATTTTGAATGGATTTATCTAATGGTGTATTGGCATATACAGCCCAGCGGGTAGTAACATCTTCATTGATATATGCAGATGGGTAGTTATTAAAGAAATCAATGGTATTTTTGTTTACCGACACATTGGCTGTTATGCCAGACGTAGAACTAAGTTTGCGTGGCGAAGTAGGTTGATTCTCCAACTTCTGCTCTTTGCGCAATTGCAAAGATAGTGATTTCTCCTTATCGAAGGAAGCGTTACAAATGTTGAGTTGTTTGCTCTTGCAATTAAGCGCATAGAACTTGGTGCCATCAATCACGAAGTATGACATTGAGAGAATGCTATACTGGCTCGCTATCAGCAAATAGAGTTTTTGTTCGTCCATTGCAAGGCGAATCTTATATCCTGATTGCGAGAGCAAGAAGGCCTGCATAAAAACGGCTTCATTGGTCTTGCCATATCTCTTCTCGCTAATAGCTTGTAGCATTTCCACATATCCCCAATCACAGAGAGATAGGTTATTGCGTACAGCCAATACATTGTTGAGCGTCACATCGTATTTATCAGATGATAGTTGATTCCATGCTTTGGAGAGTTGTTTCTCAGATAACCCTTCTAACTTGAATACATCATTGGTAGGAAACCCGACCGACACTAATGTGCCATAGAAGGAGATGGCATATAGCTTATGCGGAAGTTCTTTCTTTGGTTCAACTGGCGCAATTGGTTCTGGTGCAGGTTGTGGTTTGGGCACTTGTATTACCTCATCTTTTACCACAATGGGTTTGGGTTCTACCTCGGGTGCTGGGTGCGGCTCAGGCGATGGTGTAGGTTCTGCTTTGGGTGCTGGTTGCGGCGCAGGCGCTGGTGTAGGCGTTACATCGGGCTCTGGCTCTTGATATACCACAGGAGGTACAGGTTCCTCCTCTTTGGGTGTTACAGCAGGATGGGCATTAAAACGTTCCCAACTCTTTTGCATAAACTCGGCATAGCGTTCGTTTTGCTTTTTTCGGAAAGCATCAAACTCTGCTTGCTTGTCTTGCTGAAACTGATTAAAACGAGCGTTTTGCTGCGCCTGAAAATCCTCAAATGAACGAGATTGTGCACATAGAGTGGTTGCCAAAGCAACTGCGCCTATCAAAGTAAGAATACGTTTCATGGTTATTATCATTTATTAAAATATTATATTTGAAAAGTTGCCTACGTGTTAGGGGACCACCATAGGAGATCTGTGGGAGATCTGTGGGCTTTCGGTGGGCTAAAAGGTAACCTTATAAAAAGTTCTCATCGGGCTACATGACCATTTCGCGACCACTGTAGCACATCTATTGCCTATTTGTATCATAACGCTGGCTCTCACTATTTTACTCATAATAACTAACAACTTTATCTATTTGTGCATCTTTTAGTATAACCCATTTCTGAGTGTCTAATAGATATAAAGTAGGCAGTGCTTTAATGTTGTATAGGTCTTGCCTATCTATCTCTGGTGCATATACGCTGAGCCATGCAGAGGGATAGTGTGCCTTGCGCCAGGCTTCTACCTCATCGTCGATATATACTGCCACAACTTGCACACCTTTCTGCGCAAAATGAGCGTGTTGGTTTTCCAATTGTTTTTTGACATATTGGCACTCATCGCAGTCAGGATCGTGGAAGAATAGCAGAATATATTTGCTTTGTAGCTGGTACAATCGCCCTTTCTCACCTGCTTGTGTGGTATATGGGAAATCTGTTGCCTTATGCCCTACGCGATTCTTCTGCACCATTGTGTAATGTTTTTGGTAGCGTGGATTGATAGTGTAATCCGCTAACTGATGTGTGGCAGCATACTGCAAAAATTGCAAATAGCGTTCATCATCGCGATAGGGCGAGTTGGGTTCATAGAGGTATTTTTCTGCCAATGTGAGAAATCGCGCGGTAGCATTGTGTTGATCTGCTTTAGCGAGCAATGCACCAATCTGCTCCGTTTGTTGGGTGGAATTTTGTTGCTCCAATCCCAACAAGAACCGCGCAAACCGCTCTTCTGCCTCGCGAGATTCTACTACATGCTTATCTTCAAACGCAAATCCCTCCCACACGGAATAGTGTGGCAGTAATACCTGTGCAGAGATAGGACTATTGATTAGCAATAATCCACAGAGTAATAGTGCAATATGTAGAAGATATGTCTTCATTATAAATCTTATTCTGGCATCAATTAGGCATTTTTTATTCACACAAAACATTGACTTATAGAACATTATATTTATAACAAGAAACTTGCAGCTACTTTTTCGCTACAAAAGTACAAACTTCTCAATTAATGAGTTATTTGAACAAGTCATCTAATGTTATTGTATGCATGAAGTCGCTGGAGTACTCATTATATTCCAATCCATATGTAGTAATGAGTACAGGATGTATTGCCGTTTTGCGAGATAAGTGCTGAAGGAGTAGATTGGTACGGTGCACTAATTTCTGATGGTAAGACTTATTAACAGCAAATTCTTCGCTATAGAATTTCATCTCGCATAGATTGACAATATTATCTTTTCTACTAATGAGCAAATCTATCTGCGTGCCCTCTTGCTCGTTATCTCCCATCACAGACCAAGCAGATTGCGTGGATGATACACCTGCGATTTGCAATGCATGTTTTATTTGGTCCATATGACGGAAACATAAGTCTTCAAATGCGTATCCTCGCCACGTATTGATTTTAGGTGACTGTACATTATTCATCCAAAACTCGTGGTCGATTTCTTTTTGTCCTTCTACAAATCGTAGGTAGAACACACAAAATGGGTCTATGAGTTTGTAGTGCATATTGCGTTTGCTTTCGCCGAAAGGTAAGTATTTCTCTATGACATCACTTGCTACAAGTGCATTGAGCCACTTGGTAAGTTCTCCATTAATGCTAATTTGCGCCGCATTGGCTAAATCTTCGCGGGTAAGTCCTTTTCTTTTTGTAGCAAGGGTACGTACTATCCGCATCATCTGCTCAGGATTAGAAAATACCGATTGGAACAAACGTGTAAACTCGTTATTGAGTTTCGAATTCTTAGCAAAAAATAGTTCATCTATGTTTTGTGCCAGACTCTTTTCGCGTTGGAAATAATTCATATAGTATGGAATACCACCTAAAATCATGTTTGCTTGTGTAATGTCATAACGCGACATGCGTATTCCTCTACTCTTGTAAAAGAGTTCGCACTCCATTAGGTTGAATGGAGATAATTTTATTTCATAGGTAGTACGTCCGTATAGTCCACCATGATTATTAACCAAATTGTCTATCATCCAAGAGTTGGCGCTACCACAAACGATAAGCATGATATTTTGACGGTGGCATGCCCAAGTATTCCAAAAGCTCTCTAAAGCGGTGATAAATCCGCTACGTGGTGTATCCATCCATGGAAGTTCGTCTAAGAAGATGACTTGCCTATTGCCATTATCTATCTGTTGCAAGTGTTGCTCCAACATAAAGAACGCTTCCAGCCAACTTTTGGGGCAATGGCTTTTGCGCATGCCATGTAGTTGCAATGATTGGTAGAAATGTAGCAGTTGTTGCTTGAGATTATTCGATTGTCCGCTCTCGTCAATAGGGCTCAATCCTGCATGACGGAATGTGATTTTTCCACGCAATGCTTCGTCTATAAGAAAGGTTTTTCCCACACGACGCCTACCATATACCGCGACAAACTCAGATTTTTTGCTGATATACAAGCGTTTAAGCTCATCTAATTCTCTTTTTCTTCCTATTAAATTTTCCATAAAAAGCTGTTTTTATTCCGCCACGAGACGTGTTTTTTAATAACTCGTGGCGGATTATCTCTACATTTTTGCGCTGCAAAGGTACAAAAAAATCCGCTATCCCGCAAATTTATTTTGCAAAAAAACACTCTGACCCCGAAATTTATTTCGCCCAAATACCCTCTGACCCCGAAATCTAGGATTGATTATATCTCTAACAAGAAATTATATAGAAGTGGGCAAACGCCCACTTCTATAGATTCCGACCGCCGCCTACGGCGGTAATAGTTAAATTGTTAAATAGTTAATTTTCTCTCCTGACACAACGAACACGTTCATCATCATAATAACTCACTGTCCATTGGTCACCATCACTAAAATCGACAACATATGCATCCATCGCACCTCCCTTCGAACAACTCCAATAGCTTGCTGTAAGATAAAAACCTGTGATCTCCATCCTTTTTAGATACATCGTTACTAATTGTGATTTCTCGGGTACAAACCAATCAGAAAATCCTCCATATGTCAAAGAAGAGCACAATGCATTTGCCTCATACCATGTCATTACAAAATCAAACTCGGGGTGTACACGATAAGTAGCATTGTCATGAATGAAAGTAGGTAATGCCATATAAGCAAAAGTCTCAGGAGTTATTTCTAATATATTACCATAAACAATTCCCGCTTCGCTCTTTGCATATGCACGAATATACAAGGAATTTGATCCAACTCCATTTATTGTCACCTGCTTTTCATATTGTACAGACGAGGTTTTAGCTACAGATACTTTTGTTACATTTGCATCATCAATCATCGGAGTACTCATTGTTCCATAGATAAATCCTCGTTCTATATATTCTGGGTCACCCACTGCAACAATATTACCTATCAAATATATGTGCTCTGCATCTTGTACTGTGGCTGATATAGTTGTTACCTCTGGCATAATGGCATTAAAATCCAAAGCGACTTCATCGCCATATGCCGTTCCTTTGCTACTTGTTGCAAAAGCACGTACATAATAGACACTACCCATTTCCAAGTTGTTCAAGTTATAGGTATATGTACCAGTATTTGTACCGCTCACATTGATTACCGTTGCATCATCTTTGGTTGGATTATGCGCTACACCATATACAAAACCACGCTGTGTATAAGCAGGATCGCCTTTGCTCTCAATAGTGCCATGCAATGTAGCAATTCCTTGAGCTATAATCTTTCCTGTTACTTCTTGCGTAGATACTACAGGCATAATGGCATTAAAATCCATTTCTAGCTCATTACCATAAATCGTCCCCTTACTATTCGTAACAAATGCACGGATGTAATAAACCTTCCCCTCTATCAATCCTGTTGCAGTAGCGGTAAAATCACCTGTACCATTACCTTCAGCGATAACTTTACTATCACTTAAAGTTGGATTATGTACGGTAGCATATACAAAGCCACGCTCCGTATATCCCAAATCGCCCTCAGAAACTACATTTCCCTTAAAGGCTGCGATTCCATCTGCGATATTCTTATTTGTAACTTCTAAAGTTTTCACTTCTGGCATAGTTGCTGTGAAATCACAACTCACCTCATTGCCATACACTGTGCCTTTCTTGTTAGTCACATACGCACGAACATAGTAGGTTTTGCCTTCTTCTAAGCCTGATACATTCTTACGGAAGATGCCCAACTCTGCACCGCTGACAATAAGTTTGGTATCATCTATCGTTGGGTTATTGGTCAGAGCATATACAAAACCACGCTCCGTATAGGCAGGGTCACCGACATAAGTTACCTTTCCATTGAAGATGGCAGTTCCATTTTCAATATTCAAATCTTTGATACTATCGGTGACTACAGTAGGTGCAGATGTTTGTACTACAAACGACACTTGGTTCGTACTATAGAAAGTACCTAATACGCTTATCGCATATGCACGCACATAGTAAGTTGTATTGGCTGCTAAATCAACTGCTTGAGCAGAGAATTGTAATTTTTCATTTACAGGAACTGTTAATTTTGCTATCGTATTATCTACTGTAGGTTGTTGGGTTGTAGAATATACAAAACCACGCTCGGTATATTTCGGATTACCCTCGCATAGCAATTCAGCATTAAAAATGGCGATAGTTCCTTTGACATCCGTACACTCCAATGTATTGAGAGATACTGCTTTACGACTATTAACTGCAATTACTGTGAGTGATTTGCTACCGTTAGAAGATGTTATTTGTAAGGTGGTTTTGTTCTCGCCCTCCTCTAATTTGTTTCTGTCGATAGTAACTACGATAGGTTGCTTGCCATTAGGTGATACATCGCCGCTGGTTTTACTGATTGAATCAATCCAAACGGCAGTCTTAACAATCTCCCAAGAGAGTTTTTCTGCACCATCGTTGTAGATATTGAATGAACGTGCAATATCTGCCTCAGCATCACCAAAATGGAGTTCTAATAAGTCGGCATTATTTTCATCCACTACTTTGAGAGCAGGTGGAATTTGCTCCATCTGCACATCGCCCTTGGCTTGTTGTCCTGGTTTTACTTCGATGGTGCTACTTACGCCATCAAGATAACCAGTCTTGGTAATTAACAAGGTGTATTTACCTGGATCCAATTCAGTAAACTCAAATTGTCCTTCACTGCCTGTGATGGTTTTTAGTCCACCTGGGCTGAGTTCTACACCTGCTGATTTGATGGGTTCACCCGTAGCTTTGTCAGCCACTACACCATAGATACTGCCTGGAAGTTCTACATCTGGCACACATGCTTGGTATATGCCACATATAAGCAAGATACCCAAGAAAAGATAAAGAGATTTTTTCATTGTTATATAGTGTTATTGTTTTTTATCCATTGTTATACTGATTTCCACAGTTTCACCTGCAATCGCATTTGCAGTTTTTCGGTTGGTGCTATAACCTGACTTCTGTACAGTAATTGTATATTGTACGGCATCTAACTCTGCAAACTCAAAGCATCCATCTGCTTTTGTTACTATATTCTTTCCCGAAGGACTAAGTACAACCGACACACCCTCAATCGGCTCCATCATCTCGCTATCCACCACCGTTCCGCATACAGTGGCAAACGCATCATACGTTACTGGCTCACAGCCGACCATTATCAGCAATGCCAATAGCACAGCACAAATACTTAATCGTTTCATAATGTTTTGTTGTATTTAGAAATTTACCACCGCTGCTATACCGCCACTTTCATAGTCAGCGTATGGTGCAAATCGTATTTGCGCCAAGTCACCTATCATGATATGTTTATCACCTTTAGCCACAATACCGTCTATTAAACTCCATGCATAGAATGCTACTGCACCTGCAATACAGACATTGCGCGTGATATTACAGATATTGGCATTCTGTGCATAGCGCTGTTTGAGTGTAGAGTTATGTGTCATCGCTATTTGTTGTGCATAGTTTTGGCGAAGACATTCTGCTGCAACAATACCACCTACCATCAATACTTCTCCTGCAATCATAGTAGCACCTTTACCTACGCTTCCTTTATATATTTGTGCCATACCAGGAACAAATACACGCGCAGAGAATGGATATTTCTCCGACAAAGTAACTGGCTCAAATAATAGTGATGGATTCTTGGCAGTCTGCACCAATAGATATACACGATATTGTCCTGCCTCAATACGTTCTACGTATTCATCCACTACACGTGCCTTGGCGATCAAGTCGTGTTCACTTTTAACTTGCACTTCATTACCTGTCATTGACACCATGGCTTGTGTACCACTAGCCATACTACGGCGCTCTAACACTTGCTGCATCGCTTTCTTACGAGCATTGTCTGGCTCATATCCTACAGCAGACACTACTTCTACGTAGGAATTTTGGACTTCTTCAAAATACCCATCCGTCCATTTGGGGCGTTCGGTAATTTGGGAATAGGCGCCCTGCAATAGCAGAGCACCTATCATTATCATTAAAAATCGACGCATAAATTAGTGAGTTTCTTGATATTCCTCAAAACGCTTTTGCATCTTCTCACGATACACTTCCTCGTTAAAACCGATACGATCTTTCTCATCCTGTGTCAAATGATCTTTAACTTCTTGAGAAATGCGGCGTGCTGTTTCCTCTTTAGAAATCTCAATCGCGATATAGCATTCAATATCGCCATCGTCATAGATTTCACTCCAACGAGTACAAGATTGCATTGTTTCATTGATAATTGCGTCAATGATACGATCGCCAGCAGAAGTCATCTTGCGCTCTACATCATTACCACGGTTATTGCCTACAGAAGCAGAATACTCACTTACCATGCCTTTGTATGCATGTTGCATTTTCAAGCGAATCAGTTCTTGTGCAGCCAAAAGAGCACCTTTTTGCACTTCGTTACGTTGCATACTTGAGCCACGGAAACTGGTAGATGCCGCAAAATCTTGTTTGGTATCATACACTTGGCATGGAGCTTCGAAGGTCTCACCAAAAGGATTTTGCGTTTTTTGACTTTGTGCTACTGCTTGCTTAGCGCTGCAAGAACTGAGAACGAGAGCAGTCATCACCAAGACTGCAAAAGAATGGAATGTTTTCATTGTTTTGTTGTTTTTAATTGTTATTGCTAACTACTTGATGTAAATGAACGGAGAGTCAGCATTTCCGTATATATTACTTATTTTTTAGCATTCTTGCTGCCACATATACAACAAAATATCCCTTTTTATCACAGGTGATTTTTTGACAAACCACCTCCGTATCATTAAAGTTACCTGAAAATTCTATTTTAGATGTATTATTTTGTCCCGTCTGTTCTTTAGCCCTCGTTATTTTTTGCAGCAGTAGCATTTGTGCATTTCTTAGAGCATCCTGCATAGCTAAATTAAGATCAGGATTAGGAGAACTAACACCCAATGCTGCATAATAATTCTCATCATCTAACGCCTCTTCCTGACATGGCATTTGAAAATGCTCCATTTTTGACATCTTCTTTTTTTTCGGTTTCTTAGCATAACTATCAGAAAAAGACACGCCAAAAGCAACTAGTAGGGCAATTAAGACTATTTTTTTCATGATTGTGTTGTTTTAATTAGTTAAACATATATGTTTTTACTCACTGGTGAGTTTTCTTTCTAACCAATTAGACACAACAAAAAAGCGTGAAACTTGCTATTTGCCAGTTCCACGACTTGAGGCTCTCGCATTGCCTTGATATCGAAACCGACAACGCGAAGCCCACGCCGAATATATACTAGTTGACAATTGACAGTTGACAGTTAACAGTTGACAATTGCCCCAATGACCACACCTATTGTGTATAATATGTCGCGCATGCGTGCCTATACACGCAATAGCAACATACAAAGATGTTGGTCTGGATAGTCTATATCCCGTAGGACATCTATCGTTGCTAAGTCCTGATAAGATTTATAGAAAGTTGCGAAGTTTCTAAGAGTCAGAACAGAGCGCTAATAAACGCCTTTATGTATGTCTGCAAAACCCTCCAAAGACAATTAACAGTTGCAGTTAATAATTCACAAATATCAACGCAGACATCCCTTCGTTGGGTTTCGCGCTGCAAAGATACAACATTTTTTTGAATCGTGCAAATAAAAATTGCTTTTTAGAGTGATTTTTGCTCAGCGGGCACGATGAAAGTGAGATTAGTGGTAGGGTATAGGGAAAGTATTGGATGATGATGGATTGGTATCGAAGTGGTAATGAGATGGTTTCGAGAAAGATAGCGGAAATAGAGATGGGTAATTACTCCATCGTATCGCCTACGGCGGAAAACATATTAAGCGTATCGCGGTTGACAGCTTCGTGCTGAGAGAGGGTGTAGTCAGCCTTTATCTTATCCAAGATACGCTTGACAATCTCCATCATCTGACCATCCTCAGTATAGTCGGCTGGGCAAGCGAAATTGAAACGACCCTCGGAGAGGAGTTGCTGTGCAAGCATGCGCTTCTTATCATTGCCATAGACTGCAAAACTGTGTCCGCCATTGGACTTGACAGTGCGCATACATGGCACATCCGTCTCACCATCACCAAAATATATCATTCGTTCAAAAGGCACTGGGCGTTCGTCAGAAGGCACAAACTCATTGATACGCACACGGTCACTCACCTCACGAATACCTTTATTGATTTTGAAGAGAAACTGCGTTTTCTTGGTATAATCCACTACCACCGATGGCCAACAAGCATCACCGTTGCTATCATAAAGATAGGTGCAAGCATAGATATTCTCGAACTCATGAGCAATAGCGCAGCCCTCTATCATCTCTTTGATACCCGAACTATTGATGTAATGCTTGACCTGTACACCAATCTGCGCAGCATAATGGTTGATATGCTTGAACCACTGGAGTACGCCAGGGAAGAACTGCACCGTTTTGCCAAAGTCGCGGAGCATCTGTCGAGTACAACGAATGCCTGCACGCTGGGCTTCGATTTGAATGGCATACATCACAACAGCTATGCCACCTGCATCGTTAGTCTTGGCAATGCGGTCGCAAAGATCCCAGAAATCATTAGGGTTTTGATATCCAATAGCTTGCAAAAGTCCGAACTCCTGCATATTACCAGGAGCGAGAGTTCCGTCGAAGTCATAGATGAGGGCTATTGTGGGGAGCATATCGAAAAGTTTTAATGTTTCACGCACCCAAGGCGCTTGTTTCACCGTTTCATTTTTCTGGTGCAAAGGTACTGCTTTTTGATGAATGTTGCAAGAAAAAAGTGCGTGAGAGTACAATTTTAACACAAATTATTTGCAATTGTACGAAATATGTAGTAATTTTGCAAACGGATTTTAACCAATAATAGCATGAAAATACAATTCTTAGGCGCAGCACAAGAGGTGACAGGTAGCAAACACCTCATCACAACCGATTCGGGTAAAACAATCTTGCTGGATTGTGGTATGTATCAAGGCAAAGGTATGGAAACTGACGAAGCCAACCGCGATTTGGGCTTTGATCCGAAAGATATACACTATCTGCTGCTCTCGCATGCACATATTGATCACTCAGGATTGATACCTTATATATATAGTCGTGGTTTTCGTGGCAAAATCTATTGTACTGCTGCTACGCGCGACTTGTGCGAACTGATGCTGCAAGATACAGCATTTATCCAAAAACAGGATGTGCGGTGGTATAACAAAAAGATGGACCGTCAGCACAAACCTAAAATAAAGCCCCTCTATGAAAGTGATCATGTGCAACAAGTGATGAAGCGATTTTATACCGTGGACTATGACAAGCCCTATCGCATCGATGAGCAGATAGAGGTACAGTTTACCAACTCAGGACACATGCTTGGTTCGGCAGTTATCAGCGTGAATATCAAAGAGAACGGTGAAGTGAAACGCATTGCATACACAGGAGATGTAGGGCGTTTGCATAGCCATATACTGAATACACCTCAGGCTTTCCCACAATGCGATTATTTGATTTGCGAGTCCACGTATGGCGATCGATTGCACGATGATGCATTGGTGTCGGAAGAGCAATTGCTGGGTGTGGTGGAAGAGACATGTATGTACAAGAAAGGCAAGCTACTGATTCCGTCATTCTCGGTGGGTAGGACACAGGAGATTGTGTATGTGCTGAATGAATTGTACAATGAGGGACGACTGGAGCGTGTACCAGTATATGTAGATTCGCCTCTGTCAGCTAATGCTACCGAGATATTTCGCCGTTATGCCGATACGCTGAACGAGCAAGTGCGTGATACCATGCGCTTTGATCCAGATCCTTTTGGGTTTAATACCTTGCATTATATTACCGACCTCAATGACTCAAAGGCTTTAAATAAGAGCCAGCAACCATGTATCGTGATTTCTGCATCAGGTATGTTGGAGGCAGGACGCATCAAGCACCACGTATCAAACCACATTGACGACCCAACAACAACGATATTGATTGTGGGCTATTGCACCCCAACATCATTAGGCGCACGCATACAAGATCCCAATTTGCGCTATGTGAGTATATTTGGATATGACCATAGAATCCGTGCACAAGTGACCAAAATAGAGGGCTTCTCTGGGCATGGCGATTATCAAGAGATGATACAATATTTTACTGGTTGTCAAGACGTTAATCAAATACGCAAGACGTTTATCGTACACGGCGAGAGCAGCACACAAGAGGCGATGAAAGATCACCTGTATGAAGCAGGATTTCGAGGTATTGCTATTCCAGAAAAAGGAGAGGAATTTACCTTATAAGAAATAGAGAGTAGTCAGATGACTACTCTCTTTGTTTGCTATTAAAATTGAAATAATTACTTCTTGAAATAGCGATTGTACAAGCCCTCGAAGCCTTTGCCGTGGCGAGCCTCGTCCTTAGCCATCTCATGTACAGTATCGTGGATAGCATCCCAGTCCATCGCTTTTGCACGCTTAGCAATACGGAGTTTATCTTCGCAAGCACCAGCCTCAGCCATCATACGCTTCTCGAGGTTCTCCTTGGTGCTCCAAACTACCTCACCAAGCAATTCAGCAAACTTAGAGCAGTGCTCAGCCTCTTCCCAAGCGTAACGCTTGAATGCCTCTGCGATCTCAGGATAACCCTCACGATCAGCTTGGCGTGACATTCCTAGATACATACCAACCTCGGTAGCCTCACCCATGAAGTGCGCATTGAGGTCCTTGATCATTTCCTCGTCGGTAGCTTTAGCCACGCCGATGATATGCTCGCAAGCGAATGCGATACCAGCAGACTCATCTACTTCTTTCCATGTTACTACTTGTTTGCATTGTGGGCAGCGCTCTGGAGCAGGTGCACCTTCGTGTACATAGCCGCAAATTGGGCAAATAAATTTCTTCTTCATATTGATTTTTACTTTTAAAGGTTAATATTCTTTTACCACTTTACATACTACAAAAACCGTGCCAAAACTGTTAATTTTTGTAAAAAAAGTAATGCACCTGCGGCGAATGGTGTCACTATGCGAGGTAAACTTTACACTATCCTACCCGATACGACATGCCAATTGATTAGTAACCAGAGGTTTTGGAGGTAATCTTTGCGGCGATTTTGATAGTCGAGGTAGTAGGCATGCTCCCATACATCGATTGCCAACAGCGGAACGAGATTGTAACGCAATGGATTATCTCCATTGGAAAGCGATAGAATCTTTAGTTCGCCCGCCTCATCCATCGCAAGGAAAGTCCACCCTGAGCCGAAGAAAGATGCTGCAGCTCTGTTGAGTTGTTCAATCATCGATTCAAATGACCCAAAGGATTGTTCAATCAAAAAGAGGAATTCTCCCGTTGGGCGTTTGGATTTTGGAGCAGGCATGAGTTGCTCGAAAAAGAGGGAGTGATTGAGGACTTGCCCAGCGTTGTTGGCAATTGGACCTTCAGGCGCTTTGCGCACTAGTTCAGTCAAAGATAATCCCTCGTATTTGGAGCCATCTACCAATTGGTTGAGATTATCAACATAGTTGCGAAAATGCTTTCCATAGTGGCAGGAAAGTGTTTCTTGGCTCATCATTGGAGCCAAATCTCCGAATTGGTATCCCAACTCTGGGAGTTCGAAATGAAATTTGATCATAGGGTTAGGTTATATAAACAAGTAACGTGCAACACACTATCGTGCTACACGTTACTATAGACAAAAATCGTGCCAAAGGCGTTGGTACTATCTTCGCGAGCCTCCGCTACGAGAAGAAGCAGCAGAAGAAGAACTTCCACCAGAGCGTGATGCGCCACCCGACATACCACCCGATGAGCGCATGGTGCTAGATGATGACGAGCGTACTGAAGTGCTACTTGAG
Organism: uncultured Bacteroidales bacterium; assembly: GCA_945921355.1. GTDB lineage: Bacteria > Bacteroidota > Bacteroidia > Bacteroidales > Paludibacteraceae > Colicola. The sequence continues at coordinate 16,813 of CAMEKM010000003.1, forward strand.
CGTACTGGCGAACCCGACGAACGCACAGCCGAAGACGAACGGGATGGCGTGGTGGAGGTGCTTACACTTGAGTGAGATGGTTGCGTACGCGTGGTGGTAGACACACTATTACTACGCGTAGCGCTCGTGCGCGAAGGTGCAACAGTACCGCGTTGGGTCGTGGTTGAGGTGCGAGTAGTGGTAGTTGTAGTGGCAGAAGTGCGCGTAGCGTTGCCACGGGTATCACTGCCGCGGGTAGCTGTACCACGTACATTGGTACTACCATAAGTAGCATTACGCGATACTTGTGCTGCATTACCACGCGAAGTAGCAGAGGTGCTGACACGAGTAGCCGAACCTCTGGTTGCAGTGGTGCGTGTAGCATTGGCATCACGCACAGCAGTACGACGACTCTGTTCGAATGAGCGTGCATTCGTTACGTTGCGCGAAGCATTGCGCGTAGCGAACGAGCGATCAGGGTGGCGATGCGCTAAGTCGTTGCGACGTACACGGTCGTGCATTGGGCGGTAGTGGTGATGGTGGTGATGCCCCGTGCGATAGGAGCAAATAGGATGATGATAATGATGCCAATAGCAATGATCCCAATACAAGAAAGGATCAATGCAGTGGTATGGATGCCACCATCCTGGCCAATACCCCCAGTAGTAAGGGGAATGCCAGCATACCCAAGATGGACCCCAGAACCAATCATAAATAACTGGTTGGTAGATATATACAGGTTCAATAATATAATCTGCGCCGTATATATATTCATCACCTATCACTTGCACAGTGACTTGATTATTCGCATCTTTCTCCACAAAGATAGAAGCTACGTCTTGATAGATATCCTTGGCAAGGACCGCTTGAATGACCACCAAGTGGCGGTTGTCGTCGGCAGTTTCGATGACACGTAGATAGTCCACTTCTCCATCGCCATTGAGGTCGAGATTAGAGAACGCTGAATCTGGAGTATTCAGCAATGCCTCGAATTGTTCCAAATCTTTGGCTTGTCCAAAGAGCGTTGCCACCGTCTTGAGGTCAAGATTTTCGGAAATATCGGACGAAGTGGCAGTTACGGTTACAGTCTCGTCAGCCATAGCGGCATAAGGAACCATGAACAAGGAACCAAGAGTCAGGATAAATAATAATACTCGTTTCATGTCATACCAAATTTAAATTGTGATGCATTTTCTCTTTCTTGGTGCGCATATAACGCAGGTTATAGGGATTAGGAGCTATCTCTATTGGAATATTCTCTACAATTTCTATGCCAAAACTCTCCAAGCCAATTCGTTTAACTGGATTGTTAGTCATTAAACGGAGTTTGCGTACTCCCATTTGTTGTAAGATTTGCGCCCCTACTCCATAGTTGCGCTCATCAGGTCGGAACCCCAAATGCACATTGGCCTCTACGGTGTCTTCTCCTTGTTCTTGGAGCTTGTAGGCACGAATCTTATTCATCAACCCAATACCACGTCCCTCTTGATTCATATAGACAATGATTCCCTTGCCCTCTTTCTCCACCATCTGCATGGCTTTGTGCAATTGCTCGCCACATTCGCATCGCTTTGAGCCAAAGATATCGCCTGTCATACATGACGAGTGTACACGGCAGAGGATAGGTTCCTCCGCCTGCCATTCGCCTTTCACCAATGCGATGTGCTCTAGTCCCGTTGTCAGTTCGCGGAATGGTGTGAGCATAAAGTCGCCAAATTCGGTAGGCAGGCTCACCGTCTCGCCACGTTCAACGAGGGTGGTTGGCAGTTGAGAGTTGACAGTTGGCAGTTGACAGTTAGCAGTTGACATGCGGTATGCGATGAGATCCTTGATAGAAATGAGGCTAAGTCCGTATTGCTCAGCCACTTTCTCCAGTTGTGGCATACGCGCCATAGTGCCGTCCTCGTTCATAATCTCGATGAGAGCTGCTACAGGCTGCAAGCCTGCTAGGCGTACTAAATCCACCGCAGCCTCAGTATGCCCTGCACGTTGCAGCACGCCACACTCCTGCGCATAGAGTGGATTGATATGGCCTGGGCGACCAAATGTTTGTGGTGTAGAAGCTGGGTCAGCCAAAGCACGGATAGTGGCAGCACGATCTTCGGCACTCACACCTGTGGTACAACCTTCAAGTTTATCTACAGTGACCGTAAAAGGTGTGCCAAGCATAGAGGTATTGGTAGCGACTTGATGTACGAGATCTAACTCTGCGCAACGCGTTTCTGGTAGTGGCACACACAATACGCCGCGTCCATGCTGGAGCATGAAATTGACTTTATCAGGGGTTATCTTTTCAGCCGCAATGATGAAATCGCCTTCATTCTCACGATCTTCATCATCCACCACTATCACGAATTTGCCTTCGCGAATATCTTCAATAGCTTTTTCGATTGTATCCAACATTTTCAGTTTACAATTTACGGTTTATAGTTTACGGAATATCCGTCTTATTAGTTTGAGTAATTTAGTTTTGAAATAATGTAAGTATTTCATCCATACCTCTGGGTTAAAGAGTGCGGAGTCTGTAGCTGCTTTGTAAGTTAAGAAAATACCTATTGGCAGCAATACCATCGAGCTGAGCCACATACCAGCCCAGCATGGCCATAGTGCTTCGCGTGCCATCTTGTAGCCTGTATTATCGATGATATAATAGATGATAAACATCACCACTGAAATCACTACAGGAGCGCCCAAACCACCCTTGCGCGTGATAGCTCCTAATGGTGCACCGATAAAGAAGAATATCAGGCATGCGAATGCCAATGTAAACTTGCGATACAGCTCAATCTCATGCTTGCGTATATACCGCTGATAATCATTGAGCATCAAGGCGTTGTAATCAATTTGGTCGCGCTGTGCTTTGGCTTTCTCTATGGCAGCCGACAAGGCACGATAACGCTCGTCATCAGAGAAGCGTCCGTACAAAGAATCTACGTCATATCCCGCATATAGTTCCTTTGCTCCTTCCCACATATCTACATCTCGATTCGCCACACGCTCACGACCAAAATAGCGATTATTAACCAGTGTCCTACTCTGCTCTTTGCTACGGTCATGGGCAAGCAATTGGACTGAATCAATGGACTGCACTAGTTCTACTACATCCTTGGAGACATGTTGGTCGGCTAATACGTCTTCGTTGTAGCGGTCGAACTCCATATCAAAGTCAATGAGCATCTGCTTCTGAGCAAAGCTCTCACGACGATATGGGATATTCTTCTCGGAGTTGGTAGCACGCTGCTGGTTGCGGTCCAGATTCTCGAATGATTCACCACTATATAGATGGAGGATCAGATACTTCTTGTCATCGGTAAAGAAGATACGTCCAGAATCAGCTACCATGACGCTGGCATTGCGGAATCCCTCGGAATAGTCATAAATCATCATGTCGTAGAGCATACCCGTCTGCGGTGCCTTGCGGCGGACGTAGATGTTATACCCATCTATACCGTCATAGAACTCGCCTTGTGGGATATCCAATTCAGGCGATTTCTGCTTGAGCGAGAAGATGAGTGCCCACAACTTGACTTGCGACACTGGCAAGACATAGTTGGAGAACATAAACGCTCCTACCGATACAAACGCAATGGCTATTGCTAATGGACGCATGATGCGAAATAGGCTCACGCCTGCTGCTTTCATAGCAGTGAGTTCAAACTTCTCACCTAAATTGCCGAAGGTCATCAGCGATGCCAACAATATAGCTAACGGCAGAGCCAATGGTACCACTGACGTGACAGCATAGATAAAGAACTCAGCCAAGACCTTAATTTCTACACCTTTGCCGACGAGGTCATTGACATGCATCCAAACAAACTGCATTAGCAGAATGAAGATGCATATCAAGAACGTCATTATCAGCAATCCCAGAAACTGCTTGAGCAGATATATGTCTATTTTCTTAATCACCTTTCAAATTATCCGATACAAAACTCAGTGGCAACAGGTCCGTTGCTTTGTGGAAGACATAACATCCCTCTTCGCCGTATAGTATCACTTGCATATCTTGTCCGTAGCGATGCTCGGTCTCCAACATCACTTGTCGGCAAGCGCCACATGGGGTGCCCGCTTGTTTGGTAAAATGCCCATTAGTGTAGCACGCAATCGCCAACGCTTTGACTGGCGTATGGGGATGATTGGCATTGGCTGCAAACAATACGGTACGCTCTGCGCAGATACCGCTTGGGTATGCTGCATTCTCCTGATTGGCACCCGTGATGATAGTGCCATCATTGAGCAATGCTGCTGCGCCTACATGGAAATGCGAGTATGGGCAATAGGCATCTTGCGTCTTTTGCTTGGCAATCTCCACCAGTTGGCGGAGCTCCGCATCGAGTTCATCCACTGTGCAAGCAGTGATTTGGGTTTGCAATGTAATTTCTTTCATGTCATATCTGATTTATAAATTTGCTTATCTATAAAATATCATTTTTTGTCAACTGTCAATTGTTAACTGCTCACTGTCAACTGCAACTATCAACTGCCAATTGTTTCTCGTATATTTCTCGAAACCACTTCGTTAGCATTGCGTTACCAATTGGTTAGTATCGTGGTGTTTCCACGTAGTTTGTGAGGTGGTTTCAAGCAAATTCCTACATCTTTTAATCAATATTTTGTAGTTATTATTAGCATCTATTTCGCCATTTTACACAAATAGTGCGCAAAGTTACAACAAAAAATGCACATATGCAAGTAAAACGAGTTTTTTTCAAAAAATTCCATTTACTGCCGTCCCATAGCCTGCAGGGCGTCCATTACCCCTATAGGGGCATCCAGTCACTATTACCTACTATGCTTGACAGTGTCCCAACTCCCAAACTCTAAACACCAACCTGTTTTCCCCTTATCAGTTACATAGGATATACGTATCAAAGACGTAGGACAATGCTGTTAATAAGTTGGGAACTCTGAATCAAATAGGGAGCACTCCTAATACTTACCTCCCTAAAGGGGAGTTTAGTGAGGTGGATACTATAGTTCCTGTCATCCTGTGGCATAGCTATCAGTGGTAAGCTAAATGTCTTTTTTTTTGAAAAAAACTCGTTTTACTTGCATATGTGCATTTTTTGTAGTAACTTTGTACGTTTTTTTAATTTCACTATGAAACGTATCTTAACTTTAGTTTTTGCCATTGCATTTGGCACGAGTTTGTATGCTATTGACAAACAAGCATTAGCAGATACTTTGACCAATTTTGTTAAGTCGCGCGCGTACACGAACAACGTGACAGTGAGTCGCGTACGAGTTCGCAATTCACAAGTATTCATTTATACCAATCGTACATTGAGCCAAGTATCTTTGAGCAACAGTGAGGTGCGCAACCTGCGCCTGCTGGTGAGCCAAATGGTGCTGGGCAACAATCAAGGCAAAGTGACTATCTACACCGATGGTTACGAGATTGGCGAACTGGTAACAACCCGCCATCGCCATCGCGCAAAGAATGCACGTTATACCCTACCAGCCACCACCCAATGGGTGACCAACACTTCGCGTCCCTACTCTGCTAAGCAGGGTTTGGATGGCAAACATATCGCGCTGTGGGGTAGTCACGGTCAGTATTACCACCAACCTACCGAGTCGTGGCGTTGGCAACGCGCCAAGGTATGGAGCACAGTAGAAGACTTATACACAACTAGTTACACAATGCCTTTCCTCGTACCTATGCTGGAGAATGCAGGTGCAGTGGTAGTGCAACCTCGTGAGCGTGATATCCAAACGCATGAGGAGATTGTGGATAATACACAAGCGATGAGCAACGGTCAATGGACCTTGGGACAAGGCGCTGGTTGGGCTACTCCAGAAAGACCACTGTTGGAAGGGGAGAATCCTTTTACTTTTGGTAGCTATACTACAGAAGCAACTGGCAACAAATCTAAAGGCGAAATAAAATATACCCCATCGTTGCCAGAAGGTGAATATGCGGTATATGTAAGCTATAAGACCTTGCCCAATAGTACCAGCAAAGCGCAATATACTGTGGTTCATAAGGGACAAAAAACCACCTTTGCTGTCAATCAGAAGATGGGTGGCGGTACATGGGTGTATCTTGGCACGTTTGCCTTTGACGGCGACAAGGCAAACAACTACGTGAGTATAGCCGCAGCGGCTAATGGCAAAGACGTGGTGACTACTGACGCCGTGAAATTTGGTGGAGGTATGGGTAGCGTGGCACGCTATAAACAACCCGATAGCTACGAGAATGTACCCTCATCCAAAGAACTGCCCGAAGGTGATGCTGTCATAATTGACAGCGTAGAACTGCTTGCTAATCAAGCCCATGCTATCACTAGCGGCTTGCCACGTTATATAGAGGCAGCCCGCTATTGGATGCAATATTCGGGTATTCCTGATAGCATTTACAACTACACCAACAGCAAAAATGATTACGTGGACGACTACGCATCACGCGGCATATGGGTGAACTATCTGGCAGGCGGCAGTGCAGCCAATCCCAATCAGCCAGGATTGAATGTGCCACTACATGCTTGTTTAGCATTCCACACCGACGCTGGGGTGCGAGATGAGATTGTAGGTACTCTGCTAATCTATAAAGATCATGATGATGAGCAATGCAAAAACTATCCTAATGGCAAGAGCCGTGTCCTAAATCGCGACTTGGCAGACTATATGCAAACGCAAATCGTGGAGGACATGCGCGCGGTATATGCACCCGAATGGACACGCCGTCAGTTGGATAACTCATCCTATGCAGAAGTACGCCATCCTAAAGTGCCAGCGGTACTGCTAGAACTACTCTCGCACCAGAACATGACCGATATGAAGTACGGTCTTGATCCACGCGTACGATTCACTATTTCACGTGCGATGTATAAATCGTTCTTGCGCTTTATACACGAGCAATACGGCACGGAGTATGTGGTACAGCCATTGCCTGTGAATAGCATGGAGATGAGGATGGAATCGGGACTCTCCACTCCTGACACCAAATCCATTAAAGTCACTTGGGCTCCAACCAACGATCCACTTGAAGCTACGGCTAAGCCAACCTACTATATCGTCTATACCCGCCAGAACGATGGCGATTGGGATAATGGTGTGTGCGTAACGACCAACGAATATACATTCACACCAGACAAGGGCACACGTTATGACATACGTGTGGCAGCGGGCAATGCAGGAGGACTGAGTTTCAAGAGCGAGATTCTATCTGCCTACATTGCACCAGAGGAGAAAGGACAAGTGCTGATTATCAACGGTTTCACTCGCGTGAGTGGTCCAGACTGGTGGCAAGATAGTATCTATGGCGGTATCCGTCCAGCCAGTCATGCTGTGCCATATGGCAGGGGCGTGAACTACATCGGCGAAGTGTATGATTTCGATAGCCGCAACGAGTGGAAGACCGATGACAACTGCGGTTGGGGCATGTGCTATAGCGACCACATGGATCATCCTACTGTGGGTAACACGTTTGATTATTCTGCTATGCACGGCAAGGTATTGGCAGAGATGGGTTACTCGTATGTCACAACCAGTGTGGATGCATTGGATAGCATTGCGGGCTATGACGCAGTGGACGTGATATTGGGCAAGCAGAAGACCACAATCATGGGTAAGGATACTTCGTTCCACTGTATGCCGATGAACTTGCAACACGCACTCACGCACTATCTGCAACATGGCGGTCGCCTGTTGCTAGCAGGTGCGTACATCGCGAGCGACATGACCAGCGAGGAGGATAAGGCGTTTATCAAGAATCAGTTGCATTATGAGTTCCGTTGCACCCACGCTTCACGCACGGGTAAGATTCGCATCGAACGCCAATTGCCACAGGGCAATCATACGTTCCGTACCGAGCCCAACGATAAGCAATTGCATACCGAGAACGCGGATGGTATCTACCCTGCGGAGGGCGGTATCGTAGTAGCACGTTTCCCTGAGGTAAATGTGGCAGCTGCGATTGCGCATGATGCATCGGAAGCAGGCGGAGCGAAGACACTCTGCTGGAGTTTCATGCTCGAGAGTGCACACGACTTCACCACCCTCTACCAACAAAGTATCAATTGGCTAATGAAATAATATGAAGAAAAAGAACTTACCATTACTACAGAACATTGAGATTACGGGCATTGCTGCTGAGGGCAAAGCCATCACCCGCGTGGACGATATGGTGCTGTTTGTGCCATATTGCGTACCTGGCGATATTGTGGATATACAAGTAACCCGCAAGAAGCACTCCTTCATGGAGGGTCGCGTAGAGCGCATCGTTTCCCCCTCCCCTACCCGCTGCGAGCCCGTCTGCAAGCACTATGGCGAGTGCGGTGGATGCAAATGGCAGATTCTTCCCTACGAGGAGCAACTGCGCCATAAGCAACAGCTGATTGTGGATAACCTCACCCGTATTGGTAAGATTGAGTTGCCAGAGATCTCCCCTATCCTCGGTAGTAAAGATATTTATGAGTATCGCAACAAGTTGGAGTTCACTTTCTCCGACCGCAAATGGCTCAGCTGGGATACTATCCGCGCCGCAGGCGGACTAGAGAACGTGGACAACACCCATGGTCTGGGATTCCATATTCCCAATTGCTTTGACAAGGTGCTGGACATCACCGAATGCCATCTTATGCCTGAGATCAACAACCGCATACGCAACGGCATACGCGAGTACGCACGGAAGTTGGGTATCACCTTTTATAATGAGCACGCGCACGAGGGACAACTGCGTACGCTCATCCTGCGCAGCAACCACAGGGGCGAAGTGATGCTCATTGTCGTTTGGGCAGACGAACCCGATATGCGCGTAATGGAGTATTTCCGCGATAGTTTCCCCGAGATTATCAGTTTGTTGTATGTAGTCAATCGCAAGTTTAATGATACGATTGGCGACCTAGAGGTGCATGTCTTCCATGGTCAAGACCATATCATGGAGCAGATGGAAAACTTGCAGTTCAAGGTAGGTCCTAAGTCTTTCTACCAAACCAACACCTTGCAGGCATACGAGCTCTACAAGGTAGCACGCGAGTTTGCAGGACTGACAGGCAACGAACTGGTCTTCGACCTCTATACAGGCACGGGTACAATTGCCAATTTCGTGGCGCACCAAGCGCGTCAGGTGATTGGTATAGAGTATGTTCCAGAAGCAATTGAGGATGCCAAAGTAAATGCGAATATCAACCATTTAGATAACACCCTATTCTTCGCGGGCGACATGAAGGACATTCTAAACGAGGATTTTATCACGCAGTATGGTCATCCAGATGTGATTATCACCGACCCCCCTCGCGCAGGCATGCACGAGGATGTGATTAACACCATCCTTTTTGCAGAACCAAAGCGTATTGTGTACGTGAGTTGCAACCCTGCTACGCAGGCACGCGACCTTAACATGCTTGACAGCAAGTACCGCGTTATGAAGGTGCAACCTGTGGACATGTTCCCTCACACCCACCACGTAGAGAATGTGGTATTGTTAGAGAAGAAAGACCCATCATAACTTCCTCTTTTGGGAAAGGCAATAACCGATAACAATGTGGACAGTATTAGCGATATTCTTTATGCAGTTCACCGACAAGGTGGGCGCAGAACGTGTGTGCCTTAGTGAAACTGCAATAGAGAAGCGCGAAGCAAGAGGTATTGCTATTGATTCGTTAGATTTTGAGGTGTCGCCTGTGTATTTAGACTCGGTGCGAGTCATGGGAGCAAAAGTGCTGCACACATCGCGATGGATAAATGGAGCAACTGTGGAAGCAAACAATGAGGCGATTCGTGCGATAAAGAAGTGTGGGTTTGTGGATACCATTTATCTCACACGAATGGAACCCACAGAGCAAGCCTTTGATATCCCTTCAATATCCCTTCGGAAAAGAATAATAGCAGAAGATACCTTACCCGATGCACCACCGCCAGTTGCCAGCATAGAGCAATTGGATCAACTCAATCTTTTGCCACTCCACCAAGCGGGCTATAGAGGCAAGGGCATACGCATTGGAGTGGCTGATGGAGGATTCTACAATGCCAACATCATGACCGCACTGCCAAAAGAGCAATGGTTGGGTTATGCCGATTTTACCGATGATGAAGATGATTTCTTTGGCAGCACAGGCAATCATGGTACGCTGTGCTTGACGGCCATCATAGCAGAAGCACCTGATTACCAAGGTACTGCTACGGAAGCCGAATACTTTCTCTTCCGCACTGAAGAGCACTATAGCGAAAGCCCCAAAGAGATAGACAACTGGGTGGCTGCTATTGAGATGGCTGATTCATTGGGATTGGATATCGTATCAACCTCATTGGGTTATACGACTTTTGATAACGAACATTTTGATTTTACATATGCAGACATGAACGGACGCTGTTCACGTGGAGCACAAGCGGCTACAATAGCAGCGCGTAAGGGGATGTTGCTCGTAGTGGCAGCAGGAAATGAAGGCAATAAAGAGTGGCATTATCTTTCGACCCCTGCTGATGCAGACAGCATATTGACCGTAGGAGCAGTGGATATTGATGGAGAGATTGCAGCATTCTCATCGTTTGGTCCATCAGCTGACGGAAGAGTAAAACCCGAGGTGTGTGCTGTGGGCAAACAAACCGTGTTGCTCAATCCGAGTGATGGGTTTGTGATGACCGGCAACGGCACTAGCTTCGCCTGTCCACTAATAGCAGGTGCAGCAGCCTGTCTATGGTCAGCATTGCCCACAGCAAGCAATATGGAAATACGTGAGCGTATTATTCGCTCAGCTGACCGCTACACAACGCCCCATGCGCAATATGGATATGGCATACCCGACCTATGGGAAGCCTATGGAAAAGGTACAGAAAATAATCTGCCTCGCGTGGATGGCTACCACGCATACGAGGTAGAGAAAATATGGTATAATGGACAATTATTCATCAAAAAAAATAACACCTTATATAGTATATTAGGAACCAATATTACAATACATTAAACAACTATGAAATTTACTCACTTACACGTACACTCACACTACTCTGTGCTCGACGGCATGAGCAAAGTGCCCGATTTAGTGGATAAATCAATTAAATTGGGAATGCCTGCTATTGCCCTCACCGATCACGGATGTATGTACGGCATCAAAGAACTACTCGACTATTGCAAAAAAACGAACAAAAAACTCAAAGAAAAAGCGCAAGAAGAAAGTACGGCGTTCGTGCCTTTCAAACCGATTGTAGGTGTAGAAGCATACTGCGCACGTCGTAGTCGTTTGCAACGCGACAAAGACCTGAAAGCGGTGAATGCAGAAGGCAAAGCATATATCGTGGACCAAAGTGGATGGCACCTAATATTACTGGCAAAAAACATGCAGGGCTATCGCAATCTGTGTAGGATTGTGAGCGCCAGTTTTATGGAAGACAGTTACTACCGTCGTCCACGTATTGACCGCGACCTCTTGGCAGAGTATCATGAAGGATTGATATGCTGTTCAGCGTGCTTGGGTGGTGAGTTGCCACAGAAGATTATGGAGGGTATGTCCGCTATGGGAGGTGAAAACGGAAATGTTAAAAGTGAAAACTTTTTTCAAGCCGCAGAGGAGACGATAGAGTGGTACAAAAATCTATTTGGAGAAGATTATTATATTGAGATTCAGCGTCATCAGACTACCAAGCCAGGAGCAGACCAACATGTATATCAAATGCAGCGCGAGGTGAATCCTGTATTGGTGGAATTGGCAAAAAAGCATGGTGTGAAGGTGGTAGCTACCAACGATGTGCACTTCGTAGAAGAAGAGCATGCCGAGGCACATGACCACTTGGTATGTGTGAGCACCAACCACTTTATCGATGACGAGAATCGCATGCACTATACCAAGCAAGAATGGCTGAAATCACCTCAGGAAATGGAGGCGATTTTTAGTGACATTCCCGAAGCATTGGCAAACACACAAGAGATTGTGGATAAGGTGGAGATATACGACATTGACTCTGGACCTATCATGCCTAAATTCCCTATTCCAGAAGAGTTTGGTACAGAGGAAAGTTATCGCCAGAAATTCACCGAGCAAGACCTCTTTGAAGAATTCACGCGCGATGAACATGGCAATGTGGTTCTTAGCGAGGATAAAGCCAATGAAAAGATTAAGAAATTAGGCGGATATGACAAACTATACCGCATCAAACTGGAAGCAGATTACCTCGCCCATTTAGCATACAAAGGTGCACACGAACGCTACGGCGAGACGCTTACCGAAGAACAAGAAGAGCGTATTAAGTTCGAATTACACATCATGAAGACAATGGGTTTCCCAGGTTACTTCTTGATTGTGATGGATTTTATCCGTGCAGCCCGTGAGGAGTTGGGCGTAAGCGTAGGTCCTGGACGTGGTAGTGCTGCAGGTTCGGTGGTAGCATATTGCTTGCGTATCACCGACTTAGACCCATTGAAATACGACTTGCTGTTTGAGCGTTTCCTAAACCCCGACCGTATTTCCCTACCCGATATTGATACCGACTTTGACGATGCAGGTCGTGGTAAAGTGCTCGATTGGGTGAGCGATAAATATGGTCATACGCAAGTGGCACATATCATCACCTACGGCACCATGGCGACCAAATCAGCTATTGCAGATGTGGGACGTGTACAACGTATCCCACTGGCACGCGTAAATGAAATCAAGAGTTATATTCCTGACCGCAGTTTCCCAGATAATATCAAAGATGAGAAAGGCAAATCGCCAAAAGTCAACCTAAAGAACTGCTATAAGTATGTGGATGAATTGCGCATGTTGCTGAATGGCGATGAGCCACAGATACGCAACATGCTCACCTACGCAGCACAATTGGAAGATACTATTCGTCAAGTGGGTGTACACGCATGCGGTGTGATTATTGGTGCAGATGACTTGACAAAGTTTGCTCCGTTGAGCACTGTAGAAGACCGCGAATCGGGCAAACGCGTATTGGTAACGGAGTATGATGGCCATGTGGTAGAAAGTGTGGGATTGATTAAGATGGACTTCCTTGGACTGAAGACACTGACTATTATCAAGGAATGTTTGCAGAATATATCCAAAGCGCATGGTATCAACATTGATATTGACCATATCCCTATTGATGACGCAGATACCTATAAACTTTTCCAAGAGGGAAGAACGGTGGGTGTGTTCCAGTTTGAGTCGGCAGGTATGCGCAAATACATGAAGGAACTCAAACCAACCGTCATTGGAGACCTCATTGCGATGAACGCATTGTACCGTCCTGGTCCAATGGATTATATTCCACAGTTTATTCGTCGTAAACATGGATTGGAGCCGGTGACCTATGATATTCCCGTGATGGAGAAGTATCTAAAGGACACCTATGGTGTGACGGTATATCAAGAGCAAGTGATGTTGCTTTCCCGTCTGTTGGCTAACTTCACTCGCGGCGAGAGCGACCAATTGCGTAAGGCGATGGGTAAGAAGATCATGGCTATGTTGGCTGAACTGAAACCGAAATTTATCAATGGTGGCAAGAGCAATGGTCATGACGAAAAGGTGCTGGAGAAGATCTGGGCGGACTGGGAGAAGTTTGCATCGTATGCGTTTAACAAATCGCACGCAGCATGCTACTCATGGGTGGCTTATCAGACAGCATATCTCAAGGCCCATTACCCTGCTGAGTTTATGGCAGCCAACTTGACCGTAGCAAAAGACGACATCAAGGATGTGACGAAGTTCATGGACGAGTGCAAGGCCATGAAGATTTCGGTACTTGCGCCCGATGTGAATGAATCGGAGATGAACTTCACCGTCAATAGCAAGGGGGATGTACGCTTTGGATTGGGTGGCGTGAAAGGTGTAGGTGAAGGTGCCGTAGAAGCTATCATTCAAGAACGCGAGAAGAACGGCAAGTACAAAGACTTATTTGACTTCTTAGAGCGTGTGAACCTACAAGCATGCAACCGCAAGACGGTCGAGAGTTTAGCACTGGCAGGTGCCTTTGACTGCTTCGAAGGTTTCTATCGTGAGCAATTATTTGGTACGAATGCCAAAGGTGAAAATATATTGGAAGTGGTGATGCGTTATGGCAACCGCTATCAACAAGACAAACAAGAACAGTCAATTACATTATTTGACGGTTTTGGCGGATTAGGAATAGAAGTGCAGCGCCCAGAATTGCCCGTTGTACCACGCTGGACAGCCATCGAACGACTCAACAAAGAGAAAGAGCTAATCGGTATATTCCTCTCGGCTCACCCGCTGGATGAATGGGAATTTGAAGTGCGTGAAATGTGTAATATCACAGCCGAAGAGATGCACCAATTCGAGGCATGGAGTTCGCCAACAGCACGTAATACTTCTACCGCACAAGATGACGAGAGCGATGAAGAAAATGAAGAAATAGAGAAACTAACTCCTAATCAGTGGATTGAGAAGCGTGCAGGACAGCCATTGCATTTGGGTGGAATCATTGTGGCAGCAGAAGATCGTATGTCACAAAAAGGTAATCCTTGGGGAAAATATACCATTGAAGACTATACCGGTAGTTATCAATTTAGTGCATTTGGCGAAACATATCAACGCTTTGCTGCACTACTCAAACCTAATGTGTACGTATATATAACAGGTGTCATACAGCAAAGAGGTGCACATATGAAATGGTTTAAACCCAAGCCAGCAGAAGAGGCCGAATATGAATTTGCACTGCAACAAGTACAACTGATACAAGATGCACAGAAGGATTTGCAAAGTATTACGTTACAAATACCAATTGAGAACGTACAACCAGACTTGATTGATTCTTTGACAGAAATGGCTCAACAATATCCTGGTAATACACCATTGCATATTCAGATATTTGATACCATCAAGCAGAATGTAATAACTTTTAACGCGACCCCTATTCAAATGAATCACACTTTCTATAATTGGTTGAAAGAACTACAAACTGACGAAACGTTACAATACAAAGTGAATTAATCAAAAAGCCCGATATTGGGCTTTTTTGATTAATTTGCAACTATTTCAATGGGGAGGGAGCTTTAAGGCTGTAAAGTTTGACCATTGTAGCAACAATAAAAACGAGAAACTCAATCGAGTTTCTCGTTTGGTTAGTCGGGATGGCGAGATTCGAACTCACGACCTCCTGCTCCCAAAGCAGGCATTCTAACCGGGCTGAACTACATCCCGCACACTTCCTTTTCGAAAGCGGGTGCAAAGGTACTGCTTTTTTTTGACATGACCAAATATTTTTCAAAAAAAAGTATATTTTTTTATCTTTTTTTGAAGATTTATACTTTTACTCTTATATTTTCCGCCCCAAAAGCAGGTGATTATTTTTTTTAACACAAGAAAAGGCACTTTAGTTTGTGTATGTCAAAAAAAAGTTGTAACTTTGCGCGCTAAATGTAAATGCCTACAAAGTAGAGTGCAATATGAAAACTATCATCATAGCTATTATGGCACTCGGAATAGCCATCGCACTATTATCAATTGGGGTAATATTACGGAAAGATGGACAATTTCGTAGTGAACATATCTCGCAGAATGCGCGCATGCGCAAAGAAGGTATCCATTGTGCCACCTCACAAGACAGAGAAGCACGCAAAAAACGAAAATTCAATATCAAGGAATTGGAATGAAGATAACACGCAACATATTGATATTATCGCTTATGCTGGTATGCATGAGTGCATGCAGCATATCAGCCCGTATTAAACGTGCTGATAAACGTTTTGCGATTGGGGAATATTATGAAGCAGGAGAGCAATATCGCCAAGTATATCGTAACATATCGTCAAAAGACAAACCGCTGAAAGCCTACGTAGCATTTCAACAAGGTGAGTGTAATCGAATATTGAATAATACTAAAGCAACAACTGCATACAAGAATGCGATTCGCTATTTATATTTTCACACCGACTCAATTGTCTTTCTTCGATATGCACAAGCCTTGCATTATCAAGGAAAATACAAAGAGGCAATCAAGCAATATGATATTTACTTGCACTCCTACCCTGACAATTATGTAGCACAGGCAGGCAAATACTCCTGTATGCAAATGGAGGAATGGAGAAAACAGAAGAGTCGCTATGAGGTTAATCCCGTTAAGGCATTTAATGCCAAGCGCTCGAGCAATATGGCTCCCGCACTGCTGAATGCAGATGGCGATGCCATAGTCTTCAGTTCCAACCGAAGTGAGACCAAAGAGAAGAAAGGCAAAAACAAAGTGCGCGTATCCTCCGTTACTGGTGCAGCATCGTTCAATCTGTACTCAGCCCGCAAGAATGCGGCTGGTCAATGGGAAGACATTGCCCTATGCGAGGGCCTATATAGCGACGAACCAAGCGAGGAAGAAGAATCCAGTATTGGCAGCAAACAAAGTAGTCCAGCCGAATTGGGCGTTTGTTGTTTCTCGCCCGATGGTCGTACTATGTATTTCACCTATTCTAAGCCAGTCAATGGACAGGACTTGGGTGCTAAGATCTATAGGTCGCGACGCGCCAGTGGCGAATGGAGCGAGGCGCAAGAAGTGAAGTTGTTTAGCGATAGTAGCATCACAGTAGGACACCCTACCATCAATGCTACTGGTGATACGATGTACTTTGTCAGCGATGCTCCTGGCGGCTTTGGTGGGAAAGATATTTATATGGCCATTTTCGACGGAAGTACTTGGGGCGACATTCGCAATCTCGGTCCGAAGATCAACACTACAGATGATGAATTATACCCATATATCCGACAAGATGGTAGGTTGTATTTCTCATCAAAAGGTCATCCTGGCTATGGCGGATTGGATATATTCTACGCGACACCCGTAGATACCACATGGGAAATCTACAATATGGGAGCACCGTTCAACTCGCAAAACGATGATTTTGGTATCTGCTTTATCGGGCAAACAGAAGATGGATACTTTTCCTCCAATAGAAAGCAAAAGAAAGGATATGACCTTATATATAGTTTCGTACTGCCTAAAATGGAGATATTGGTAGAAGGTACAGTTAGCGATGACCAGGGCGAAGCGCTGACAGAGGGAGTGATTCGTTTAGTAGGCGATGATGGCACAAATATCAAGACGCAGATTCGTCGCGACGGCACCTACAAGCTCAAATTAAACAAAAACGTGCGCTATTTGATGTTGGCGACTTCGAGAGGTTATCTGAACCAACAACAACAATTTGCGACGACGGGACTGGAAGATAGTCATACTTACCAACAAAACTTTATGTTGAGTTCGGTATCCAAGCCTGTGAAGATGGGTAATATATTCTTTAAGTTCGGCAGCTGGGAACTGACCCCGAACTCGGAAGATGGATTGAATGCACTGATTAAATTGCTCAATGATAATCCAAACATTACCATCGAAATGGCTGCCCACACCGATATGGTGGGCAATAATGCGGGCAACCAAGAGTTGTCGCTCCGCCGTGCACAGTCGGTAGTGGATTACTTAATCAAACACGGCATTGAAAGCGAACGTCTGACCCCTGTAGGCTATGGCGAAGAGAAACCTGTGGTGGTGGATGATGCACTGAGGAAACAACACACATTCCTGCCGAAGGGACAAGTACTGGACGAGGCGTATATCTCTACCCTACCCGCTGACCAACAGGAGATTTGCAATTCGCTGAACCGTCGTACCGAGTTCCGCGTATTGAAAACCACGTATAATCTGTATTAATCGTAAATTATGAAACAATATCTTGATCTCTGCCAACGCGTTCTCAACGAAGGAACTGAGAAGCATGACCGCACAGGTACGGGCACTATCTCGGTCTTCGGTCATCAAATGCGTTTTAATCTTGAGGATGGATTTCCACTATTGACTACCAAGAAACTTCACCTCAAGTCCATCATCTATGAGCTCTTATGGTTTCTCAAAGGGGATACCAATGTGAAGTATCTGCAAGACCACGGTGTACGCATTTGGAACGAATGGGCAGATGAGAATGGCGAATTGGGGCCTGTGTATGGTCATCAATGGCGCTCATGGCCAGACTATCAAGGTGGTCATATTGACCAAATAACTCAATTGGTGGAGCAAATTAAGAAGAATCCTGACTCGCGCCGTCATATCGTAAGTGCATGGAACGTTGCCGAAGTCAACAACATGGCTCTTCCACCTTGCCACACCTTGTTCCAATTCTATGTGGCAGACGGTCGCCTGTCGCTGCAACTATATCAACGCTCGGCTGATATTTTCTTGGGTGTACCATTTAACATTGCATCATATGCATTGCTACTACAAATGATGGCGCAAGTGACAGGACTAAAGGCAGGTGATTTTGTGCACACGTTTGGCGATGCACATATCTATCTCAATCATATTGAACAAGTAAAACTCCAACTGACACGTGATCCGCGTCCTCTACCAAAGATGCTTATCAATCCCAACGTGAAAGACTTACTTGATTTCAAGTTCGAGGACTTCCAACTAGTTGATTACGACCCACATCCACACATCGCAGGTGTCGTAGCCGTATAATTCAAAATTTATAATTATGCTCAATCTTATCGTAGCTATCGCAGAAAATAATGCTATCGGCAAGGCAGGCGATTTGCTCTGCCACATGCCAAGTGATTTACAATACTTCAAGCACCAAACTTCGGGTTGCACTGTCATCATGGGCGAGCGCACTTTCTTCTCGTTACCAAAGCATCCACTGCCTAATCGCCGCAACATCGTGCTTTCCGACCGCGCTGACTTCACCTTTGAGAAAACAGAGGTGGTACACTCTATTCCAGAGGCACAGGCGGCTGTCGCGCCTAACGAACAAGCATTTATCATTGGTGGTGGAATGGTTTATCGCCAGTTTCTACCTCTGGTAGATAAACTCTATATTACCCATATCCACCATTCTTGGGAGGATGCCGACACCTTCTTCCCCGAAATTGACCCTGCTATATGGCAATGTATCAGCGAAGATAGCCACGAGGCAGATGATAAAAACCCTTATCCATACACTTTTGCTATTTACATCAAAAAATAAACATGCGTAAACTTATCATAATGGCTACACTTGCCCTATTGGCTGCCTCTTGTCAAACAAAAGAAGATGCCACCAAAGCACCTATCACTAAACCCGAAATCACTATTGAAGGTGGACGCCTCACCCCCGAAGCACTTTGGGCGATGGGACGTATCAACTCGGTACTGCCCAATGAGCAAACCGAGCAGATCGCCTATACCGTCAGTTACTACAGCGTTGAGGAGAATCGTTCGACCTCATGGATTCGTGTAGCAAAAGAAGATGAAGCAGGTCGATTGCAGACACAAAGTGAATGGGTAGGCTACGAGCCTGCATGGTGGGGCAATGATCTGGCATATCTCAAGGCAGGAAAACTGTACGTAAAAGGCGATAAGGCGAAAGATGCATGCCTCAAGGGCTTTGACAAGGATATTGAGGGTTTCCTACTCTCTCCTCAAGGCGATAAGATCATTCTCATTGCACAGGTAAAGACTTTAGCTAGTACAATGGACAAACATCCTGACCTGCCATTGGCTTCGGGTCGCGTAGTAGATGACTTGATGTACAAGCATTGGGACGAGTGGACAGAGACTGCACCTCACCCTTTCCTCTGCGACCTGAAAAGAGAAAAGGGAAAATTGGTAGTAAGCAATTGCGTGGATCTTTTAGAAGGTACTCCATATGAATCTCCTATGAAGCCTTTTGGCGGTGTTGAGCAATTGGCGTGGAGCCCAGATGGCAAAACCATCGCCTACACTTGTCGCAAGAAAAGCGGATTGGAGTATGCCATCTCTACCAACTCCGACATCTATCTTTATAACTTGGGAACTGGCACGCACACCAACCTTACCGAGGGTAATATGGGCTATGATACTAACCCCAGTTATTCACCCAACGGTGAGTACATTGCATGGCAATCGATGGAGCGTGACGGCTACGAGAGTGATGAGAATAGGCTGATGATTTGCCACCTCGCTACGGGCGAGCAACGATTCCTTACACACGGTATGGAAACCAATGTAGATAGTTACTACTGGAAAGACAACAGCTCACTTGTTTTCAGCGCCGTATGGCACGCTACTAGCATGCTCTATGAGGTGAATCTACAGGGTAAACATCAATGCCTCACCACGGGGCAATACGACTATGTGCCTGGCGGTAATATCGACAGCACCTACTATTGCTTGCGTCATTCAATGCGTGAGGCTAACGAAATCTTCCGCTTTAAGCAAGGTAAAGCACCCGTGCAGATTAGTCATGAGAATGAGAACATCTATGCACAAATCACCATGGGAGAAGTGGTACCTCGTTGGCAAAAAACTACCGATGGAAAGGACATGCTTACATGGATTATCTATCCTCCTCACTTCGACCCTAGCAAAAAATACCCTACTCTGCTCTATTGTGAAGGTGGACCTCAATCTCCGGTGAGCCAGTTCTGGAGTTTCCGCTGGAACTTTATGATGATGTCTGCCAACGATTATATTATAGTAGCCCCAAACCGTCGTGGTCTTCCTGGCTTTGGCAATGAGTGGAACGAACAAATCAGCGGTGACTATGGAGGTCAATGTATGAAGGACTACCTCTCGGCTATTGATGAGTTTGTAGCCAGCGAACCATACGTGGATAAAGACCGTTTGGGGTGCGTAGGTGCATCGTTTGGCGGATTTAGCGTATATTGGTTGGCAGGTCATCACAACAAGCGCTTCAAAGCGTTTATTGCACACGATGGTATCTTCAATATGGAGATGCAATACCTCGAGACAGAAGAAAAATGGTTTGCTAACTGGGATATGGGTGGCGCCTATTGGGATAAGAAAAACAAAATTGCGCAACGTACCTTTGCCAACTCGCCACATCTCTTTGTGGACAAGTGGGACACTCCTATCCTTTGTATTCATGGCGAAAAGGACTATCGTATTCTGGCCAACCAAGGTATGGCAGCATTTGATGCAGCCAAGATGCGCGGAGTGGAAGCCCAACTGCTCATTTTCCCAGATGAGAACCATTGGGTATTGAAGCCACAAAATGGTATCTTGTGGCAACGCACATTCTTCAGTTGGTTAGATAAATGGTTGAAGTAATATAGAATTTAGTGAGAGATGATAAATTTAGAAGGAAAAAATGCATTGATTACTGGTGCGTCGCGTGGTATTGGACGTTCCATTGCTCTGCTTTTTGCAGAGTATGGATGTAATATCGCGTTCACATATATCAACGAAGACCAAGAAGCGGCAGACATTACTGCCGAGCTACAAGCCAAAGGTGTACGAGTGCTTTGCATCAAGAGCGATGCTGCCAATTTTGCTGCTGCACATGAGGTAGTGAAACAAGTAGTGGATGCCTTTAGCAAAATAGACATATTAGTTTGTAACGCAGGCATCACTCATGACACGCTACTCATGCGTATGACTGAGGAGCAATGGGATGATGTACTCAATGTGAATCTCAAGTCCGTATTTAATTACTGCCATGCTGTTACCCCACACATGGTCCGTCAGCGCAGTGGAAGCATCATTGCTATGTCATCCGTTGTAGGTATTGGAGGTAATGCAGGACAAGCCAATTATGCTGCATCTAAGGCTGGTATCATTGGTTTAATAAAAACATTGAGCAAAGAATTAGGAGGTCGTAATATTCGTGCAAATGCCATTGCACCAGGATTCATCCTGACAGACATGACGTTAGCACTACCAGAAACAACGCGTACAGAAATGACTAAAATGATACCTATGCGTCGTTATGGTGAAACGGATGAAGTCGCCAAAGTGGCACTATTCTTGGCATCTGACCTCTCCTCATATGTTTCGGGACAAGTAATTTCCGTAAATGGTGCTATGGGATAATAATCGCATAAATAGAACATAAATTAAAAATAATAGCAATATGAAATTAAATGACAGAGTAATTGCAGTCATAGGACTGGGTTATGTAGGATTGCCATTGGCAATTGAGTATGGAAAGAAATACCGCGTGATTGGTTTTGACATCTATCAAGCTCGCGTAGATGAATTGAATCGTGGGGAAGACCACACTTTAGAGGCAGACTTGGTGGGTATGAAGCAGGCTCGTGATGCGTATGAGAGTACGAAGAAGATTGGTTTGACCTTTACATGCAATATAGAGGATTTGAAGCAAGTAAACACTTACATTGTGACCGTGCCTACCCCAATCGACCGCTTTAACAACCCTGACTTAACTCCGCTGTTGAAAGCAAGCGAAACAATTGGCAAGACATTGAACAAAGGTGATTTAGTGATTTATGAATCAACCGTTTACCCAGGTTGTACGGAAGAAGATTGCGTGCCTGTCTTGGAGAAGTTTAGCGGTTTGAAGTTCAACGAGGACTTCTTCTGCGGTTACTCGCCAGAGCGTATCAATCCAGGTGACAAAGTAAATACATTGACTAAGATTAAGAAGATTACTTCGGGTTCAACTCCAGAGATAGCAGACTTGGTGGATGCACTGTACAACTCCATTTTGGAGAACGGTACCCACAAGGCTCCAAACATGAAGGTGGCAGAGGCAGCGAAGGCTGTGGAGAATAGCCAACGAGATGTAAATATCTCATTTATGAACGAATTGGCTTTGATTTGCGACCGCGTAGGAATTGATACCAACGATGTCATCGAAGCAGCAGGTAGCAAGTGGAACTTCTTGAAATATCGTCCAGGTTTAGTAGGCGGACACTGCATATCTGTGGATCCATACTACTTGGCACACAAAGCAAAATCGCTGGGTTATGACCCGCAAGTAATCTTATCAGGTCGTGCAGTGAACAACTCCATCGCCAAGTTTATCGCAGATAAAGTGCTTAAATTGATGATTCAAAAAGACCACAAAATTAAAGATTCGAATGTATTGATTCTAGGTGTAACCTTCAAAGAGAACTGCCCAGACTGCCGCAACACCAAAGTGGTGGATATTGTAGAAGAATTGGAAGATTTTGGCTGTTGCGTGGACATCTATGATCCATGGGCAAGTGCAGAGGTTGTGCAACATGAGTATGGCAAAGAGCTGATTGCAGCTGTTGATCCAGATAAAGAGTATGCAGCGGTTATAGCATGTGTGAGCCATAACCAATTCAAGACATTCGACTTTAAGAAATACAAAGAAATGAATGCCGTAATCTTTGATGTGAAAGATTTTGTGGATCGCACATTGGTAGATGGAAGATTGTAAGCAGCAGAGCTGCGAAAGTGGCAAACGGCAGTTTGCGTAAATGGCAGCAAGCTGCGAGAATGGCTAAATCGAAAATGGATCACATACGGCTCACGTGAAGCGTAGCAAAACCACTTTCGTGAGTGAAACGAACAATAAACATAAACAACGTAAATATGATAATTGCAGTAGCAGGAACGGGATATGTCGGCTTGTCGATAGCAACACTATTGGCACAACATCATAGAGTGTTGGCAGTGGATATTGTGTCCGAAAAGGTGGAGATGATTAATCGTCGCCAATCGCCTATTCAAGACGAATATATCGAGAAGTATTTCGCAGAAAAGCAATTAGACTTGACTGCCACCTTAGATGCAGAAATGGCATACAAGGAGGCAGAAATAGTGGTGATTGCTGCACCTACGAACTACGACAGTCAGAAAAACTATTTCGATACTTCGGCTGTGGAATCGGTAATCGAAGTGGTATTGCGTGTGAATCCGCAAGCAATCATGGTAATAAAATCTACCATACCAGTTGGTTACACCGAATCGGTACGCAAAAAATTTGGCACAGAAAATATTCTCTTCTCACCGGAATTCTTACGTGAATCGAAGGCATTATACGACAATCTATACCCATCTCGAATCATTGTGGGAACAGATGTGAATAATCCACGATTGGTGGAAGCAGCCAAACAATTTGCTGACCTGCTACAAGAAGGTGCCATCAAAGAGCATATAGATACCTTGTTTATGGGTTTTACTGAAGCAGAGGCGGTGAAGTTGTTTGCCAATACGTACTTAGCTTTGCGTGTGAGTTACTTCAATGAGTTGGATACCTATGCCGAGATGAAAGGTCTTGATACGCAATCAATTATTAACGGCGTGTGTCTTGACCCACGTATCGGAACACACTACAATAATCCATCGTTTGGTTATGGCGGATATTGTTTGCCCAAAGACACCAAGCAGTTGTTGGCGAATTATCAAGATGTACCTGAGAACTTGATTGAGGCGATTGTGGAAAGTAATCGTACACGTAAGGATTTCATAGCAGACCGTGTGTTGGCAAAAGCAGGATATTATGACTATTACAACAATGGTCAATACAATGCACAAGAAGAACATACTTGCGTGATTGGCGTATACCGCTTGACAATGAAATCGAATTCGGACAATTTCCGTCAGTCAAGTATCCAAGGCATTATGAAACGCGTGAAGGCTAAGGGCGCACAAGTGATTATTTACGAACCTACTTTACCCGATGGTTCAACATTTTTTGGTTCATTAGTAGTCAACAACTTAGAGCACTTCAAAGCGCAATCACAGGCGATTATTGCCAACCGCTATGATACTTGTTTAGAAGACGTGAAAGAAAAAGTATATACAAGAGATATATTTAGAAGAGATTAATATGTCACCTATCTGGTTATGGATTAAGAATGCACGTAGCATTGCATTGCCTCAATCTGCTTTACCATGTTTGACGGCAGTGGTATTGTGCATAGGTCAAGCAGGATTCGTATGGTGGTTATCCATACCCGTGGTACTTGGTATTTGTGCTGCTCACCTCGGCATGAATCTTGCAGATGACTATTTCGACTATAAACATAACTCGCGTACACGCGCGGATATTAGCAGTACGAGTGTACGTGCACGAATGGAAAAGTGCCACTATTTGGGCGAGGGCAAAGCCACCATTAATCAACTCGGTTGGGCAATAGTATGCTTTCTTACATTTGCAGCTCTAATGGGAGCTATTGCTTTTATAGCGCAATGGCTGATGCATGGTTGGCAAGCAGCAATGGGTATAGTGATTTATGCGCTGTTAGGACTATTTGTAGGCATCAACTACTCAGGTAAACCCCTCGAATTAGGGTATCACGGATTAGGCGAATTAGTAATTGGTCTAATGTTCGGTCCGCTGAACATGTTGGGTGTACAAGCCGCATTAACAGGTAATCCATTTTCATGGGCAATGCTATGTATGAGCATCGGTATTGGATGTATGGTAACGAATATCGTGTATGTGCATTCGGTAATGGAAACAAATGCTGATGCAGAATTAGGCAAGATGACTTTTGCACGCTTACTCAAGAGCAAAGCTACCATGATTATCTTTATTGGAATCTTTGCTATTATGCCCTTCGTTATGTTGGGTTTAGGTATAGCGTTGAGTTGGTGGAGTCCATGGTATCTCCTAACTATAGCTACTTTGCCTATGTCCATATTCTTAATCCACTCTACCCGATTGTTTGTTTATGGTCTGCCACGCAACGATACACCACATTGGTGGATGGGACCAATGGGTGATTGGGAAGGATATAAGCAAGCTGGCATTGATTGGTTTCTATATCGTTGGCTTCTCGCTCGCAATATCTGTACCTTCTTTTGCTTGATACTGATAATAGTACATATCATATTACAATTATAAACTATACTATGCTACACTACACCAAACAACTTATTTATTTAGCACAATGGTTTGCACGTGCGCGTTTTTTTGGTCGTCGTGCACCTTTGCAGACAGTATTATTCATTACCGATAAATGCAACTTACGTTGCAAACATTGCTCCGTATATGGTAGTGCAGGTGACAAGCAACGCTTGTTTGAGGATATTGTAGCCGATATGCGCTATTCTTATGAACTTGGCTCACGTTTTATCGACCTTGAGGGCGGCGAGCCCACGCTATGGAAAGAAAATGGTCGCACTATCAATGACCTAATTGACAAAGCATTGGAGATCGGTTTTTTCTCTATCACCATCACTACCAATGCGCAGCAAGACTTCTCTTGGATACATCCACAATCCATATGGGTGAGTATGGATGGTATTGGCGGATACCACGACCGCATTCGAGGCGAAGGCTCATTCGCACGCTTAGAAGAAAATATCCGCAAGTCAAGATTCAAGCACATCTGCGTAAATATGGTGGTCAATGCACTCAACTATGAGTCGCTTGAGGCTGCAATGGAGTATGCAAAGAACAACCCTGCCATCGAACAAATATCTATCAACTTCCATACCCCATACCCAGGAACTGAGTATCTGATGCTACCACCAGAAAAAAAAGCCGAACTGATAGACAAAATACTTGCATATAAAAAGAAGGGGTATCCAATCATGAACTCTCGTTCAGGGTTAAAACTTATGAAACGCAATGCATTAGGGAAGATTAAGTTGGGTGAAGAATGTTTTGTTACGAACTTTATCTATACTGATGGTAGCCGTGGTTTATGTTTAGGCTATGGTACAGATCAATGTCGTGTCTGCGGATTCTGTATGGCTGGCGAGATGGCCAGTGTGTTCCATTTTCGCCTCGACACCATTCTCTCAGGATTCAAATTGAGAATGTAACATGTAATTCCTCAAACATAGAATTATTTGGCATAGTTTTTGTCACATAATTATATGAGATTATCCATTCAATTATAACCAATAAAAACAAACAATTATGATTTCAAAAAAATTAGAAGGGGCTATAAATGCCCAGATTAATGCTGAAATGTGGTCAGCATATTTATACTTGAGTATGTCAGCATACTGCCAAGACGCAGGATTGCCTGGTATGGCAAACTGGTTTGCTATCCAATTCAAAGAGGAGCAAGACCATGCTATGATTCTGCTGAATTACCTGCAAAGTCGTGGTGGACGCGTATTACTCGCTCCTATCGCTGAAGTTCCTACCGAGTGGGCTAGTCCTTTGGCAGCATTTGAGAACACCCTTGAGCACGAAGGTAAAGTGACAGCACTCATCAATAACCTGATGGCACTTGCTGTGGAGGAGAAAGATTTCGCATTGCAAAGTCGTCTCAATTGGTTCGTAGATGAACAAGTGGAAGAAGAAGAAAACGCAACAGACTTGGTACACAAACTCCGACTTATTGGCGACAATGGGTATGGTTTGTACCAAATTGACCAAGAATTGGCCGCACGCGTTTATACACAAGCTAGTCCATTGGCGACAGCTGAGTAATTTGATTATGAATATGAAAAAGATTTTTGTTGCGCTATTAGCATTGGGTTGCTTGGTAGCTTGTACGCCAAAGAAAACGGCATACGAACAATATACCGAATTATACAATGATTTGAAAGCACAATTGGAAACCGTAGAAGACCGTGCTGCGAAAGACTCACTCATTGAGGAATTTGTTGTACAAGGTTATACCCTCATCATGGAGAACGTAGAGGACGTGACCAGTGACTCTATCGTATTGGCACATTTCTACATGCTCAGCCCAGAGCAAAAAGCAGAGTTGTTTGCAGCAATTCCAGCAGAGCGTTTGGAAATGCCAACCTTGCAGCCTATCCATCAAGAATACCTAATCGAGTTGAAGACTTCTGCAGGTAATCCTTACATAGAAATCGCTTCGCTCAAGGCAGATGGTACTGTATTGGCACTGAGCGAGTTGGTAGGAAAAACCGACTATGTATTGGTGGACTTTTGGGCTTCGTGGTGTGGTCCATGCCGCCGATTAATGCCCGTATTGAAGGAGTTGTATGAGTCCTATCACCCATCTGGTAAGTTGGAGATTTTGGGCGTGAGTTGCGACCGCGATGAGGCAGAATGGCTCAAAGCCATTGAGGAAGATGAGTTGCCATGGTTGCATATCCGCGATCAACGCACAGAACCATACAACCCATGCGACTTGTACGGCATATCAGCTATCCCAACTACTATACTCATTAACAAAGAGGGCGTAATCGTAGGGCGTAATCTTAACGAAGCTGAAATAGAAGGTATATTGGCAGGAGTACAATAATTTTGTAACTTCATAACATAATAAGAGGATTGCATGCAATCCTCTTATTATGTTATATTAGTCGTTTTTCACTCCCAGCAGAGATCTCACAAACTCTTCGCGATTGAAAACTTGCAAATCAGTCATTTGCTCTCCCAGACCAATATAACGAACTGGTATCTTAAACTGATCACTTATGCCGATCACTACTCCACCCTTTGCCGTTCCATCTAATTTAGTGATAGCTAAGGAACTTACTTGAGTAGCTTTGGTAAATTGCTTCGCTTGTTCAAAAGCATTCTGCCCCGTACTTCCATCCAAAACAAGCATTACATCATGTGGTGCATTAGGTATTATTTTCTGCATCACATTTTTGATCTTGGTCAACTCATTCATTAAGTTGATCTTATTATGCAAGCGTCCTGCTGTATCAATCAACACTACATCCGCATCATTTGCCTTCGCACTCGAAATCGTATCAAATGCTACACTCGCTGGATCAGAACCTTGTTGCTGTTTTACCACAGGAACTCCTACTCGCTCTCCCCATATACACAGTTGCTCCACAGCTGCCGCACGAAAAGTATCTGCTGCTCCTAAATACACTTTTTTGCCCGCCTGCTTGTATTGGTAAGCCAATTTACCAATGGTAGTAGTTTTACCTACTCCATTAACTCCCACAACCATAATAACATACGGTTTGCATGGTAATGGATCGGCGAAATCCATTATTTGCGTACTATTGTTTTCAGCCAGCAACGATGCGACTTCGTCCACCAAAATGGCATTAAGTTCCTTTGTTCCGATATACTTATCACGCTTTACACGTTCCTGAATACGTTCAATAATGCGCAATGTGGTTTCCACACCTACATCAGATGTGATAAGGGCTTCTTCTAAGTTGTCCAACACATCATCGTCCACCGTTGATTTGCCAGCAATTGCATGACTAATCTTGCTGAGTACAGATTCTTTCGTCTTTTCAAGACCTTTATCTAATGTTTCCTTCTTTTCTTTTCCAAATAATCCGAAAAATGCCATAACTATCCGTTTTAATCATCTAATTCTTCATATACAGAGTTCTTGCTCTTAAATTCAGGTACAATTTGCTTCATCAACTTCACTGTAGGAAATACTTTGCCATCTTGCGCCAACTTAATCAATGATTCGATTTGCTCTGCCACTTCCTGATAATCATACTCTCGTACTTTCGCAACAAGAATTTTCTTATGCTTTGTTGGAATAGTTGTTTCTTTCTGATTCAGCAATTCTTCATATAACTTTTCACCAGGACGCAAGCCCGTATATGTGATTTCGATGTCCTTACCAGGCTCAAAACCAGCTAAACGAATCATATTCTTTGCTAAATCTGCAATCTTAACTGGTTGCCCCATATCGAAACAGAAAATTTCACCGCCATTACCCAAGGTTGCTGCTTCTAACACTAAGCAACTTGCCTCTGGTATTGTCATAAAATAGCGAATAATGTCAGGATGAGTTACAGTTACAGGTCCACCCGAAGCAATCTGTTTCTTGAAATAAGGTACCACCGAACCATTACTACCTAACACATTGCCAAAACGTGTGGTAATAAATTTTGTACAATCTGCATCATCTTTTGCCTTTTGCAAGAATAGTGATTGAACATAAATCTCTGCGATGCGCTTCGATGCTCCCATCACGTTTGTTGGATTCACTGCTTTATCAGTAGATACCATTACAAAACGTTTCGCTTTGTATTTAATTGCCATATCTGCGACATTCTTAGAGCCTTGCACGTTAGCTAATATCGCTTGCGCCGGGAAATCCTCCATCAATGGCACATGCTTATAAGCTGCTGCATGAAACACAACATGAGGATGATACTCCTCAAAGACCTCTTCTACCATATCCACATTTCTCACATCCGCAATTACTGGTACAAATTGCTGATTAGGAAACTCTTTGCGCAAATCAACAGTCAAATCATGCAGAGGTGACTCTGCCATTTCGAATAGAACGATTGTCTGTGGTTTGAATGCTGCCACTTGGCGTACAATTTCGCTACCAATACTACCCGCAGCACCCGTTACCATCACCGTTTGGTCCTTCAAGATGGTTACTACATTGTCCGTATCAATATCAATAACAGGACGTTCCAACAAATCTTCTACCCGAATAGACTCTATACGCCCCACAACGCGTTCTGTATCATCAAGAGACTGATTGTTGATTATATCAAAATCAGTAAAATGAGGAGTAGTTAGAATTTGAATTTTATTATCTATAAAAATTTTCAAATCCTTCATTGGATTAATTTCTTTCATCTTGATTGGAGAAACAATCACATATTTAATATGATTTTTCTTCATCATATCAATCATATCTTGACTCAGTTTATACACTTTCAATGTGAGCAAACTATGATGAGCATCATCATTTTGGTCAGCAATAAAACCTACAGGACGATATTTACTATCCATATTTGACTGTAGCATTTTTGCGATAGATAACCCTGCCGATTTTGTGCCATATATCAACACTTTTTCTACACCTCTCGATGTATGTGAAATATGTTCGAAAACGGTTTTAATAGTCACTCGCCAACCAAACAACAACGTTATTGCGACAAAGATATATATAACTAAAATGGACGTTAAGAATGGTGGATTAGAAATATCCGTACTATATTTGATAGTTAGATTGACTATCAACAAGACAATCCCCGTCACACCTACTGAACATGCAACCTTTAATGTATCAACAAAAGTAGAATAGCGCAAGATACCTGAATATGTATGAAACGCCCAAAAAGATAGTGTCTGCAAACCAACCACAGCCATAGCTTGTTCCCACAATGGCAAACGCATAGTTAAGTCATAGGTTAATAATTCACTACCAATCAAATAACTTACTACAAAAGCAATCAACACGATTAATAAGTCCAATAACAGCACTCCCCAACGAGGAAGATACCCTATGTTGATCCAATGTGAAAACATATCAGTTTTTAATATTTCCAGATTTCGTTTCATAATCTCAGTATTTATGTATTTGACACACTCTCTCCAAAAAGGCTGAAGAATCTTTATCGAATAATTGCAGATTTGATAGTCTCTACAATGTAGCGAACATCTTCATCCGATACGTATGGTCCAGCAGGCAAGCACATTCCCACTTTAAATATTGCTTCGCTTATTCCATTCACATATGCTGGTGCATTCTTATAGACTGGTTGCTTGTGCATTGGCTTCCAAACTGGGCGTGCCTCAATCTTTGCATTGAGCATATATACGCGCAGGGCTTCTACGTTATCATTTGGCTGACAATCAGTTACTGCGGTATCTACAGCGTGAATTACACCCGCTGCACCACCTACGGCTGTTTTGATAACTTCTTTATAAGCATTCTCTTGGCCTTTGATGCGCAAAGTAGGGTCTAATTCGATAGTACATAACCAGTAGTTGGAATCATAGTTCTCTGATGGTGCTTTATGTACTGTAACTCCCTCTACATCAGCGAGTAATTCTTCATAAAGTGCTTGCACATGCTTGTGATGAGCAATGTGATCGTTTGCGATAGTCATTTGTCCATGACCAATGCCCGCACAAATATTAGACATGCGATAGTTATAACCTACCTCCTCATGTTGGTAGTATGGATATGCTTCGCGTGCTTGAGTGGCATACCACATTACTTTATTCTTCAGTTCAGCATTTTCGCAGACTAATGCACCGCCTCCAGATGTGGTAATCATCTTATTGCCATTGAAGGAAAGCACACCAAACTTGCCAAAAGTACCCAATACTTGTCCCTTGAACTTAGAGCCAAAGCCTTCAGCTGCATCTTCAATCACTGGAATGTCGTATTTCTTTGCTACTGCCATGATGCGCTCGCAATCATATGGCATACCATATAAGGCCACAGGTACGATTGCTTTTGGTTTCTTGCCTGTTTTCTCGATACGATCTAAGATGGCTTTCTCCAACAGCTCTGGGTCCATATTCCACGTATCTGGTTCAGAATCAATAAATACGGGTGTTGCACCAAGATATGTAATCGGATGGGACGAAGCACAGAATGTGAACGATTGCACACATACCTCATCACCTGCTTTCACACCGCAAGCAATCAAAGCTAAATGTACAGCAGCAGTACCAGCAGAGAGTGCTACGACCTCTTTTTCTTGACCTTGTTGGTCTTTACCAACGAATTGCTTGAGATCATCCTCAAAAGCATTTACATTTGGTCCCAAAGGCACTACCCAATTGGTGTCAAATGCCTCTTTGATATATTTCTGCTCTAATCCCTCGTCTGACATATGTGCCAAACAAAGGTAAATCATTTTTCGTTCGTTACTCATAGTTAATTCTTTAATTTTAGTATACCTATCTATAATTAAAATCTATTAGTTTGTCCCATCAAAAGTAGGTGCAGTCGCTTGTCCTTCTGTAGAAATGTCTTTGCGATGTAGCACATTATTAATGGTCATGAAAATAATTTTCAAATCCAATGCAAAAGATACGTGATCCACATACCACACATCATATTCAAATTTCTTGGTATGAGTGATGGTATTGCGTCCATTAACTTGTGCCCAACCCGTTATACCTGGACGTACCTCATGACGTCGCATCTGTGTAGGGGTGTAAAGTGGAAGATACTTGACGAGTAGTGGGCGGGGGCCAATAAGAGCCATATCCCCTTTGAGTACATTGAATAGTTGTGGCAACTCATCCAATGATGTAGAACGAACAATGCGACCAACTTTGGTAAGGCGTTGTGCATCAGGTAATAGTTTGCCATCAACATCTCGCTCATCGGTCATGGTTTTGAATTTGATTACGCGAAATACCTTGGCATCTTTACCTGGTCGCTCTTGTGTAAAAAAAGCCCCTGCTCCTTTGTTGGCAAAATATAACCAGATTGTAATAACCACTAATATGGGTGATAGGCATAATAATGCTATCAATGCTATACAGAAATCAATTAATCGTTTGAAGAAATGTTTATACATCTTGTATTTTTCCGTTGTAAACTCGAATGTTTGTTTTTATTACTTTTGCAGGATTACCTACGGCAATGCAATTGTCAGGAATATTTTTAGTGACTACAGAACCACTACCAATAACCACTTCATTGCCAATTTTTACTCCTGGCATAATAATGGCATTAACTCCAATGACGCAATCTTTACCGATATACGTATCCACTCGCAAACTGCGACAATGGTCATGCGCCATGACAAAAGCGCCGTTTAATACCCATGTCCTGTCTCCAATATGTACACCTTGGGGATTAACGCTTTTGTCTAGATGTGCTTTGTGTGCTATACGAATTCCCGCACCTAAATCCATTTTGTACACTTTACGCAGAAAAGCTGGGTAGGCATTGGTGACAATTGTCCATATCTTGCTTCGTAGGCTCATAACATTATATTTCTATCAATTCAGGAATGATGACGTTATTTGCTGTTATGAGCATAGTTCCCCAGCTGAGCCCAAGCCCAAAAGAAGAGCATAACATCTTGATAGGTTGATTGTTACGCATTGGTTCTGCAATACGAGTAACCATCAAAGATGGAATACTTGCTCCTCCAAGATTACCGAATTCCTCCAAATCGTATGGCACTTTTTCTGTTGGGAGTTTGAGTTTCTTGACTACTCGATCAACAATCAACTTGTTGGCTTGATGAATCAAGAAATAGTCAATGTCGGTATTGACATCAATATTGTAGTCATCTATCATTTGTTGGATTGACTTTGGCGGACGTGAGATGGCGAAAGTCAATACGGACATTCCATCAATCAATGTGTCTTTTGGAGCACGGATAATGCCATTGCCAAAATCCTCTTGGATAAATGATTCTGGTGTAATGCGATTGCGGAAACCTCCATGAGGGGTCATTAGCGACTTGTGTCCACTACCCAGTGTTTGGAAATCGATTATAATATCTTCTGCAGATGTGTCGTACTCCAAAGCAATAGCTGTACCACAATCACCGAAGAGTGGAACACGACTTTTATCTTGTTGCGACCCCATACGTAAGGCGGTATCTCCTACAAGTAATAGTGCACGATGAATATTGCCAGATGAAAGCATGTTGCCAGCCACATTGATGGCATATAATGTACCACAACATCCCATAGGCAAGTCAATGCAGAAGCAGTTGGTGGATAACCCTAAGCGGTCTTGCAAGAGACATGAGGTAGGTGGTGTGGGATAATAATCGCCTGTAACCGATTCAAAGACAAGCATATCAATGCTGTCTTTTTCCCAGCCCATATCTGCTAACAGTTTTTCTGCTGCGGCTTGGCACATGTCCGATGCGCACAGGGTCTCGGGTCCAATTCGGCGCTCTCTAATGCCTACGGTATTGTCAAATACAGTAGCTTCTTCTGGTGTAAATAATGGAATGTCTGCTGTCTTGACAATATGTTTTGGCATACAAGCACTCACACCAGCCAATCGTACATTTTTAATAGTCCAACGAGCCATATTGGGGTAAAAGTATTAAAGTTCTATTCCGTTTTTAATAAGAATCTCTTTGCCTGCATTGTAACTGGTGCAAGCCATAATGTCCTCAGGATCAAGCATGAGGTCAAAGGTTTCTTCGAGCAAGGAGATAATGTTCAGTTGGTGAACAGAATCCCATTCGCTAACAGTATCTTTGCTGTAGTTGTCACCTAATTGCTGAGGTGTTACACCGAATACTTCGGTAAAAATAGCGTTGAATTTCTCTAAGTTTGTCATATGATTTAGTTATTTATATCGTATAAATGTGCCACAGATGTGTTCTTATGAACCCGTCAATAACCCGTAATCAGCAGCCAATTTGCGGTCAAGTGATGGAGGGTGTGGTGGCAATTAATTTATAGGTAGTTTACTATATAGTTTTTTTCCTGCTTCGTTTTTGGGTATTTCATCAATGACACGAATCTGGAATGAAGTGGCAACAATATGTGTTTTTTGCACGAGTGTGTCTTTGACATCATTTTGTTTGTCTGCATTAGTAATATAGACGAGCATTTTTTCATCCGTACCTACGCAAGCACACTCAATCCCGCAGTCTGTTTGTACGATTTGTTCGCATTCATCTAGTCCGACACGCATGCCAAAGAGTTTGAGGAATCGTCCCATGCGACCAACGATGTAGTAACAACCATCTTCGTCAAAGTAAGCAAGATCGCCTGTTCGAATATATCCATCGCGTTCGTCTCCTAACGCCAGATCCGCTTGCTCGCGAGCATATCCCATTGTAACATTTTTGCCACGATAGCACATCTCGCCTTCGGTATGAGGCGTAGTGATAGGGTTACCGTCCGTGTCAATAAGTGATAATTCGCCATTAGGAACTGCAATGCCGATACTTCCAACCTTCTCTAGTGCCCATTTCGCAGGAAGATACGCCATGCGTGCGGTGCATTCAGATTGACCATAGGTGGCTATCCAACGTTTGCCATTGTCGCGACAATACTCTGCAAACTTAATATTGAGATCAGCTGGCATTTTTCCTCCACCTTGTGTAAGTAGCTCCAAATGAGGGAGGTCCATGCGGAAGAAACGCATAAGATTGAGAATCTGAAAACTATATGGAACACCAGTAAAGGATGTGGCTTGTTGTTCTTTGAGGAACTTCCAGAAATTAGGGTCTGTCATACTCAATCCTGTGATGAGAATGGTTGCTCCTACTCGTAAGTGACTGAAGACCATAGATAATCCCATGGTGTAGTAGAGTGGCAAAACCATTAGCGGGCGATCCGTTCCTTTTAAATCGAAGAATGTGGAGATGTTGAGTCCAGCCGCCTCGATATTGTCGTATTTATGACGAACGAGTTTAGGGCTACCTGTGCTACCTGATGTGGGAAGTAGGTGGGATAGTTCGCTATGAAGAGTTGGCGTAGTGTCAGATATTTTGGCAAGTGTGTAATCGTATTGACAATCAACGACTTCGCCTTGCACTGCAAAATGATTAGGTGCGCAGATATATGTGGGTTGATAGGTGTGGAGCAATTGCTGGTATAGTGTGTCTTCCGTCTTGACATTGAGGATAAGTGGTACCAACTGGCGACTATCTAACATGCTCATTACCCATGCAATTCCACCTACGTTGTTCTCCACAAGAAGAAAACATAACGAGCGTGTAGGGATGAGTAATGTAATATGCTTTGAGAGTTGGCTAATTTCTGCATAGCGCAACTCTGCCCCACTGGAGTCAATGGCGACAATGCGTTGTGGGTCAATATGTTGTAAATCTAAAATCATTATATGGAAGCGCAGCCATCTACGCCAAGAATTTGTCCAGAAATATAGTTTGCTCTATCGGAAGCAAGGAACGCGCATGCGTGTGCGATGTCTTCTGGTGTGCCTAATCTACCTAAAGCGATGCGTCCGATGCGAGCATCAATCTTTTCGCCATCGCTCTCATAGAGTTCGGCGAAGCGTTCAGTTTTGACGATGCCAGGTGCTACTGCATTAACGCGGATGCCCTGTGCTGCAAGTTCTTTAGCTGCGGATTTGGTCATTGAGATGATAGCACCTTTTGTTGCAGAATATGCTACTTGACCAGGTGATCCGAGTACCGCAGTCACGGAGGCAATGTTGACAATAGAGCCTCCACCGCATCGCGCCATGAGACGACTAACCAACTGAAGCAATTCCATCGCAGCAATAACATTCACGAGGAACATGCGTTCTGTCTCCTCGCGGGTAATCATGCCTATCTTACGATTGTAAACGATACCCGCATTGTTAACGAGGCAGTCAATGCGTCCTTCGGTTTTGAAGATTTGCATAAAAGCAGTCTTTACGCTAGTAGCATCGGTGATGTCTAGCACAACAGGATGAATATGCTCGTTGTTAGCAGTGAAGTCTTGTCTATCGCACGCATATACAATGGCTCCGTCAACAGCAAACTGCTCAGCAATTTGTCGTCCGATTCCTTGTGCAGCACCTGTGATGATGCACACTTTATTTTCAAGTAGTTGGCTCATGATTATGATAATGTAAGTCCTCCGTCAAGTTTGATCTCTGTACCAGTAGTCCATGCAGATGCATCAGACAGCAAGTAAATAGTAGCATATGCTACTTCTTCTGGTTTGCCGTATCGCTTGATTGGATATTGAGCTAAATTAGCATTTTTTTGTTCTTCACTAATAGGAATGTTACTCAGTGCTTCTGTCTCGATCATTGCAGGATTGACGCTATTGAAACGAATGTTTTTGCTGGCAAGTTCGAGAGCTGCTGAACGCATAAAAGCATCTAGACCACTTTTAGTAACTGCGTAGAGCGCATTAGCCGTAGAAACGCGATATACTCCAGCTGCAGATGAGATGAATACAACGGAAGAATTCTTTGCTAATTTCTTTCGTTTTAATAGTTGCTTTGTCAATAGAATAGGAGCGTGTAGGTTGATTTGCTCAAACTCATTGATTTTGGCTTTGGTGATAGCTTGAATGGGGACTAGCCCTAAAATACCAGCACTATGCACACATCCCGTGAGGGTAGGCAGTTGCTCAACTATAGTAATAATATCTTCTTCAATTGTAATGTCAGCCACAATATATTTGTGTTGCCCCTCTTTTAATTGAGACAACGTCTCTTGCAATCTACTTTCATTACGTCCTGTAAGAATAATATCGGCTCCTAGTTTACTACATTCTATAGCAATAGTGCGACCGATGCCAGAAGAGGCACCAGTGACAAGAATTGTTTTACCTATTAGTGCAAAAGGATTATGCATTATTGTTTGCTTGCTACAAGATCAAAGAGCTCCTGAATGGTATTAGTTTTGCGCATTTCTTCAGGAGGAAGAACAATACCATACTCTTCATCAACCATGGTAATTACCAATAATGCCACCAAAGATGTCCATCCTTCCACTTTGCGGAAGTTAGTTTCTGGTGTCAGTTCTACGTTTAGTTCATCAAATTGATCAGCTACGTTTTGAATAAAAAGTTGAATATCCATAATTTTTTGTATTAAAAGTGATTACATTAATTTCTTTGCGGGGTTCCCCATAACTGTGGTTCCTTCTTTTACCCGACGAATAACAAAACTGCATGCGGCTACTCGTGAGTGGCTTTCTATTGTTACATTGTGGCTAATCATTGCGGAAGTGTGGATATCAGTTCCATCTTGCACAATTGTTCCGCCAACAAGCGTTACATGCGTATCGATTCTATTCCAGTTTCCTATAACAGAATCATGCCCTACTACAGTGTATGATTGAATGAGATTATATTTGCCAACTTTTGCATCTGCCCCAATAGATGTGAATGCACCAACGATGGTGCCTTCTCCAATCTGTACATTAGTTCCCAGACGTGCAGTAGCATGAATCATTGTAAGGAATTTTCCACCTCTAACTACAATCTCTTCCATGCATTTTTGTCTACTAGTTCCTCCTATGGAACAAACAAATACTTCGTCTTCTTGTGGTTGGTAGCCTTGTATAGGAGCAATTATAGGAGGATAATTAGCAAAATTATCTAGTGCTGCTACGTTGTCATCAATAAATCCACGGATGTCGTATTGTGTGCCATACCCAATACTTTCTCTTGCCATGTCATACATGGTTCTTCCCATGCCTCCTGCGCCTATAATAATCAAATGTTTCATACTTATGTGTATAAAGTCTGCAAAGTTACAACTTTTTTTTGAATTGTGCAAGAAAAATCACTTTGTCAAAGCAGAAAGTAGCAAATTTTCTGATTTAGATTTTATTTTATTGTAAAGAGGACGAATATCGGCATAGTTTATTTCGTTAACAGACTTGGGATGAGTTTGATAGTGTTCAGATAGATTCATATGCTGTAGTAATGTTTGAACACGATCAGCATTTTTGCTCAGTCCAACTGTAATGAATTGTTTCTCAAAGATAGTTGCAAATGCGGTGCCGTGGAAGGAGGTTGCTACAACGAATTCAGCATCTCGAATAGCATGCAAGAAATCAATAGGAGATGCATTAGAGATGTGATTTTTTCTAGGTAATGTATGCACTTGTGCATTCATAATTAGCAAATCACAGTTCATAGATTTAGCTTTCTCTGCAGCAAAAGCCATAGCTTCTTTAGATTGTATAAGTTCGTAGTAAAGTACATACTGCTGCTGATGGTACCGTGATTGAGGTAAGAGCTTACTCCACTGCTCTCGTGTGAGTAAGAGAGTAGGATCCAAGACCACATCGGCATCGTAGTTGAGACTATTAATGAGCTCTTTAAGACTATTTTCACGAACTAAGATTGTATCGAATGCTTTAAGATATTGTTGGAATAATAGTCGGTCCTGATCATTTAAGGATATAATACCCATACTTGCGGCATAGGTAATACAACGAGTTGTTTTGGGGACGTTCTGACAAAAGAACATTGGATCAAATCCAACATATTTGCCTTCGTATTCTTGTGTTCGCCAAACTTGATCACTACCCACAATAATATAGTCATACAACCCACTCTCAATTTGGGAATGAGGAGATGTATATTTAATTTGTGATTTCAATTCAAGAAAGTTGGAGGCAAATTGGTTGAATTTTTGCATTCGTATATATCGCCGAATAATCGTTAAGCAATCCGAGATAAAATTTATTATCTTATTGATACAACCTGTACCATGTATTGATTTGATTAACACGTACTGTTGTTGATGACTAATGGGCCAATAGTCAATAAATTCGACAGAATGCCCCTGCTCACGCAAAAAGGTAAGTAGCGCATATGCTTGCAGCATCGCGCCATAATTATGTGCTCGATGATATGTTAGAATTCCTATTTTCATGGTTGTTCTATTCTTTTTCTTTCTTGTTCACTCCATCCTACTAGAGTTCCAATACTAATCATAACTAGTACGCAGGTATGACTAAGAATAATGATTGATACTACACTCAAAACGGCAAAGATTGTTAGGATGGCTGCTAATGCAGGCGCATACGTGTTTTTTTGACGAATTGCTGTAATAGTATATAGTGTGGTAGAACCGAAAAATAAAACGTAGAAGATAAAGTTGAAAATACCATAATTATATATAATTTCCAAGAAGTCATTATGGGCGGTCAAGTTTTCCCAACTATATTTTGTGGTGGACAGATGTCCGTTACCAAAGATCCAAAATTCAAAATCTTGCATGCTCAGTCGTTGAATAAGACCATTCCAGATATCTAATCGTCCTGAACCTGTTTCATCATCCCTATCGGAAAGGCGCTCAATGATATTATCTCCTAAGTACTTGATAAGTACATAGAATAGAATTACTAGTACAACCAAAGTGATAAATAGTATGATGGCTGTTTTGAGTCCTTTTTTTGAGATAAATTGCGATGCTAACAGATATGCGAATAATCCTAAAACGAGAGCAATTAATCCTCCACGTTTGATGGAACTAACAATAATTACAGATACAATCAGAATGCTAATAACTCGTAACCAACGCTTATCGCATGCTAACATGATAGGTAATAAATACAAAGCATAATATGCTACTCCAAAGTGACCTCTCTCGCCGAGTATATTGTATGTCGAATAGATAGAAAAATAGGAATATAGACATGCCAATATTGTTAACATGATGATTACAAAGGTGTCATTTTTCTTTTCATACTGGAATGCAATGTTGTAGCTGCCCAAGAGTGATAGGAGTGGGGCTATAAATATCAATACATTAGCAATTAATTGTTTGATATTACCAGTATGTGTGACAAATAAGGATATACAAGTACCTATTATAAAAATAGTAAACCATTGAAAAAGTTTAGGTGTATTATGTATGGTATGATTGATGTGTTTTTCGCTGAAATACCACCACGCACATATAAACCAGACCGCGCAAAAGATTAATCTGATATAGTGAGCATATTGCAGTTCCACTTGCATGGTGTTGTCATCGTTCACAATCATATACATCGTGACCATGATATTCACAAAAAATGCAAACATCATATAGGCTTTTTGTAGTGTCTCTTTTGCTATTGTACCATTTCTCATTGTATAATGTTATTTGTAATTATTATTTAAATCTATTAAAAATACCGACTATTAGGTCTTTCCAACCTAGTATGAAACTATATGTCTGTGTGTAAAAATACGAACGATATGTAGGGATGAATAAATGCGAAAAGTAGCCGGTACATATTGCAGTAATCACACTAGCTATCGCAACACCAGTTACTCCATATCGTGGGATTAGCAATAAATTTAGCCCTATACATACGACACAACCTATAATATTGCGAATGACCACATATTTTTGTTTCTTCTCAATAACAATCAATGCTCCTGTGATTTGTGCACTAGCATATCCAATTGTCTTAAAAATCATTATCTGTAGCAATGTGATCGCTGCGGCGTATTCTGTGCCAAAGGTGTATTCAATTAATGGGCGTGAAATGAGACAAATCACAATGCAGATAATGATTGTACCCCATATGGTGATATTCATAAAGGATGCCGATTTTTTCTGGTAATCTTTGAGGTCATTGTGGTATGCTTTTACCAAAACAGGAGTGATTGTTTGCGCTAAAATAGTGGGGATAAATAGGCATATTTCCGCGAATTTCCCTGCTACTGAGTAGTATCCTACAGCTGTCTTGTCAATCATATTGCCAAGCATAACTTGATCAATTTTTTGATATATTACAACCGCCGCTCCGCTGAGCAATAATGGAAATGATTGCTTGATTAGGTATAGGGCTGTCGCTTTGTCAAAGGTCCAATTGCGAATATTATCAATCTTACTTTTGTATGAAACGATATACCCACTGGCGAGCAAAATAGTGTCAAATAATGTTGATAATATAAACCAGAAAAGGTCAGCTTGTATGAGTAGTAATGCCACTTTTATACCTGCACCTACTATAGTTCTTGTAATTTCTGTTTTGACAATGTACTCATTCCATACAATAGATGTGAAATAATTTCGTATTACGCCAAAACTATTCATAATCATGGATAAAGAGTACATAATAATCATCCATCTAGTAAATGTGTCTGCTTCAAATATCCATACACTGACCACAACCAATAGTATGGTAATAATGGCAAATAGTATTTTCAGAAGAAAGGCAGTACCTATGAGTTTGTTCTTTTCTTCGTTTCTATGTGCTTCTTCTCTAATCTCAATAGAGTCTAGACCAAAAGAGGCAAATACTTGAAACACTGCGATATAACTAAATACATAATTCATTAGTCCATATTGCTCTGGACCTAAATAGCGAGCTACGAATATACCGACTAACAAGCTACCCAATAGGGTCACAATTTTGCCAACAACTGCCCACACCAAATTCTTAACAACTTTTTGTTGAGTTGTTGAAATATTGAAACGAGAAATTATTTTATTGATTAAACTCATTGTGTGTGTTCTTATATTAATGCTTTAATATTTTCATGACCAATGCTAGCATTTTGTAACCCCAAGCAATAGGCATAAATCTAAGATATGAAACATGCAATTTATGCTTAATGCCTATGTCCTCTTGGCTCAATTTAGTCAATAATTTTTTTACGCGACTATCAGATAGTACTTTATTGATTGTTTGGATGGTCTTAGTATCTGTGAGTTTGTTTCTAAGGTACTTATTGTA
This sequence comes from uncultured Bacteroidales bacterium, assembly GCA_945921355.1. Classification (GTDB taxonomy): domain Bacteria; phylum Bacteroidota; class Bacteroidia; order Bacteroidales; family Paludibacteraceae; genus Colicola. The sequence goes on from CAMEKM010000003.1 coordinate 59,125, forward strand.
GGTGAATGATGTGATGATTTTGAATTCTGTGAGCAAAAACGATGATGAAGTTGCCCAAGGCAATCGTATGGTGCTAAAATGATCTAGAATATTCAACACCGACAAATCCGCGGCATAGTTAGGATGATGAGTGGCACTAGTTTCACGCATTACATAATAATAAAAGCCCGCTTTGATGACAGCCACTTTATTTGCGTGCTCCAGAAATGAAACAGTAAAGTCGTAAACTTCACCAGACTTGATGTTTGGATTAAAGCGCAGCTGGTTATTGCGGATAATGGAGGTATTATAAATCAACTTGGGAGCAGTTGGGAAAATATCACACATCGCGTATAGCTGATCAATGGTGTACATCCCAGTCTCTAATGAATGTGGCTCTGTATGCGTGGCTTCTATTTGATTTTCAATAATACATGGTGCGATCAACGCATCTGCATCTTGCAAACCTTGTGTTATAATATCGATACAATTGGTATGGAGATAATCATCGCCATCAAGACACAATATATAGTCGCCATGTGCAATCTCTATGCCTGCATTACGCGCGGCAGATACACCCTTGTTAACTTGGGTGATACCTATAGCACGTCTATCATTGCGTACAAAAGTGTCAATGATAGTGCCAGTAGAGTCTGTAGAACCATCATCAATAAAGATAAATTCACAGTCATCAGCATTTCGCAATTGAGATAGGCTATGGATGGTCTTTGGCAAATATGCCTCAACATTATAACAAGGTATTATGATAGATAAAGATATCATAGAATCATTTACGATTGTTGGTAATTATTTCTTCAAAAAATTGTTGAATATGTTGTGCTTGTTTGATATTGCTTTTGTTCTCCAATACAAATTTTTGTGCAGTCATTCCTTTCAGTTGCAGTTCATCGCTTGGGAGCGAAAGAGTTTCTAATAATTTATCTCTAAAACCTTGTTCACTTTCTTCTTCAAATGTAAATAAATGCGAGTAGTATTCTTCGGGTATTCCGCATAATTTAGTGGTTAATACGGGAGTACCAGATAGCATGTATTCTGTCGTTTTGGATGGGAAGGAATATTTTACAAGTTCTTGATTAGACAGGCGTGGATTAACTAATAATGAGGCTTGTTGTTCAGCTTTGATGATCTCCTCGTTGCTTACCACTCCCTTGTATTTTATTCTAGCATCTTGTTCTTGATATGCCAGCAATTGCTTGACGAATTTGCCATCCCCATATATATGCAACTCAACATCCTTTAGCGGAAGTTCCATAAATGCTTTGAGCAAGGTATCAAAACCATACTCTGCTTCTATTGCACCTGCATACATGACAATACGGGATGTATTGGTTGGCAATATTGGCTGAGATTTGAACTTGTGATCCACCGACCCCTCCATCACAATATAGGGTTTTTGCAGTGGATTATATTTGTCGTTCATATATTTGGTCAAAAACACAAATCCGTCATATTGCTTAATGCTATTTCGCTGGCTACGCACACGCATCTTAAAAAAAATGTTCCACCACCATTTACTGGTGTCTTTTGCTATTGTCACAGGAGGAGCAATCATGTCGGTGAGCATCATGCATGTAGGTATGTTTAGCAATTTCGCTGCTGCCACACTACCTTTACTGCTGCTGTTGGCAAAGATATCGCATAATATGATTTTGTCACCTTTTGTTTTTAATGCCCATTTTATCGTATAAATAAATGATGATAGGATGTAAAAAAGTTGGCACACAATAGGCACTTGTATAATGGGTAAATAGGTATATTGTATATTCTCAAAGCATTCTTTGTGATGATGCGAGAATATGGCCTGTTCTATAATAATGTTACTTAGTACATTTACCTTGCTATTATTATGCACAAATCCTTCTAAAATAAGACGAGAAAACTTAACAATCTGAATGCCAGGATTCTTGCCCGTTTTTTGTATGATTGTATTTATTGTATGACTAGGGCAACATTTACCCACAAAAAGTATATGCATATAATAATTTTTCTCTATATATGTTACACAACTATTCTTCCATCAATTGTTGATATATTCGTATATAATTTTCTGCCATGACCTCTTTTGCGTATATAGCGCATGCTGAGTCGGAAATCTCTTGACGCTGAAATTGTATATCCAAAAATTTTTCCACGGTTGATTGCAGTGCATCCATGTCTCCATGTTCCACAAATTCGCTATAGTTACTCAGCGAGATTTGCTCTGGTGCTCCAGCCTGAAATCCTACTATAGGGGTCCCGCATGATAGACTCTCGGCACATACCATTGAGAACGTTTCTTTTTTGCTAGTCAAAACGGTGATGTCTGCAGCAGAATATAGTTGTGACAAACGGGTACTATCCTCCACCGACCCTAATACGATCATATTGTCTGGCACTTGAGGTGCTGGGCCAAAGGTAGGACCAGCCACAACAAATTTAACATGAGGCATCTTCTTTGCCAACTCAATCACATAAATTCCACCCTTGAGATTCAATGGATTACCTGTGAAGTTGGGCGTGACATGAAATACCATTTTCTCATTATCGGATATCCCCAATTGATGACGAATATCAGTTTTGCTCCAGTAATGAAAAACCTCTGTATCTAATCCATTATAGACTACTTCGTGTTTCTTACCAGACAAGATTGGTGATTGTGAAGCACGGTCTTTCAACCATGGTGATACGGATACTACAACCAAGTTCTTGTCAAAACCTTGGAATGCTTTTTTCATCCTACGCCATGAATAAGCTGTGGCATCTATCCCCAGTGAACGCGTTTCTTGTTTCAACCTTGGACATTTTCCACAACCCGTTTTCCAACGCTCACACTCCAATGCATGACCACAGTTGGCGGTGTACATGAATTCTGCATGTAATGTCAGAACCGTCTTGATTTTGTGTTTGTTGAAGTAGGTAATCAGTTTATATATGTTTACAAATGCATTGTTGATACATTGTAGATGAACAATATCTGGTTTCTCTTCTTGGATAATGCGTATTAGTTTGCGAGTAGAATAGATATGTCCACCATACATGATGCCAGATATGCGTGCCCATGCTCGATTGATACGACTCAAGCGTTCGGTACATATTTTATATATACCATTTCCGTCTATCAATGGACCACGACCATAGCAGACGATAGACTGATGTTGTTTTTGCAAGAGTACAGTATGTATATCATGTGTGATTTTACCTGTACTCCATAGAGGATAAACGCTATTGACTTGTAATACTTTCATTATTCTTTTCTCCAAACCATCTTGTTCACAATGCCTGTGTATGATTGGATTATTTTTACTACTTTGGTGCTTACATTCTCATCGGTATATACAGGCACAGGAGTTCCATAATCTCCATTATTTACTAACTCTACGGCTGTATCAACCGCTTGCAATAGGCTCTTCTCATCAATACCCGCTATGATAAAACCAGCTTTGTCCAGCGACTCTGGACGCTCCGTACTGGTGCGAATACATATAGCTGGGAATGGATGACCAACACTCGTAAAGAAACTACTCTCTTCAGGTAGTGTGCCAGAATCTGATACCACTGCAAAAGCATTCATTTGCAAGCAGTTGTAATCATGGAATCCCAATGGCTCGTGTTGAATCACACGCTTATCCAATTCAAATCCGCTGGCGTCCAATCGCTTGCGTGAGCGAGGGTGGCAGCTATACAAAATAGGCATGTCGTATTTCTCCGCCATTTTGTTAATCGCATTGAAGAGCGAATTGAAATTCTTCTCCGTATCAATATTCTCCTCTCTATGAGCAGAAAGCAAAATGTATTTTCCTTTCTCTAATCCCAATCGTTGATGAATGTCACTTGCCTCTATCTCTGTCAAGTTCTCATGTAATACTTCTGCCATAGGCGAACCTGTTACATAAGTACGCTCTTTTGGCAATCCGCAGTCCGCAAGGTATCTACGTGCGTGCTCTGAATAAGCCAAGTTGACATCGGAAATGATATCCACAATACGGCGATTGGTTTCCTCTGGCAGACATTCGTCCTTGCAGCGGTTACCAGCTTCCATGTGGAAAATAGGAATATGCAATCGTTTTGCGCCAATCACACTCAAGCATGAGTTGGTGTCTCCCAAAACCAATACGGCATCTGGCTTGATAGCCACCATCAATTTATATGAAGCAGCAATAATATTACCCATTGTCGAACCCAAATCATCGCCCACAGCATCCATATACACCTCTGGTTCTGCCAATTTGAGATCATGGAAGAAGATACCATTGAGGGTATAATCATAATTTTGACCCGTATGTGCCAAAATAGTGTCAAAATATTTACGACATTTGTTGATTACCGCTGCCAATCGAATAATCTCTGGACGTGTGCCTACGATAATCAATAATTTCAATTTGCCATTGTTGGCAAAAGAGACATTGCTATAATCTGTTCTTAATTCCATAATCTTCAATTTTTATACGGGTAAAAAGAATGTATCAGGTTTGTTGGGATTAAAAATCTCATTGCAGTACATCACGGTCACCAAATCATGCGTATCAGAGAGATTGATAATGTTATGCGTGTAACCTGGCAGCATATGGATACATTGAATATCCTCCCCAGTTACCTCAAACTCAATCACTTCTTCTGAGTCAATACGGCGTTGTTGAATCAATCCGTGTCCACTCACCACGATAAAGAACTCCCATTTGGTATTGTGCCAATGTTGTCCTTTGGTGATGCCAGGCTTAGAGATATTTATACTCACTTGACCACAATTCAGCGTATGTACCAACTCCGTAAACGAACCACGTTGATCAATATTCATCTTTAGTGGGAATGCTACTTTCTCTTTTGGCAAGTAACTCAAATAGGTAGAGTATAATTTCTTTGCCAATGAGTTTTCTGGTATCTCAGGAATAGTCAAAGTTTTGGGTTGCTCAGCAAAAGCATATATCCAATCTACAATCTCGCCCAATGTAGTCTTGTGTGTGATAGGACAGTAGCAGTAGCGACCAACCTCTGTAGGAATTGTCTCCACGCCTTCAAACTCACAGCGATGTTCATTACCAACTAATGCACCCATCATTTCATCCACCAAATCATCAATATAGAGCAATTCCATCTCTACACTACGATCATTCACTTGTATGGGCAAATCATTGGCGATATTGTGGCAGAAAGTGGCTATCGCAGAATTGTAATTGGGTCTGCACCATTTGCCAAAGAGATTTGGAAAACGATATACCAATACCTTTGCGCCAGTTTCTTTTGCATATTCAAACATCAATTCCTCTCCTGCTTTTTTACTTTTGCCATATTCGCTATTGCCAAAGCGTCCAGCCAAAGTGGCTTGAATAGAACTGGAAATCATTACAGGACAAGCATTCTTGTATTTCTTCAGCATGTCCAGCAAGGTAGAGGCAAAACCAAAGTTGCCCTGCATAAACTCTTCTTGGTTCTGTGGACGATTCACTCCTGCCAAATTGAATACAAAATCGCATGATTGGCAATAGCTATCCAACTGCTCCAAAGAACAGTCAATATCATATTCAAAAACTTCGGAAATAGTCAGATCTCCGTAGCTTTTGTTCTTGCCTTCGCGTATATTATTCAGTTGCGCACAAAGATTCTTTCCTACGAATCCTTTGGCGCCGGTAACTAATATCTTCATAATTATTTTGCGATGTTAGCAATACCATTAAGTTCGTTTTGAATATATTCCAACGCAGCTATCTTTGCTTTTGTCTCCTCTACCGTCAAGCGAGTAGTATTATCCGAATTGAATTCAGTCAAGGTCACTCGTTTCTCGTCGCCTTCCGTAAAGAACTTATCGTAGTTCAATGTACGATTGTCTGCTGGCACACGATAGAAATTACCCAAATCGATAGCTTTTGCACACTCTTCGTTGGTCAACAAAGTCTCATACATCTTTTCACCATGACGAATACCAATCACTTTGATATCCTCTTTCTTTCCGCCAAACAACTCGCATACAGCTTCTGCTTGCGTTTGAATGGTGCATGCAGGTGCTTTTTGTACCAAAATATCACCATTCTCGCCGTGCTCAAATGCAAATAATACTAAATCTACTGCCTCCTCCAACGACATGATAAACCGTGTCATTTTTGGCTCAGTCAATGTAATAGGATTGCCATGACGAATTTGGTCAATCCACAATGGAATTACACTACCGCGTGAACACATCACATTGCCGTAGCGTGTACAGCAAATCTTCGTATTGCGAGAATAGCGGCTCTTTGCTACCGCAATCTTTTCTTCCATTGCTTTACTAGTTCCCATTGCATTGATAGGATAAGCCGCTTTGTCGGTGGACAAACAAATGACACTTTCTACACCAGCTTCAATCGCTGCTGTCAATACATTATCTGTGCCGATAATATTCGTTTTCACAGCTTCCATTGGGAAGAACTCGCACGAAGGCACTTGCTTCAATGCCGCTGCGTGGAAGATATAATCAGTTCCTGGCATTGCCGCACGACAGCTTTCCAAGGAACGCACATCACCAATGTAAAATTTAATCTTATGGGCTACATCTGGATATTTTGCTTGATATTCATGACGCATATCATCTTGCTTTTTCTCATCACGAGAAAAAATACGAATTTCTGCAATATCTGTGCGCAAAAAACGGTTCAATACTGCATTTCCAAACGAACCGGTACCTCCGGTAATCATCAACGTTTTTCCGTTAAAAATTGACATATCAATTATAGTTTTATTAATTCGTTATATTTAAATTTCCTAAACAAACTTTCAACGACTCCGTCCAATAAGGCACCTTCACGCCAAAAGTTGCTTTAATTTTCGTTTTATCTAATACTGAATACGCAGGGCGTTTCACTGGCGAAGGGAACTCGTCGCTGTGGCATGGCTGAATATCACACTCTGTATGTCCTGCATACTCTGCAATCATCTTCGTGAAGTCAAACCAACTGCAAACGCCCTCATTGCTATAGTGATATACACCGTCATTACCCTCGTATTTGCGCTCACTAACAATCTCATAAATCGCTGCCGCCAAGTCATATGCATAGGTTGGTGTACCCACTTGATCAAACACTACTTTCAATTGTGGCTTGCTCGCTGTTAAAGCCAACATGGTCTTCACAAAATTCTTTCCAAACTCGCTGTATAGCCACGCTGTGCGGATAATAATGTGCTTGCAACCAGACGCCAAGATATTATTCTCTCCTTGCAGTTTCGTTTTACCATATACTCCCGTTGGTGTTCCTTTTTGGTCTTCTTTACAAGGGGTGTTGTACGGGTCGCCGCCGAACACGTAATCGGTGGATACATGCACGAGCAATCCATCCACCTCCTTCATCGCTATTGCCAGATTCTCAACGGCTTTCGCATTCAGCAATTCGCAAAATGTTTCATCCGTCTCTGCCTTATCCACATTGGTATATGCAGCACAATTGATAATGCACTTTACATCATTCTCTTGCACCATCTTGCGCACCGCCTCTATCGACGTAATATCCAGCAGAGTAGTTTCCATTCCTTCTACTTCCACCACGTCGGTATATATATAGGTGTCGCGACTATTTTTAGCCACAATACGAATCTCATTACCGAGTTGCCCGTTTGCACCAGTTACTAATATATTCATATTTTTTTAGTCCTGATTCTTGGTTCCTTGTTCTTGATTCCAAACAAATGGCGAATCAAATTCAGCCAACTTGGGATGTTTTGTGTCCTTCTCACTCAATAATGCCTCTTCCATTGTCAATCCCCAATCAATACCAAGCGACTCATCCAATATCGAAATGCCTCCATCTGCCTCTGGATGATAGAAATTATCGCACTTATATTGGAATACCGCACTTTCGCTCAATACCGCAAATCCATGCGCAAAACCTTGAGGGATAAAGAATTGACGATGATTCTCCTCCGTCAGCAATACCGCTACATGTTGCCCATAAGTAGGACTACCTTTGCGAATGTCCACGGCCACGTCAATCACTTTTCCTTTCACACAACGTACCAATTTGCTTTGCGCATAAGGTGGACGTTGGAAGTGCAAACCGCGCATCACGCCACGCTTCGACATGCTCTCGTTGTCTTGCACAAAATGTATATCCCCTACTTTCTCTTTGAACTCTCTTTCCGAAAAGCTTTCAAAGAAATACCCGCGAGCATCGCCAAACACCTTTGGTTCAATGATATACACGCCTTCTATCGATGTCTTTACAACTTCCATAATCAATCCAAATTCGCCTTACCCGTTTCTTTTACTTCGTCAATCACTTTCAGCAGATACTGTCCATACTGGTTCTTCAACATAGGCTTTGCCAACTCACGCATACGCTCCTCTGTGATCCATCCTTGACGGTATGCAATACCCTCCAAGCATGCTACTTTCAAGCCCTGACGCTTCTCCAACACCTCAATATAGGTACTTGCCTCCGACAATGAATCATGTGTGCCAGTATCCAACCACGCAAAGCCACGACCTAACGTTTGCACTTTCAACTCGCCATCCTTCAAAAACTCCTGATTCACAGTCGTAATCTCATACTCTCCGCGAGCAGATGGCTTAATGTTTGCTGCCACATCCACCACTTTGTTAGGATAGAAATACAATCCCACTACCGCATAATTACTCTTTGGATTTTGGGGTTTCTCCTCAATACTCAAGCAGTTGCCCTCCTTATCAAACTCAGCCACACCATAACGCTCTGGATCGCTTACCCAATAACCGAATACGGTTGCTTTTTTCTCCTCATCTGCTGTACGGACAGCATCACGAAGCATTTGCGTGAAGCCCGAACCGTGGAAGATATTATCGCCCAAAACCAAGCATGCACTATCATCACCAATGAACTCACGTCCAATGGTAAATGCTTGCGCCAAACCGTCTGGCGAAGGTTGCTCAGCATAAGTGAAGTTCACACCATAGTCACTGCCATCGCCCAGCAAACGCTTAAATCCTGGCAAATCGTATGGCGTTGAGATAATCAATATATCGCGAATACCTGCCAACATCAGCACGCTGATAGGGTAATAAACCATTGGTTTGTCATAAATAGGCATCAATTGTTTACTGATTCCTTTGGTGATTGGATACAAACGTGTTCCCGAACCTCCTGCTAATACAATTCCCTTCATAAAATTAAAATTTTCTACGTTCCGCTATTGAGACAGAATTTAAAAAGTTTGCAAAGATACGACTTTTTTTCGACTTATGCAAATTTTTAAGAAAAATAAAAGTCATTTTTTATTTCAAAACGATTATTACCCCCCACCCGAGCCATAACCAGCTCATTATAAGTAACTTATGTACATTGATAATATTTTTTCCTCCAACTACCATCTCAAAAATATATTTTCCCATCATTTTACCCCATTGATATTCCCCATCAATCACTTGTTAATTACGTATGATATACGTAGGATATACGTAACATATACGTAAGATAGACGTATTATAAACGTATAATATAGCAGTCTATCTCGAAGCTATGCCGAAGCAAAAAACAAGTAATCTCACAAAGAAACAGAACTTCCCGCTTCTTTTCATTTGCACAATTGCATTATTTTTTGTACCTTTGCGGAAAATTTTGCCTTGAAATATGCAGTACTCCGTTGTACATCTGACATATCAATTCGAAGAACCCTGGCAACAAGACGTGTTTGAGCAGGCAATGTGCGATATTGGTTTTGAAGTTTTCGACCAATCCAATGCCTATATTCAAACCAGTATATTGAGCGCCAACAAAGCCCTATTGAACACCTTAATTGCGGACACAGAGGGGGTCGAAATGCTTGGTATTGAAGAATGTGAAGACATCAATTGGAATGCTGCTTGGGAAGCAGAACATGAGGTCGAAGAACTACCTTTTGGTGTACGCATTACGCCCCATTGTGCTTTTGGCGCAGGTCATCATGAAACAACCAGTATGATGATAGAAGCATTGCTGGAAGCTGCTGAAAACTCTCGACTGGATCGAAACGCGTTGGTATTAGACATGGGTTGCGGCACGGGTGTGTTGGGCATCATGGCAAAGAAATGTGGCGCAGCACATGTGGTTGCTGTGGATATAGATGACAAGAGTGTCACCAACACGTTGGAGAATGCCGCAGCGAATCATGTAAAACTGGATGTGCGATTAGGCGACACCCCTCCCGCAGGAGAATATCATTTCATCCTTGCCAATATCCATCGAAATATTCTAGTTGCACAAATACCTTTGTATGCCCAATATCTAAAACATGGCGGAGAAGTTTGGTTGAGCGGTTTCTACGCAGACGATATCCCATACCTAATGGAAGCGGCAGAAGCAGTGGGACTACAGCATGTTGAGACACGAAGCAAGAACGAATGGCAATGGATAAGATTGAAGAAATGAACACAATTTGCGCCATATCAACCCCTTACGGTAGCGGAGGGATAGCCGTTGTACGTGTGAGCGGTGAGTCTGCAATACAGATTGTGGACACATTGTTTCGTGGGCGGAAGTCGCTGACGGAGGCGAAAGCATATACCGTGCATTACGGAGAGATTGTGAAAGGTGAAAACGGAAAGGTGAAAGGTGAAAAGTATGAGGTACTCGACCAAGTACTTGCAAGTGTCTTTCGTGCGCCACATTCGTTCACGGGCGAAGATGTAGTGGAGATTGCCTGCCACGGCAGCATGTATATCCAGCAAACGCTGCTGCAATGGCTCATTGATGCGGGTTGCCAAATGGCAAAAGCAGGCGAATTTACGCAGCGCGCTTTTCTCAATGGCAAGATGGATCTCACCGAAGCCGAAGCCGTAGCCGACTTGATTGCCGCACAAACCAAAGCCGAAAAAGACTTGGCGCTCAGCCAGTTGCGTGGTGGAATATCCAACGAGTTGGCAGCATTGCGCGAACGACTACTGACCTTCACTTCGCTCATTGAGCTGGAGTTGGATTTTGCCGATCACGAGGAATTGGAATTTGCCGACCGCACACAACTCAATGCTCTCGCCAACGAAATTGACAGCACTATCGGTGCGCTCGTTTCCTCATTCAAGACGGGCAACGCCATCAAACAAGGTATTCCTGTGGCAATTATCGGCGCGCCCAATGTAGGCAAATCTACCCTACTCAATACCCTGCTTGGCGAAGAGCGCGCCATCGTAAGTGACATACAAGGTACTACACGCGACACGGTGGAGGATACGTTGGTAATAGGCGGTATGCTATTCCGTTTTATTGACACCGCGGGCATGCGCGTGACGAATGACACAATAGAAAATTTAGGAATTGAGCGCAGTCGCCAAGCTGCACAACGAGCTGCAATAATCATCCATTTGCAAGACCCGACACAAGACGCGAGCGACATACTATCCTCGCTCCCCGATATACAAGAAAAGAAGATTATTCACGTCTTCAACAAGGCTGATATCCTACCTTCGTTCACTCCGCCAGAAAATGCTATTTATATCTCCGCGAAGAATGGCGACGTGGGTAGTATAAAAGAGCAGCTCATATTATTCGCAAAAGAGCAATTCAACACAAGAAATGCCGTAACTATCAGCAATACACGGCATTACGAAGCATTAGTGCGTGCACAAGAAGCCATACACCGCGTACAAGAAGGATTGAGCATGCAAATCAGCGGCGAGTTCCTTAGCATGGATTTGCAAGACTGCCTTACTGCACTTGGCGAAATAACAGGACAAATCACCTCACAAGAGGTACTAAATAATATCTTTAGTAAATTCTGTATCGGAAAATGAGAACAAAAATCAATTTAATATTAGGGGCATTGATTGCCCTATTGAGTGGGTGCAAAAGCCCCAAAGATATACCTTTGCAAAGCGAGAAGATTATGGTATTGTATGGTCCGCCTGCGTATTTTCAGCAGCAAGCACAACCCAACGACACAACACCAAATAACATAGAACAAACTCAAAATTCATAATTCTTAATTCATAATTATGATTTACTCAATGACCGGCTATGGTAAAGCCGAGAACCAAGTAGCCAACAACAAAAAGATAGTAGTAGAAATACGCAGTCTAAATTCCAAATCAATGGATTTGAGTGTGCGTATAGCCCCACAATTGCGCAGCAAGGAGTTGGACATCCGCACACTGATTGCGCAACGTCTGGAACGCGGCAAAATTGATTTGAGCATTTATTACCAAGATGCAGTGCAAGGCGAAGAGGCAAGCAATTTTGCTCCTATCAACCGCGAGGCGTTTGCCTATTATTATAAGGAACTAACCGCCCTGCAAAAGGAATTGGGTTGGGCTAACAACCAAGATATTGTATCGGCTATCTTACGTATGCCTGATGTGACCAAGCTACAAGATCAGAGCGACATTACCGAGGAAGAATGGGGCATCGTGTTGCAAACCATAGATGTTGCTGTTGCCCAATTCAATGCTTTCCGCGAACAAGAGGGTGCATCGCTCTACCAGATGTTCAGCGAGAAACTGGATGCTATCGCAGGGCTGTTGGCTGAGGTAGAACCTTACGAGCAAAGCCGTGTAGAGAAGATCAAAACACGCATCGAGGCGAACTTGGAGCAATTGTCTGCTGCAACGCAGCAAGCTATCGACCGCAATCGCTTGGAGCAAGAGATGATATTCTACCTCGAGAAGCTGGACATCACTGAGGAGAAAGTGCGCCTTACCAACCACCTCAAGTATTTCCGCGAGACGATGGATAACGAGGGCTCTGGTGTAGGCAAAAAACTCGGTTTCATTGCTCAAGAGATGGGACGTGAGATCAACACCCTTGGCAGCAAGAGCAACCAAAGCGAAATGCAGATTATCGTGGTAAAGATGAAGGATATTCTTGAGCAAATCAAAGAGCAAGTACTGAATGTATTGTAAGAGTGATTGGTGATAAGATATGATTTCCGTTGAACATCTCAGCATAGAATTCTCTTCACGTCCGATATTGGACGATATCACCTTCCTAATCAACCCGCGCGACCGCGTAGCGTTGGTGGGCAAGAATGGTGCAGGCAAGACCACCCTACTCCGTCTATTAGCAGGCGAGGAAACACCCACATCGGGCCGTATCAGCAAGATGGGCGATATCACTATAGGTTACTTGCCACAGGTGATGATGCACGTGGACGGAAAGACGCTGCGAGAGGATGTGATGTCAGTTTACAGTTCACAATTGACAACTGACATCGGCGGAGAGGCACGATTTATTGCTGAAATGGACCGCACCATCATCGGTTTGGGCTTCGAACGCAAGGACTTCGACCGCCCATGTTCCGAGTTCTCTGGCGGATGGCGCATGCGTATTGAGTTGGCAAAGATTCTGCTGCAACACCCTGATTTACTACTCCTTGATGAACCGACCAACCACCTTGATATAGAGTCCATTCAATGGTTGGAGGAGTTTCTCAAAACAAATGGTAGTGCATTGGTATTAGTTAGTCACGACCGCGCATTCCTTGACAATGTAACCACACGCACAATAGAGATTACACTCGGGCGCATCTACGACTACAACGTGCCATACACCCAATTCAAAGTGCTACGTCAAGAGCGCCACGAGCAACAAGTACGCGCCTATCAGAATCAACAGAAGATGATTCAAGAAACGGAAGAGTTCATCGAACGTTTTCGCTATAAGGCCACCAAAGCGGTGCAAGTGCAATCGCGTATCAAGCAACTGGAGAAATTGGAGCGTTTGGAAGTAGATATAGAGGACAACTCACGATTAAGTTTGCGTTTTCCACCAGCCCCTCGCAGTGGAGATTTTCCGCTAATCGTAGAGGACTTGCGTAAGGATTTTGGCGAACATATGGTATTTCAAAATGCTACCTTCACCATCCGACGTGGCGAGAAGGTGGCGTTTGTGGGTAAGAACGGCGAAGGCAAAACCACCCTCGTGCGTTGTATCATGGGGCAGTTGGATTACATGGGTACACTGAAAATTGGGCATAATGTCAAGATTGGCTATTTTGCACAAAACCAAGCTGCGCTATTGGATGGCGAACTGACTGTTTTCCAAACTATTGACAACGTTGCCGTGGGCGACATCCGCACACAAATACGCAATATATTAGGTGCATTCATGTTTGGTGGCGAAGCATCGGAAAAGAAAGTGAAAGTGCTTTCGGGCGGTGAGCGTAGTCGTTTAGCAATGATTCGCCTGCTATTAGAGCCTTGTAACCTGCTTATTCTTGACGAGCCCACCAACCACCTTGACATGCAATCAAAAGACGTATTGAAAGCCGCATTAAAGGAGTTTAATGGTACCGTGATATGTGTGAGCCACGACCGCGATTTCTTGGATGGATTGGTAGAAAAAGTGTATGAGTTTGGCGGTGGCAAAGTGAAAGAACACTTAGGCGGCATATACGATTTCCTGCGCAGCAAGCGGATTGATTCGTTACAGGAATTGGAGAGGAAGACCGATGAGGCGATGAGGCGAAAAGGCGATGAGGCGAAAGGCGAGAGTTCTTCTGCGAAGGTGGATTATGCAGCGCAGAAGGCAGCTGCAGCAGCGCGCCGAAAAAAAGAGAAGCAAATTGCTGATATCGAAGCTGCCATTGCTAAATTAGAGCAAGAGCAACAAGAGATAGAGACGTTACTCGCAGATGTAGCACACCAAACAACCGAAAATTTCCAACGCTACGACCACATCAAACGCGAAATGGAACAACGTCTCTATGAATGGGAAATACTCAGCGAAGAAGAATAGAAGAAAAAAAGCAGCCACAAGCTGCTTTTTTCTATAAAATCACTTTTATATTTGTATATTTGAAAAAAAAGCAGTAACTTTGTGCGCTAAATTAATTATAAATAATTAAATTGCAAAATTGAACAATTATGAATATATCGTACAACTGGTTGAAACGCTACATCGCGCTCACAGACAGCGCTGAGCAAGTAGCACAAATCTTGACTTCCATCGGATTGGAAGTAGGCAAAGTAGAGCAAGTACAAACCATTAAAGGCGGATTGGAAGGTCTCGTGGTAGGAGAAGTCCTCACCTGCGTGGATCACCCCAACTCTGACCACCTACATATCACTACCACACGCGTAGCACCCGATGCAGAGCCATTGCAAATCGTTTGCGGTGCGCCTAATGTAGCAGCAGGTCAAAAGGTGATTGTAGCTACCGTAGGCACCGTGCTCTACGACGGCGATGAGAAGTTCACCATCAAACGTGGCAAGATCCGTGGCGAGGAGTCACTCGGTATGATCTGTGCCGAAGATGAGATTGGCGTAGGTACCAGTCACGACGGTATCATGGTACTGCCAGCCGACACACCAGTAGGTATGCCTGCTAAGGAGTATTTCGGCGTAGAAGACGATACCCTTATCGAGGTGGACATCACCCCTAACCGCGCAGACGGCGCAAGTCACTATGGCGTAGCCCGCGACCTATACGCATATTATCAGGCGAAAGGTATCGATATCCAACTCACCAAACCATCGGTAGAAGCATTCCAAGTACAAAGCCATGCCTTGCCTATCGAGGTAGTAGTGGAGAACGCCACAGCGTGCCCACGCTACACGGGCGTGAGTATCAAAGGCGTGACGATCAAGGAGTCGCCCGATTGGCTCAAGAAAGCCCTCAACACCATCGGTATTCGCCCAATCAACAACGTGGTGGACGTGACCAACTTCGTGCTCCACGAGATGGGGCAAGCACTCCACTCCTTCGACGCCGACAAGATTAAAGGCAATAAGGTCATCGTGAAGAACGCTACCGAAGGTCAGAAATTCGTGACCCTCGATGGCGTAGAGCGTACACTCTCAGCAGCAGACTTGATGATTTGCAACGCAGAGGAGCCAATGTGTATTGCAGGTGTGTTCGGTGGACAAGACTCTGGTATCAGCGAAACAACGACCAATGTCTTCTTGGAGAGCGCGTACTTCGACCCTGTGAGCATTCGCAAGACCGCACGCCGTCATCAACTATCTACCGATGCCAGCTTCCGCTATGAGCGCGGTTGTGATCCAAATAATACACTCTATGTACTCAAACGTTGCGCATTGCTCATCCAAGAGGTAGCAGGCGGAGAAATTGCAATGGAGATAGTAGATGAGGTTAAAGGGAAAAGGTTAGAGGTTAAAGACGAGAAATACTTTGCACCATTCCCAGTAGAGTTCAACATCGACCGTGCACATGCCTTGATTGGTAAAGAATTGGGCGAAGAGTTGATTGAACGTATTCTCCGCGCAATGGAGGTAGAGATTTACAGCAAAGACGGCAAAATATGGCAGTTAGGCGTACCTCGCTACCGCGTGGATGTACAACGCGAATGCGACGTGGTGGAGGATATCCTCCGCATCTACGGCTACAACAACGTGGAGTTTCCTGAGAAACTGAACACATCGCTCAGTTACAACCCAAAGCCCAACCCAGTAGCCCTGCAAATACGCATTTCCGAGCAACTGACTGCTCAAGGATTCAATGAGATATTGAACAACTCGCTCACCAAAGTTTCGTACTACGAGCCATTGAATCAACTCAGTTTGGCTACCTGCGTGAAGATTATGAACCCACTCAGCCAGGACTTAGGTGTGATGCGTCAGACCTTGCTGTTTGGTGGTTTGGAAAGTATCCAACGCAATGCCAACCGCAAGAACGCCGACCTAAAGTTCTACGAGTTTGGCAACTGCTATCACTACAATGCGCAGAAGATTGCTGACCGCCAAGCCAAAGACCCACATTGGGTATATGACCCACTCTACGCCTATAGCGAAGAGCCACACTTGGCATTGTGGTTGACAGGTAACAAATCAACACAATCATGGGTGCACAAAGAGGAGAAGACCAGCTTCTACACCCTGCATGCATATGTGAACAATGTGCTCCGTCGTCTGGGCGTGAACGTACAACTCCTAACCTCTGAACCCCTGAACTCTGAACTTTGTTCAGATGGCATGGTAATCAAAGCACCTAACGGCAAGCAGATAGGATATATGGGTATCGTAAATGGCAAATTGCTCAAGGCATTCGACATTGACAATCCTGTCTATTACGCCGATCTCGATTGGAACATGCTGCTCAAGCTCAACAAGCAATACAAACCAGTAATCAACGACTTGCCTAAGTTCCCAGAGGTGAAACGCGACTTCGCGTTGTTGGTGGACAAGTCGGTGAAGTTCGCTGATTTAGCAAAAGCCGCATTGGCAGCAGAGAAGAAGCTATTGAAGGCAGTCAATCTCTTCGATGTGTACGAAGGCAAGAATCTCGAAGCAGGCAAGAAGAGTTATGCACTATCATTCATCTTGCAAGACACAGAGAACACCCTCAAGGATAAGCAAATCGAGGCCATCATGGCGAAACTGCAAAAGGTATTCGAAGACAAATTCGACGCAAAACTTCGTTGATGACTTACGAGGAATACATACAAGAACAGCAAACTGCATTTGCAGAAGAACAGTCGGATGAGAAATGCTTTGTTGAGAATCAAGTCGAAGGCGTATTTGTACGTGGACATTAGTGAAAACCCTTTTTAACATAGCAGTACTGGCTTCGGGCACTGGCACTACGCTGCAAGCAGAAGAGAAAAAACTCTTACCACGCATTATTGGAGAATTATCAATCAATCTATAAACAGAATACTATGCTAACTATCGGAAACAAAATGCCTGCGTTTAGCGTGGCAGACCACAACGGCAATACCGTGACCCATGAGCAACTCTTGGGCAAAAAGACAGTCATCTATTTCTATCCAAAAGACAGCACCCCAGGTTGCACCGCCGAGGCATGCAATCTGCGCGATAACTACGAGCGCTTTCTCGCGGAAGGATATCAAGTGTATGGTGTGAGCAAGGATAGTCAGAAATCGCACCAAAACTTCATTGCAAAATACGAGTTGCCATTCCCATTGCTCTCCGACCCAAGTACCGAGATGCTGCAAGCCTTCGGCGCATGGGGCGAGAAGAAAATGTGCGGCAAGACATGCGTTGGGACACTGCGCAAGACCTTTGTCTTTGACGAGCAAGGCATATTGGTGCAATTGATAGAAAAAGTCGATACTAAAAATCATGCAGAGCAGATTTTGGTTTAACGTTTAAGGTTTAAGGATTAAGGTTTAAAGTTTAAAGGCAAGGAATATGGATACAAAAGAATTGCAAAAACTCATCGCCATTTGGTTTGAGGAAGATATCCGCGATGGCGATCACACATCGCTGAGTTGCATACCAGCAACCGAGATGGGTTGCCAACAACTGATTGTGAAAGAGGAAGGCATCATCGCAGGTATCGAAGTTGCCAAAGAGATTATCGCCTACTTCGACCCAGAGTGTAAGGTGGAGCAATTCATTGAAGATGGTACACATGTCAAACCTGGCGATATTGCTTTTCGTGTATATGGCAAAGAGCTTAGCCTATTGCAAATCGAGCGCACCATGCTCAATGTGATGCAACGTATGTCAGGCGTAGCTACCACAGCACACAAATACCAAAGTCTGATTGAAGACACTGGTTGCCACGTTTTGGACACCCGCAAGACTACCCCAGGTTTGCGCTACTTGGAGAAAGAGGCAGTGCTGATTGGTGGCGGTATGAACCACCGTATTGGATTGTTTGATATGATCCTGCTCAAAGATAATCACGTGGATTTCTCAGGCGGTATCACCGCAGCACTCACGCGCGCAAGGAACTATTGCGAAGAGAAGGGTAAAGACCTGCGCATCGAGATTGAGACGCGCAACGAGGAGGAGATACGCGAAGCATTAGCGACCAATATCCCTGACCGTATCATGCTGGACAATTTCTCACCAGAGCGCACCAAAGGTGCTGTGGAGATTATCCGCACATGGGAGAAGGAGCATGGCAAACATATTGAGATCGAGTCAAGCGGCGGTATCACCATTGACACCATCCGCAGTTATGCCGAGACAGGTGTTGACTTCGTAAGCGTAGGTGCCCTGACCCACTCGATTAAGAGTCTGGATATGTCGTTTAAAGCGGTGAAGGGAGTTTAGTGTTTAGGGTTTAGAGAACATGAGTATCATTGAAAGACTTACAGCGCTACGAGCGCTGATGAAAAAAAAGGGTGTGAGTGCATGTATCGTACCTGGTACTGACCCACATGCCAGCGAATATATGGCGGAGCACTGGACCGAGATGTCGTGGATCACGGGCTTTCTCGGCGAGACAGGCACCGCAGTGATTACCTTGGACAAAGCATTGCTTTGGACAGATAGCCGCTACTACCTGCAAGCAGAATCTGAGTTGCAAGGCACTACCGTGGAACTGATGCGCGAGAGCGATATCGACTGCCCTACCATCCCTGAATGGCTATGTAAAAACGTTCAAGGAGCAGTGGCTGTCAATCCTGAAATGTACAGCGTAAACGGCTATCGCGCCTTGAAAGCCACATTAGAGGAAGGCGGTCTGTCGCTCGTATCAATCGACTTGATTTCGCCATTATGGACAGAAGGTCGTCCTGCTATCCCTACCTCATTGCTTTATGAGTATGAGGAGAAATACACGGGCGAGAGCGTGGCGAGTAAGTTGGCACGTGTGCGCAAGGCATTAGAGGAGCGCCATTGTCAGGCATTGATCATCTCTGCGCTGGACGAGATTGGTTGGCTGCTGAATATCCGTGGCAAAGATGTGGATTATACCCCATGCCTTATCAGTTATGTGGTCGTAGAGATGGATAAATGCACCATCTTCGTAGCACCCAACAAACTGGATGATGCTGCACGCGCATACCTCCAACGCATTGATGTATGCGTACAGGATTATGAGCAAGTATTTGATTATCTGAAAGCTATCAACGCCTCAGCAGTCATGTATGACGGCAACAAGGTGAACGAAGCCCTCTTTGAGAGTATCAACAGCCAACTATCAACTGTCAACTGTTCTCCAAGTCCTGTACTGAAGATGCAGAGCGTGAAGAACGACACCGAACTCGCAGGCGAACGCATCGCTATGCACAAGGATGCGGTGGCGCTGACACGTTTCTTCTATTGGCTGGAGAAGGAGGCCCTCAAGACTCCTCAAACAGAAATCACACTCGCAGCCAAACTTGGCGAGTTCCGTGCGATGGGTAAGAACTACACCGACGATAGTTTCTGCACCATCGCGGGATGGAAAGGCAACGGTGCAATCGTGCACTATCATGCTACGCCAGAAGAATGTGCGAAGATAGAAGGCGATGGCGTACTGCTATTGGATTCCGGAGGGCAATACTTCGATGGTACTACCGACATCACTCGCACCGTATGGGTGGGCAATCCTGATACAATCCCTGCGGCTGTGAAACGCGACTATACCCTCGTACTCAAAGGACATATCGCACTGGCTCGTGCGCGTTTTCCAAAGGGCACTCGCGGTAATCAATTGGACGTATTGGCACGCCAGTTCTTATGGGCAGAAGGTATGACCTATGGTCATGGTACTGGTCACGGTGTGGGACACTTCATGGGTTGCCACGAGGGGCCACAAAATATCCGTACCGACAACAATCCTAACCCATTGCAAGTAGGTAATATCTGCTCCGATGAGCCAGGTATCTACAGAACCAACGAGTATGGCATCCGCATTGAGAACCTCATCACTGTGCGCGAAGCAAAGGATTTGGGTGCGCATACCACTGGCGAGACCTTCCTTGAGTTCGAGACGCTAACCTTGTGCTACTATGACACTCGTATGATGGACCTCAGCCGCATGACCGCAGAGGAAATCCAATGGGTCAACGACTACCACGCATGGGTATATGCCGAAGTGGCGCCATTGCTCTCTGAGGAAGAAGCCGCTTGGCTGAAAGAAAAATGCAAAGCATTATAATATTATAATCACTTACATAAAGAACAACAATAAGCAATGAAGAAAACAACAATCATTAATTTCGTAGAGAAATATACACACGAATATAGCGAACTCACTTTCCTTCGCGAGAAGGTAAATGGTATTTGGACAGAAACATCTTTTCGCGAGACACGCGAAGAGGCTCATCGCATCGGTGCAGGATTACACCAGTTAGGTTTGAAAAAAGGCGATAAAGTATCCCTACTCTCGCAAGGACGCAACCTATGGATTACCAGCGAGTTGGGTATCTTATATGCGGGTGGAGTGAACGTGCCATTGAGCATCAAACTCACCGAATCAACCGACCTATTGTTCCGCATTCAGCACTCCGATTCGCGCTATGTAATCGTGAGCGAACAGCAGTTGCCTAAGATTCGCAGCATTATTGCCGAATGTCCCAAAGTGGAGAAGATTATTGTGCTTGACCCATTGTCCTCCTATGAGTCTAATGAGATGCCTATCAGCGAGGTGATCGCTATGGGCGAGGCATACTTGAAGGAACATAGTGAGGAGTTTAAGGCTCTTTACGAGTCGGTTCAGCCAGACGATTACGCAAATATCAGCTATACTTCAGGTACTACTGCCGATCCTAAGGGTATTTTGCTCACCCACCGCAACTATACGGCGAATGTGGAGCAAGGTAGTAGCGTGATCTCATGCGACAAAGGCGATGTGATGCTCATTATACTGCCTCTTGACCACTGCTTCGCACACGTGGCAGGTTTCTACACGATGATGTACTACGGAGGTAGTATTGCCACAGTTCCGATAGGCAAGACCGCTATCGCAACGCTGAAGAACATCCCTATTGCCATCAAAGAGGTGCGCCCTATGGTGATGCTCTCTGTACCTGCATTGGCGCGTAACTTCCGCAAGAGCATTGAAACAAGCATCAAAGCGAAAGGCAAAACCGTAGAACGCCTCTATGAGTTTGCACTCAACAATGCTATTAAATATAATAAGGAATATTGGAATCGTGGCGGTCTTCAAGCTTGGCGTGCACCATTGGTAAAACTGTTCGACAAAATCATCTTCAAGGCTGTACGTGAAGGTTTTGGTGGCAGAATGAAGTTCTTTGTAGGTGGTGGAGCATTGCTCGACATCGAGTTGCAACGCTACTTCTGCGCCGTAGGTATGCCAATGTTCCAAGGTTATGGACTGAGCGAGGCAACACCAATCATCTGTGCCAACTCTATGGGTCATGCTATCTTCGGTTCGAGTGGTAGAATCGTTTCTCCACTCGACCTCAAGATTTGCGACGAAGATGGCAACGAAGTGCCTCATGGTCAGAAAGGCGAGATTGTTATCAAAGGCGAGAACGTGATGGCGGGCTATTGGAAGAACCCTGAATCCACAGCCAAGACCATAGTAGATGGCTGGTTGCATACTGGCGACATGGGTTATGTCACCGACAAGCACCCTGGTTATTTGTGGGTAGTAGGACGCTTCAAATCCCTACTTATCAGTGCTGATGGCGAGAAATACAGTCCAGAGGGCTTTGAGGATAGCCTTACCGATGGTAGCAAGTATATCGAACAAGTGATTTTGCACAACAACCAAGACCCTTACACCATGGTGCTCATCGTGCCTAACAAAGATGCGCTCAAAGAGCATGTCAAGACCTTAGGCTTAGACCCTGCAACCGAAGAAGGCAAGAAGGCTATGCTTCAGAAGATTCAAGATGAGGTGAACGAGTACCGCAATGGTAAGTTTGCGGGTATGTTCCCCGAGCAGTGGCTTCCAAAGGCGATAGCCGTATTGCCAGAGGCCTTCACCGAGCAGAATCACATGGTGAACTCCACCATGAAGATTGTACGTGGTAAGGTAGAGGAATACTATGCCGACCGCATTGAGTATGCCTACACGGCTGAGGGTAAGGAGTTGATGAACGAGAAGAATATGGCTTCGCTGTAGTTTAGTGTTTAGTGAACGCTGCGCTACTGTTTAGTGTTGAGTGAACGCTGCGCTACGGTTTAGAGTTTAGGGCATGTTACTCATTTTCATCACCATATCCATCATCGCTATTCTCCTGTCAAGGGGCATGACATTGCGTGAGCGCATTGCCGTGTTTAGTCGTGGTGCGGGTCATCAGGACTTGTTGCTGATGGTGTG
The DNA here is from genome assembly GCA_945921355.1 of uncultured Bacteroidales bacterium. Taxonomy (GTDB): domain Bacteria; phylum Bacteroidota; class Bacteroidia; order Bacteroidales; family Paludibacteraceae; genus Colicola. Next base: position 81,936 of record CAMEKM010000003.1, read on the forward strand.
GATCTTTGTATTGGCAGGTGCTTTCGCCTCATCGGCAAGAGCGATGGGTGCTGTAGATGCTACTGTCCATCTTACTCTGCAACTGCTGCCTACCCAGTTCTTAGTACCTGGTTTATTTATCTCGGCGTGCGTGGTGTCGCTTTGTATGGGTACCAGTGTTGGCACTATCGTCGCACTGATGCCTATTGCAGCGTCCTTGGCTGACAAGACAGAGCTCTCGCTACCGCTGATGGCTGCTGCTATTGTGGGAGGAGCATTCTTTGGCGATAATCTGAGTTTCATATCCGATACGACTATCGTCGCCACTCAGTCGCAAGGGTGCAAGATGAGCGACAAGTTCCGCTATAATTTCTTCTTGGTCTTGCCTGCAGCGCTCATCGTATGCGTCATCTATTTCTTCTTAGGTGACACTACCCTACCCACTGCTTCTGATGCCCTACCCTCTACACCATACGCCATGCTCTACAAGACGATTCCCTACATAGCCGTATTGCTCAGTGCTGCTTTGGGCATGAACGTTATGCTCGTCTTGCTCTTGGGTATTGGGCTCACAGGTATCGTGGGCATTGCTGATGGTAGTTCTACTTTTATGGAGTGGACAGGCAGCCTGACCTCGGGTATTATGGGTATGAGCGAACTGATCTTGATTTCAATGATGGCAGGTGGCATTTTCGCATTGATTACCAAGCAAGGTGCTATGGAGCGATTTATTCATGTGATACAACGTAAGATTCGCACCAAGAAAGGTGCAGAACTAAGTATCTGTCTGTTGGTTGGTTGCGTGAATGTGCTTACTGCTAATAATACAGTGGCTATTTTGAGTGTAGGTGATGTAGCCAAGCAACTTGCCAAACATTATGGTGTTGATGCGCGCCGCAGTGCTTCGCTGTTGGATACAACATCGTGCGCCGTACAGGGCTTGTTGCCCTATGGTGCACAACTGCTGATGGCAAGTTCGCTTGCGGGTATCTCTGCCCTAAGTATCATCCCTTATCTCTATTATCCGATGTTCATCGGACTCATCGCGCTGCTCAGTATCCTCATGCCAAGCAGAAAGTGAGACACATTAGCTTATTTTATTGTTCGCTTTGGGTAGTTGGGTATTGAATATTTCATTATATCTGTCATTTTGACTATAAATTTTGCGATTAGTGCAGTTTTAGTGAAAAAGATTTTGCGTTATCAAAAAAAACAGTATCTTTGCAGCGGATTTTGATTGAAAATCGGAAGTACAACTTCATATTTTGATTGAAAATCGGAAGTACAACCATATATTTCAGGGATCCGAGGTGGACGCTGTGATTACTAATCATGCAGGTGCCCCCATATTAGCAATAGAAATCAAGTCAGCACAAGAAATCATGCGTAAGCATTTGAAGGGATTGCATGCTTTCCATCAAGAGTATTCTGACTGTCCTTTGCTGTGCGTCAGTCTGGATAAGTTTAATCGCGTAAGTGAAGGTGTACGAATTGTGTACATCAACGATTTCTTAAAACATTTGTGGGCAGATAAACTTTTCTAACACCAAGTGTTGTTCACTACAAATTTCGTACCACAATAGATAGAACTATTCAATCACTTTTTCTAATTCCCTGCTGGTTTCGGGATCACCGTAGGAGATTCTAGGACATCGGTGGGCTTTCGGTGGCAAGTTTTAATCAAACTGCAAGTTCTCTTCGGGCTACGCGACCACTTCGCGACCACTGTAGCACATCTGTGGCTTCTTTGTGTCCTATCTGTGGGCTAAATGTGGTTGCTGTATGTATAATTACTCGAATAGATTCAAATAATTGATATGTCCATGTAGTGGGTCACGATTATCGTTTTCACCTGTATTGATAACCTGTGTAACAACTGTTTCGTGTGGAAATAGCGTTCGGAAGTATTGCAAATTCTTATAGAAATCGGTATGGATATTAGCAGATAACTTTATCTCGTATGCTGAGAGGTTAATGCCATCTTCCTGAATCAAATCCACTTCGTGCTGACCTTTATCACGATAGAAATAGATATTACTATCCTGTCCTTGATTGCATTGCTGTTTCAAAAATTCACATACCACCATATTCTCAAATATCTGTCCTCGCAATGGGTGTGTTTCTACTTGTTGAGCAGTCTTTATGCCTAACAAAAAACATACGAGCCCTACATCGTAGAAGTATATTTTTGGAGTTTTAATGAGGCGTTTATTGATGTTTCGATAAAATGGTTGCAGCCTAAATGCGATATACGATGCTTCCAACACATTCATCCATTCCTGTATTGTGGGTATGGATACTCCGAGTTCGTTTGACATACTCTGTGCATTAAACTCCGTGCCGATTCGCGAAGCACACATGATGACAAAGCGGCGGAACTCTGAGAGATGGCGTATCTTCAGCACTTGCTGAATATCGCGCTGAATATATGTAGAAAAATATTGGCGATAGATGTCTTGTGGTGGAATATTGTGTGCCCACACAGCAGGATAGAATCCGCGCAAAAGCATCTCGTATAACTCTACAGAACGGTCTTCTTTCGTTAGCTCGTTGATAGCGAATGGCAGCAATGTAAGCATAGCTGTTCTTCCTGCTAATGATTGAGTAATCTTTTGCATGAGTAGAAAGTTGTTGCTGCCTGTAAGTACGAAGTGTGCATCGCTGTATTCATCTACAATCACTTGCACCACAGAGAAAATCTCTGGCATATTTTGCACCTCATCTATAATCAGTCCTTTGCGATATTTCTGTAATTGGACAAATCTAAAGTAGTACTTAATTTTCGGACAAAGGTACAATAATTATCTGATATACACAAGTATATGCTACAAAAAAAGTATATTTTTTGTACTTTTTTGTTCAAAAAGCATGAAATTTGGCGGAATAAGTGCTTTAGTCATAGACGAAATTTGGCTGACAGTGCCCTTCGAAATCACTTCATTACCACTGCGAGGTTCAGGAGTGGTTGTTCGGAGGAATTAACCTAGAATAACGGCATTTAGAGAATCATCTATAGGTAGTATGCTGCTATATTCGTACTATCTGTGTCTGCACAATAATGTCTAAAATAGTCACTACGAATCATTAAATCTGATAAACGATATGCTTCTTGTTCAGTAATTGGTCTATTATTTCGAGCTACAGAATCTAATAGATTTACGCCAAAACCCTTCCAATAGTAGTCTTCTGCTCCGATTAGGTGGATGATAGTGGGAAAAATATCCATTTGATAGCATGTATCAGTAACATGTATATTTCCTTGAATATTAGGAGAGTAGATGATTAACGGAGTGAAGGTTTTGCCTGCTTGGAAGTTAATATCATTTGCTTGAGCATATTCTGTCATGTCAGAGAAAGTATTAGCATCACGGAAGATAGTATGATCTCCAGTAATAACTATCGTTGTGTTGTTTGCCAAAGGACTATTCAATATACTATCAACTAAAATACCTATACATGAATCCGTATAATGAAGGCAATTGAGATATGCAGACATAATTTGTGGCATAGTCTCAATTTCATGCATAGTATGCTCTACTCCATACATAAATGGGACATGTGAGGTAATTGTTATACCAAGTACACAAAAGGAAGGACCACTTTCAAAAGAATAGTCTAATACATTATTTATTACATCCACATCCCGCCATACTTCACCTATTTCAGGTTCTATTAATTGAAGAAATTCATAACTTTGGGTCATTTGGGTTTGCTCCCATGCCCCTTTACTTGGATTTATAATGGCAGAATTAGAATACATATGAGCGAAATTAGGATAAACGTTTTTTCCATATAACTTACATGTTGCTCCACTTGTAATCGGCAAAAGTCCTGTAACCCCTATCATTTGTCCATCAGCTGAATTGCCATGTCGAACTTGTGATATAATTTTATCCGCATATAGTACTTGATTGGATTGAGCGAAGCGGTGCAAATTAGGCATCATCATTTTATTCTCAATCAGCTCTAAGGCCCATGATTCTAAACTCTCAACAAGAATGTATATGATATTAGATTGTTCTATCTGTTTAGTTGTATCATGATTGATAGACTTGATATAGTTCTTAATATCAGCCTCTATTTCTTGAGATATTTTTATTGTATTATTTTTCTCCATATTATGTATTTGGTACAATAACATTGCAGGGAAATAGGAAATTATCGAATTATTATTAATATAGCCTTTTACCCACCAATCTCCTTTTTCTAGCCATGCTCCTCCTATTATTACATCTTTATAGAAATTGCCAAAAGGAAAACAATATTGATATTGTATTCGCGTTGTCTGCTCCACCAATTGTCCTTTATTAGGTTTACCAAACTTATCATAATTTATTTTTTGATACAAAAAATTTGTTAGAGATGCCCACAAAAATGCAAACATTATCATTAAGACAGTTATGATTGTATATCTTTTTGTTGTGGAAAAAATTTTAGTTAAGCAAAAAATGGCAATATAGATTCCAGTTATAAACAAAAACATCATAATGTCCCATCCCATATACGCTTGCAAAGAACTCCAGAAGCCATCCATATTACTTGCCATAAATATCATATCAAACGTTAGGAAAAATCCATTCGCTTTGAAATAAAATAAATTGGCAATGCACCATATATCTAATAATAAATTTATAACAATGGTCCAATATTGGCGTTTTGTGATAAAAACAAAAGCAGATAAAAATAAAACAGGAACAAGTTTTCCGCTCCAAAATGCGAAGAACGCAAGAGGCGCTTTCCATAATGATGAAAATAGTATGGAATGCATTGTCGTCCAATGAAATACCATCGTCTTGATAAACAAGGTCAAGGAAAATAGGATGAATAGCAGCCACTTAGTGCGATTGCCATAAGTTAGCCAAGAACGTAAATTCGATAGAGCGGATGTGGTTTGCATATCAATTTTGTGTTAATGTTTCACAACATGACACAAAAAAAGCGGGACTGCACTGTTGCTGTTCCGCTATCTGAGGCCCTGGAATTGCCTTTAACTCTGAACAAGCAACACCGAAGCCCACGCCGATATGTACGTATATGCACACACCTCAAACAAGTGTGTACAACAAGGATATACATATCCCGAGGACATCAAAATGCTGCAATGTCTTGGAGTTATTTAGAATTTTCCAGGTTCCAGATAGCCAAGAGCATAGCGCGTTTTAACGCCTTTATTATGTCCTGTAACTACCCACCCGAAAGACATAATCCCAAGGCGTGGGCTAATTACGGGTGCAAAGGTACAACAAAATTTGCAAGTGTGCAAATTTTTAAGGGGAAAAGTGAAATGTGTAGGGTGTAAAGTGTAGCGTGTAGGGTGTAAAGTGTAGAGCGTAGCGTGTAGGGTGTAGAGGCGGGGGATACTCGGCGAATGAACGCCGAGAGATAGGTAGCAAAGTACGGGGAAAGTATTGGATGATAATGGATTGGTATCGAAGTGGTAACGAGGTAGTTTCGAGAAAGAAAGCGGAAAGAAACTAAAAAAAAGCTTTGCAGGAGCCCTATAAACTGCCACTCCACATAGCCCAAATACATAGAAAACGAGCCTAAAAAATAAACTTTTTGCTCTTTTTTTTGTGTTTATGCGTTTTTTTTTGTACCTTTGCCGCTGAAATTGTATATCATTCATAATTTATAAATTCAAAATGACTATGAATACACCTACACCACACATCGGAGCACAGTACGGCGAAATAGCCGAGACCGTCATCATGGCAGGTGATCCACTGCGCGCAAAAATGATGGCAGAGAAGTATCTGGACAACCCAGTACAATTCAATAATGTACGCGGTATGCTCGGTTTTACAGGCACCCACAACGGTAAACGCGTGAGCGTGATGGGACACGGCATGGGAATACCATCCATCGGTATCTACAGCTACGAACTCTACAATTTCTATGGCGTGAAAACCATCATCCGAGTAGGTAGCGCAGGTAGCATACATCCTGACCTGCACATCGGTAACCTCGTGATAGCACAAGGCGCATGCACCAACAGCAATTATGCTGCACAATACGAGTTGCCTGGCACCTATGCTCCTATCGCAGACTTCGACCTCTGCCGCCGTGCAGCAGAAGCATGCGAGCAATTTGGCTACAAGTACAAAGTGGGTAATGTGTTCTCATCCGACACTTTCTATACCGAAAATGCCCACAACGACAAGTGGATGAACATGGGCGTATTAGCCGTTGAAATGGAAGCACCTGCGCTGTATATGAACGCAGCACGCAGCGGCAACAAAGCACTCGTGATTTGCACCGTGTCCGACAATATCCTCACAGGCGAAGCGACTACAGCTGAAGAACGACAAAACAATTTCACCCACATGATGGATGTAGCGTTTAGTCTGGTATGAGGTTATTAGCAATTATTGGACTATTGGCTATAGGCAATGGGATATGGGCTCAGCAACGTTGGACTGAGCCTATTCCATATGGTGATATGGACCAATGGCAAGTGCGTTATATCAAAGAGAGTAAACTGCTTGGCGGACAAACCAAGACACTCTATGCCATCGCTCCTACGGACACCGTGCGCGAGAACAAAGCATACGTATCAGCCGATGGTAATCCGTGGGGATGCAGTGCTACCTATGCCAAATTCATGGGCATTGAGACTGCTATGGAAGGCTCTGTGGTGCCCGAAAGACGCGGATATGGCTACTGCTGCCGAATGAGCAACGTGCTATCACATGTGAATATAGGCGACATCTACGCCATGGTATCAGGCACCATCTACATGGGGCAAGCACTCGAACCGCTCGGCATCACTGCCAAAAGCAAACCATACACCGCTATCGACTTTGGTACACCTTTGACCTCCCACCCTACGGCACTCATGCTTGACTACAAAGCCAAAATAGCCGATGCCGACAGCCTCATCACAACCGAGAAAAACAAACCACAAGTAGTAGCTGGACACGACTGCGCAGTGATATTCATCTATCTACAATATCGCTGGGAAGATCCTGAGACTGGATGCATCTATGCAAGACGCGTGGGAACATCATACGAACGCATATGCAGCAGTGTTCATGAATGGGTAAACAACCATGAAATACCCATCCGATGGGGCAACATCACACAGTCGCCCGACTACCAATCCTACGAAGGGCTCAACCAACGCGCTATGATGACGCGCAACTCCAAAGGCAAGATGGTGCGCATCGAAGAAGTGGGCTGGAGCCTTGATGAACCCACGCATATCGTGATGTATATCTCGTCCAGCGATGCAGGCGTATTCCGAGCCTACGAGGGCAATACGCTTTGGGTGGACAACCTAAGATTTGTATATGAAAAAACAGAGCAATAGAAACGGTCTATTGCTCTGTTTGCAAATAATCTATTATTCGGATTTCTGTAGATATTCGACTGCTCTCGCAAGGTCTTCGGGCGTGTCAATACCGATAGAGAAAGTTTGACATTCTGCCACCCGAATTATCAGTCCGTGCTCTAACCAGCGCAACTGCTCCAAGCACTCCATCTGCTCCAATGGCGAAGGAGCCAACTGCGTGATGCGCATGAGCACATCTGCACGATAAGCATACATACCGATATGGCGATAATAGCGACCACGTTGCAGCCACTCCGCCTGCTCCACTCCACGCAGATAAGGCACTACGCTACGCGAGAAATACATTGCTCGACCAGTATCCTCCGTATCGCATTGCTTCGCCACTACTACCTTCACGTAGTTTGGATTGCTGAGTTCATCCCACGTGCTCTCCGCCGCAAAAGGATGCACCAGCGTAGCAATATCGGTCTGCTCATTAGCAAAGCATGCCATCAATGAGCGAATCTGAGAAGGCTGAATAAAAGGCTCATCGCCCTGAATATTGACTACAATAGTATCGTGGTGAGAGGTAAGAGGCGAAAGGTGAAAAGCAGGATCAGCACAATAGAGTTGATAGGCTTCGCAGATGCGGTCAGTACCACATTGATGCTCCGCAGAAGTCATATACACTTGTCCACCAAACGAACGCACACACTGATAGATACGCTCATCATCCGTGGCAACAATCACAGTATCAAGCACTTTACTCGCTTGCTCATATACACGCTGAATCATAGGCTTACCGCCTAAATCTGCCAATGGTTTTCCAGGGAACCTTGAGCTGGCATAGCGTGCAGGTATGATACCAATGAATTGCATCTTATCAACAATGCTATTTATGCCTCCTCTTCGTCATCAATATACTTATGCGTATGCTCGTCTTTGCGCTTGCTTACACGGGTTCGTATATAGTCAATAGCTCCATACGAACGTTTGTTCTTTCCTTCGCCATAACCATAGCCGTAGCCATAGCCATAACCGTAGCCGTAATTGCCATAGGTGTAGCCATAGCCGCGTCCCGACTTCATGACAGGTATATCGGAAAGAATCAAATTGATCTTCTCTTTGTAGTTGATTGCCAAGGTCTCTAATGTCTGTTTTGCAAACGACTTATTGGTTTCCATGCAACGCAATATGAACAAAGTCAAGTCGGTTTGCTCAATCAATGCCAACGCATCGGGCACGATACCCACAGGCGAAGAATCAAGTACAATATATACATAACGTTCACGCAAGATATTGAACAATTCTGTAAGCTTCTCGTTGCGAATCAATTCACCTGGATTAGGAGGAATAGTACCCACAGGGATTACGTCGAATCCTAATTTCTCGTTCTTGATAATAATATCATCGAGTTTGCAATCACCTATCAAATAGTTGGTTACACCTATTTCTGGTGCAGGCAATCCCAACTTCTCATGCACGTTTGGCTTGCGGATATCCAAGTCCATCAGCAAGGTAGGATGCCCACTCATCGAATATAACGAAGCAAGGTTGGTGCTAATAAATGTCTTACCATCACCTGACTGTGTAGAGGTGACCGTAATCAGCATATTGGTCTTGCGAAGAAGCTTAAACTCAATTCGAGTACGTATCGTGCGTAGCATCTCCGCATAACTCGAACGAGGATGCATACGTGCATAGGTTGGATTTTGCGATTTCACATGACGCAGACTACCCAGCAAATCAAAGTCGCTCAGTTTCTCAGCCTCTTTTGGTGTACGAATCTTATTATTGAGCAATTCAGATAGCACCAATAGCAACAATGGAATAATCAAACCGATAGCCATATAGGTCATCATGTTCTTGCGTTTCTCCTTGCTATTCATCGCATAGGTGGTACGCGCTTTGTCCATCACCTCACTATCAGGAGTATTACCAGCCTTCTGAATCTCAGCCTCTGCACGTTTTTGGAGGAAGAAAGTGTAGTAGTTGTCATCAATGCGGTAGTTACGCTCGATAGCAACCATCTGCAACTCCTTCTCTGGCAACGACTGAATCTCACGCTCCACATCGCGCATACGGGCTTTCAAATCTTTCTTTTCGATATCCAACGAAGTACGCATCGAAGAAACTACTTCAGAGATGGCTAACTTGACATTGTTAATATCGCTGGTATATTTGGCATAATACACGTTCTTTTCGCTCAAATCACCACGTTGGATATGCAAGTCATTGAGTTGTTGTACCAATTGCATCAGCATTGGCTCGTTTAACCCCAGCGATGCAGGAGCAACTACCGAACCTTGCTCAATCTTTTGATCCAAATAATTGGATAGGTAATCCAAATAGGTCTCTTTCAAACGCAATGCCATTTGTTGTTGGTCATATACGCTTGCTCTTTCCATCAATTCGCCAGCATAAGAACCTACGTCCACAAACTTATTTTCTTGGCGGAAACCTGTCATAGCACTCTCGCTGACAGTCAAACTCTTTTGTAGCACCTCCAACTGTTGGTTGATAAATGCAATTGACTTATCAGCTACCATGTTCTTGCGCTCAACATTCTGCAATAGGTAAATTTCACAAAGTTTATCAATAAAATCCCTATCACGAGCAGGCGTTTCACTCACCAATTGAATACCCAAGACCGTACTTTGTTCGGTCAAGAAATTTAATTGCAAGCGCGAAGAGAACTCTTCCGTCAGACTTCCTGTACTACGAAAACGGAAATAGATATGCTGCCCCTCACGCATCATCATATCGGTAGGCCATATGGTGGCCGTGAACAAGGATGTTTGCAGTTCTTTGCCATATTGTGTAGTATAAGAGAAGTCAAAGTCTTCCATAGTGGAAGTGACATGCAGCATTCCCCCATCCACTACTTCACACTTGAATAAATGCTCATATGCAGCTGGTTCCACACGCGAGTACTCCACTGCTATAGGCGTATTGTGGTAAATATTACGAGTCTTGAATCTGCCTTGCGTGATATACTCCACATTCATAAATGGGAGCGAGTCCACTGTACGACGAATCAAGTCGTAACTACCCATAATAATCAATTGGTTATTCACGTTCTTATAACCAGATTCTACACCGAAACCATGCATCAGCGATTGCGCACCATAACCGCTACCACCTGATTCTTGGATAATCATCGTACCTGTAGTGAGATATTTCTCTATCACACTTTTATTTTTCAAATAAGCCAATGAGAAAGCGATAACACCTGCTATCACAAACAAATACCAATGACGAATTATGCGGAGTACCCACTCCATGATATCAAAATTCGACTTCTCTTCCTCAAAAGGCATCACAACTTGAGGTTGTACTTCATTTTGTTGCATATTTGTATCTTTTTCGTAATATTTTCAACCATTCTTTTTACCACAAACCAGGAATATAGTTCAACACCGTTATCAGCAATGACACCGAACTCGTTATCAATGCAAGGAACGAACTATAACTGCTTTGTTTATAGAAACTTCCGCTATCTCGGCTAACATATATCAAATCATTGGGATACACATAATAATACTCCGAATTAATAATCGAATTCGGACGAATATCAAACTCCAACACCTCTGGCTTGCCATTACCACGAGGACGAATAATACGCACATGGCGACGGTCACCAGAATTCATCAAATCACCCGACATGGCCAATGCCTGGAAGATGGTCATACGCTCCTTATATATATTATATACTCCCGAACGAGCATCACCCATCACTGTGAAACGCTTATTATACAGTGCCAATTTTACATCCGCATCTGGGATAATCTCGCGAAAAGCTTTGCGCAACGTATCTTGAGCTTCCAACTCGGTCAAGCCCACCAATTTCACTGGAGACAAAAAAGGAATATCCACTGTACCATCTGAATAAATACGGTACGAATTGGCATATTGCGAGTTCGTTGTTTCATTGCTCGACAAGGTCTTTGCCAATGTTTCATCCATCGTTATCACACGATAAATAATCTCATCATTCACCTGCAAACGATACGGCTTATATGCCACCGAATCATATTGAGGCAGGTTGTCACGATCTTGAAGCAAACCCACTTGGCGATAACCATAGCAACTGGTCAATAGCATTCCCAGAACGAATGCTACACCTATGTGTTTCATCATCAATCTCATTGCTCGCCTCCTTTCTCGACTGCATTTATGATTCGAGCCACCAGAGCATATACAAAACCGCCAAATGCTAAGGTAGTAGCCACTACGCTGACTGTGGTAGCCGCTGAATTGATACCAAAACTCTGTCCCTTAATCTTCTGGATATAAATCACATCGTTAGGCTCTATATAATAGTATTCGGAATTGATAATATCCTCCGACCGCAGGTCAAACGTCATCACTTTGGTCTGTCCCTCTATCTCGCGAACGATACGCACTTTGCTACGATCACCAAAATCGCCTATATCACCAACCATCGCTAATGCTTCAAACACTGTCACTTTTTCTTTAGGCATTGACATTACGCCACTCCCCCTATCACTGATGACACTAAATGTTCGGCGAACGATATTCACTTCCACTGAAATCATTTGATAGTCGCCATACCCCTTCACATAAGCAGACAATTCCTTTTCAATCAGCAATTTTACTTCACGTGATGTCTTTCCACGAACTGGTATGTGCCCCAAAGTAGGAAAATCTATCGAGCCATCCTCTAACACCAAATACGTATATAAATCATACGACCCATTGGTGTTAAATCCATTGCGTATCTGCTGACGAATAGTACTGCTAGAGCGAGAAGGATTAAACATATTACTAATACGTTCATCCACCGAATACACATACACATACAATCGATCACCAATACGCATCTCATAGTCTTCATACGACAACGTATCCGTATACTCTGGTATACCATTTTTACCTGCTTCTTGCATCAAGTTCACTTTCTTGCTCGTCACGCAGGACGCCATCAGCAAACTCAACATAAGTACCAAATAGGCTCGCAACCTCATCTTACTTTTTAATTCAAAATTCTTAATTCACAATTACCTCTTCTCATCCCAACCAAATGGGTGAGTTGCCAGCGGCAACTTAGCCAAAGGATGGTAATCACCTACCAAACCAATTGGTGTAGCATGGCGAATATCACTCACAATCTCTATTGATGGACGTGCTTCTGAAATACGAAATCCATTGCCTGACAAAATATGCTTATAACTTTCGGTATGCAACTCTGTAAAGCCCGCACTAAACTCAAACTCCTCACCATCAATGGACAAGGTACGATAAGTCTTTTTCTCGCCTTGCACTGCATTTGCGGGCAAACATTCCGCATTGATACTCAGGAAGTAGCGCACACGCGCATGCTCCAACTCCAAATATCCAGCCACGCGGTCAAAAGACATCACATGCACCACATTCTTCTTCACCGCACCAAATATCCACTGCAACATATCATAGAAATGCACACCGATATTTGTTGCTATACCGCCTGCCTTATGAATATCGCCCTTCCAAGAACTATAATACCACTTTCCGCGGCTTGTGATATATGTCAAATCCACATCGTATATCTTGTCCTTTGGACCATTCTTCACTTTCTCACGCAAAGCGGCAATCTTATCATGCAAACGCAATTGCAGAATCGTATATGCCTCACAACCAGTCTCTTGCTCCAATTCAACTAAGTTATCAATATTGTATGGATTGAGCACCAAAGGCTTCTCACATATCACATTGCACCCCAATCGCAAGCCATAGCGAATAAACGCATCATGCGTATAGTTAGGCGTACAAATACTTACCCATGACAATGGATCATTCGTACGCATTTGCTTTGAGCAAAAGCGATCAAACTGCTCATTTTCAGTAAAAAAACTACACTCTGGAAAACTTGAATCCAATCTACCGACCGAATCAAACTTATCAAAAGCCACCAATAAATTATTGCCAGTATCTGCTATTGCCTTGATATGACGAGGTGCGATATAACCAGCAGCACCAATCAATGCAAAGTTCAAAGATTTATTCATATTTAGTCACTTTTTTTTATAAAATTAAAATACTTCAGTACCTTGAAAGCAATTTTCCACAATAAGTTTGCAAAGGTACTACTTTTTTTTCATATACACAAACAAAAATAAAAATTCTTGAAATAAAACAACCACCCCCATCGCATTATCCTAAAGATTTGCATATTTACAAAAAAATCATTACCTTTGCACATTTGAAAAATACGGCTATGCGAATTGCTTTTACCACATCATTACCTGCTGAAGGCTTTACTCGACTAGAGCAGCATACGTTGTATGCGCCATTGGAGGAAGCGGAAGTGTTAGTCAGCACCTTTGACAAGCCCGTGACGCGCGAGATGATTATGTCTGCTCCTCACTTACAATTAGTAACGAATTTCGGTGTAGGTTTCAATAATATCGACCTTGAGGCATGCCGCGAACGCGGTATTCGTGTAACCAATACCCCACAGCCCGTCATTGAACCCACAGCCGAGTTGGCTTTTGCCCTCATGCACGATGTGGCAAGGCGTACAGCGGAGTTCGACCGCAAACTTAGAGCAGGCAAAGCAGAGCCCTTTGGTGTGATGAATAACCTTAGTCACTCGCTCTATGGCAAGACCTTGGGTATCATTGGTATGGGACGCATCGGACAGGCATTGGCACGCCGCGCCGTAGCCAGCGGTATGCGAATTGTTTACCATAATCGTCGTCCATTGGATGATGAGGCGATGAGGCGATTAGGCTACGAGGCAAGATACGTGAGCAAAGAGGAGTTGCTAATGGAGGCGGATTTTGTGAGTTTGCATTTGCCCTATACGCCCGAAGTAAAGCATATCATTGATGGAAAGGCACTCCGTATGATGAAGCCTACTGCCTACCTCATCAACACCGCACGCGGCGCACATGTGGATGAGCAAGCATTGGTAAAGGCACTGAAAGAGGGTGAGATAGCGGGTGCTGCGATGGATGTATATGAGCACGAGCCGCAGATTACTCCAGAACTGCTTGAAATGGATAATGTGGTGCTCTCACCCCACACGGGAACAGGCACATGGGAAGGACGCATCGCCATGTGTAAGAATGTCTGCGACAATATCCTCGCATGGCAAAACAATGAAATTGATAAAATGAATATAGTACTATGACACTAACAGACAGATTTCTAAAGTATGTGAGTTTCTGCACCACATCGGATGAAGAAACCAACATGACACCCTCCACTCCAGGGCAGATGGAGTTTGCGAAGTATCTCGCCAATGAACTCAAAGAGGTTGGCATGCAAGAGGTGACACTCGACGACAATGGCTATGTGATGGCTACCCTACCCGCTAATGTAGAAGATAAGCCCGTTATTGGCTTTATTGCCCATATGGACACCGCTCCTGATGCGAGTGGCAAGAACGTGAAAGCACGTATTGTCACTAACTACGACGGCAATGACATCGTGCTCAACGCAGAGAAGAACATCGTCTTCGAAGTAGCCAAATACCCTGAGATACTCGATTACAAAGGACAAGACATCATCGTCACCGACGGCACTACCCTGCTTGGCGCAGACGACAAAGCGGGCTTGGCAGAGATAGTTACCGCTTGCGAGTACCTGATTCAACACCCTGAGATAAAGCACGGCAAAATCCGAGTGGGCTTTACTCCTGACGAAGAAATCGGTCAAGGTGCGGATCACTTTGATGTCAAGAAATTCGGTTGTGACTTCGCCTATACGATGGACGGCGGCGCAGTAGGCGAGTTGGAGTATGAGAATTTCAACGCCGCTGGCTGCAAAGTGAAAGTGCATGGCGTGAACGTGCACCCTGGTTATGGCTATCACAAGATGATCAACTCTATGCGTATTGCTAATCAGTTTGCAAGCATGTTGCCTCGCTGGGAGACTCCAGAGCATACACAAGGATATGAAGGTTTCTATCACCTCATCGCTATGAACGGTAGCGTGGAGGAGACCACTTTGCAATATATCATCCGCGACCACGACCGCGCACGCTTTGAGAGCCGCAAACGCGAGATGGAGCACTTGGCACGCAAGATTAACCAAGAGTATGGGGAAGGCACCGTGGAGGTAGAGATACGCGACCAATATTACAACATGCGCGAGAAAGTGGAACCCGTGATGCATATCGTGACACTCGTGGAAGAAGCGATGCAAGAGGTAGGCGTGACACCCAAAGTGCAACCTATCCGTGGCGGAACAGACGGCGCACGCTTGTCGTTTGAGGGGCTACCCTGCCCTAACATCTTTGCTGGTGGTGTGAACTTCCACAGCCGATTTGAGTACTTGCCTATCCCATCCATGGAAAAGGCGATGCAGGTAATCTTGCAAATTGTACGCAAAGCGTAATTTGCAAGATAGTTTAGTGATTAGAGTTTAGAGACAAGAAATATATGAAAACAACTCCATTTACAGACATCCATATCGCTCTGGGAGCGAAGATGGCAGATTTTGCGGGCTTTAATATGCCTATCCAATACCCTACTGGTATCAACCAAGAACACATGATCGTGCGCGAAGGCGTGGGCGTGTTTGACGTAAGTCATATGGGCGAGTTTTGGGTAAAAGGCGAGAAAGCATTGGATTTTCTACAATACATCACCACCAACGACGTGAGCAAACTGGAGGCAGGCAAAGCACAATACACCTGCTTCCCCAACGGAAAAGGTGGTATCGTGGATGACCTGATTATCTATAAATATTCAACTACCAAATACCTTCTCGTAGTCAATGCTGGCAATATTGACAAAGACTGGGCATGGGTGAACGAACACAACACCTTTGGTGTGCAGCTCGAGAACGCCAGCGATCGCTACGGACAATTGGCAGTGCAAGGACCTAAAGCCACAGAGATGTTGCAACTGCTTACGGATGCCGATTTGAGCGCGATTCCTTATTACGCTTTCCGTGAGTGGTCATTCGCAGGCGTACAAGGCGTCATTCTCAGCAATACGGGCTATACCGGAGCAGGTGGATTTGAGTTATATTTCCCAAAAGAGCATAGCAAACAAATCTGGGACGCACTCTTCGAGGTGGGTAAAGACTTTGGTTTGGCACCTATCGGATTGGGCGCACGCGACAGTTTGCGTCTGGAGAAATGGTACTGCCTCTATGGTCATGATATTGATGACACCACCTCTCCACTGGAGGCTGGACTAGGCTGGATTACCAAGTTCGATGCGAAGGACTTTATCGACAAAGAGTATTTGCTCCAGCAGAAAGCCGAAGGCGTGAAGCGCAAATTGGTGCACTTTGAGTGCCAAGAGCGTGCTATTCCACGTTGTGGCTATGAGCTTTGCGATGCCGAGGGCAATACGATTGGTAATGTCACCAGCGGCATCATGCTCCCTACTACTAAGGTGGGTATCGGTATGGGATATGTGCAAACAGCATTTGCCAAGAAAGAGCATATTATCTACGTGAAGATTCGCGAGAAACTCATCCCTGCAAAGATTGTGTAATCTACTTACACACAATCCTTTATATGTAATAAAAATGAGTGTGTCGAAATCGGCACACTCATTTTTCGCTGATTTTTAAGTTCAACGAATCACTTTCTTCGTTACTCGTTGACCATTCTTCTCCAATTGAATGAGGTACATGCCATCATTTAATCCATTCATATTCACTTGATTTACATTATATTGCACCGACACTGCTTGACCGCTCACACTATAGATTGTCGCATTGTATGGAGGCAACATATCCATTGTATTTTCTGGTACAAACACATTCTCCACATCGGTATCAAATGCATAATGTGGACGCATCTTTGGCAATTCATGAGGAACACCTGTCAAAATCATCAAAGCGCCAGGAGCAAGCGTCACGGTTGTTTCTGTTTGCTCTATTTGCTCATAGTAGTTATACCATTTGCCAGCTGGGATAGTAACTTCCTTCGCATCCGTTGCGCTGAAGTTACCTGCCACAAACACATGCTCTCCCCACTGAATGGTACGAACGATTTTTCCGCTACCTATATCTACCTTCGTTGGATTACCAGCGAATACTTCTGGCAAGAGACGTGTACGCAACTGAATCGCTTGTCCCACTTTATGGAATGCCTCTGTGCGCCAAGCACCCTCGCCTAACCATGTTTCGGTGCGGGCTTTCGCTTGCATTTTATAATTCTCGTTCGATACATTTTGCATACCATAAGGAGCATTTCCGCCGTCATCATTACCCCATTTGCCTTCTGCATTTTGCCATTTCGAATAATCGAATCCAAATTCCGCAAAATGATAGAACATTTGTGGTCCGTTCAGCAAAGTAAGGAATGCCATATTTAGAGGTACACGTGCTATACGAGCTTGATCGTTGGTCTTTAGGTCGCCCATACCGAACTGTTTTGCATGGAAGAACGAACGTTCCTCATCGTGGCTTTCGCAATAACTAACATATCCATCACGGTTAGCATTGGAGAAAGAGGAACCTGTTGAGCCTTTGGCAGAAGCATAATATGCTTCCACTGTATTATCCCAGCATAGCATACCCTCTTTGATGAGCTCTTTGCGATCGTTGTCACAGTTATCGCCCCAGTGTTCCAAAATCATATAAGCATCAGGAGATACGGCCTTGACACCTTTCTCGTAATAATCTTTGATGTTGCGAACCGATGTTCCTCCCATCGCACCGCAAAGACCATGACTCAAGTCTAAACGGAAACCATCCACCTTGTATTCGGTCAACCAATATTGCAACACACGAATAAACATCTGATGAGCAGGCTCAAAGTCATGATTCCAATCCTCATACACATTGTCGCCGTGAGGGGCTGTCACATTGAACCAAGGATTATACTTCAAATCATCACCATAAGGATAGAGTTTATTCATTGGGTTGAGACCTGTAGCGTGATTGAATACCATATCCAAGATGACTGCTATTCCTGTTGCGTGGCATGAATCGACAAATTCCTTGAACTGTTCGGGTGTGCCGTATGCTTTATCCAATGCAAAGTAGTGGTTAGGCGAATATCCCCAGTTGAGGTTGCCATCAAACTCACAAACTGGCATCAACTCTATGGCGTTTATACCCATATCTTTATAGTAGAACATACGATCCGTCATACCTTTGATATCACGTGTGACGGTATGGTCATACACCCACGCTTCATAGATAACAAGGTTATTTTTATCTGGACGTTTGAAGTTCAATGTAGCATCCGACCATTGATATTTTGGTTTATCAGTTTCAATCACAGTCACATACCCATCACCTTGAGCAGGATAATCCATCAATGTAGGATCCACTTTCTTTGGCTCCCATTGATCATCTTTGTGCAACACTTTCTCTGAATATAGATCAGAAATCTTCTTTACCACACCATCCGCACGAACTACCACATATTGCATCGCATATTCTTGTTGAGGGGTCAAACCACTAATTTCCAACCAGAAATAGTTGCCGTCTTGCTTCATTTGGTATTTATTCGATAGTTTCCAATCGTTGAAATCACCCACTACAAATACATGTTGTGCAGATGCATATACCGTAGGCTGCATTTCTATCACAGTGTATTCTGCTTTCGAATCGCCCGACTGTGTAAATTCGAGTACTGCATCGCTTGTTAGCACAATATCTACGGTTTGGTTTTTATTACCATTCCAGTCGGTGCCATTGCGGAAGATGACATTGAGTTGCGTACAAGAATCGCTAACGATATACCACTCACCATCTTGCTCTGGAATGACCACCTTGCTATCACCACCTTCTACCCATACCCATGCTGTAATTGAGTCCGTCCAATGAGCGGGCAATTTTGCTTTCAAGGTGATTGTTTTCATTTCGGTATTGACATGCTTGCTCGCAGCAAAAGTAGCCAATGTCACCTTAGTAGGGTCATTATCATCGTAGTAAATACCCATATCGATTCCTTCTGGACGAGCTGCTTGCTCTGGAGCCGAAACCACACATGTTTGAATCGAAGTTGATTTCACCTCATTGCCCTTGGTGGCGGTAAATTCAAAACGATAATCTCCAACAGTTTCCAAAGTATAATCAACCTTCAATTCTGTGCCTTCTCCGTTTGCAATTTCGGTACCATTCACAGTCAGCGACAAGGATGCCGACTCTGTAGCAACACAGTGAAGAGTTAACTTATCATTCAATTTAGAAATTTCTGGTATAGCATTGGTAATTGATACAGCCAATCCCTTCTCTGCCAATTCAACGAAAATATCAGTACCTTCGGCTGATTTACCTTCTTTAGAACCGCTCGGACCATCGTGGAATACGAATGCAAGCTTCTTAATCTCTGTAGTGGTTGGGCAGTTGTAGAACTCGTAGATATTAGGAATAACAAGTTTCCAGTTTGCACCATCCTTTGTTAGTTGGGTCTTAGCCGTATTCTTACGCCAATCTTCCACCACGTTTTTCCAGTCGCCATCGCCAGATGAAGCAGCGGTGATCAAACCTGTATGCGCGTAGCATTCGGTGGCACCTTCCATATCACCACTACCCTCATTGGGATTATAGATAATCGAAATCTCGCCATCGTATCCTTGCTGTATGATACTGGGAACTGTTGTCACTTGTGCCATCACCATTGTTGTGAAGACAAGCAAAAGCAATAAGGTCAATTTTCTCATATAATTTATGTAATTATTTATGAATACACATTTCAGCTCGCAAAAGTACAAAAAATTTATGAAATACGCAACCTTCTCAGCGTTTTTTATACAAACTCTTGCATATTTGCAAAAAAACACCTACCTTTGCACCGCAAATTGTAAACTATCAATTGTCAAATGAGCAAACGTGTACTTATTGGCATGTCGGGGGGAATTGACTCCACTGTGGCGGCTATCTTGCTTCTGGAGCAGGGATATGAATTGGTAGGTGCCACCTTCCGCACTTTCGACTCTATCAAAGAATCCTGTCTGGCTAAGGAGAAAGGTTGTTGTTCGGTAGAGAGCATCATGGAAGCCCAACGCATGGCTGCCACATTAGGTTTTGAACACCATATCTTGGATTTTCGCAGCACCTTCCGCGAACATATCATAGATAACTTCGTGCACGAGTACGCATGCGGACGAACGCCCAACCCTTGTGTATTGTGCAACTCACACATCAAATGGGGCAAACTCATCCAAGCAGCCGAACTATACAACTGCGACTATATCGCCACCGGACACTACGCACAGATCGCCGAACATCGAGGACATCTCTACCTCAAAAACGCTGTGGATACGCACAAAGACCAAACATACTTCCTCTGGATGCTCACCGAAGACAACCTACGCAAAACCATCTTCCCCCTCGGTGGACTTA